>NZ_JQNK01000009.1:2267222-2591111 GCF_000745215.1 Methylosinus sp. PW1
GCGGCGGATAGAGCGAGATCGCGCCTTGCGGCGGCTCCGGCCGGTCGGTCCAAACAGCGTCGATCGGGTTGCGCTCGAGCGGGACCAGCGTGACGCCCTTGCTCTCCAGCGCCTTGGCGTAGCGCTCGATCTGCGCGGGCGTATGCACCCAAGGATCATAGCCGATGCGCGCGCCCTTCTTCGCCGTCTCGGCGAGCCAGCGCGAAGGCGCCGTCTTGGCGATGTCGAGAACGGCGACGCGTTTCGTATCCACCTGCTCGGGCGCCTGCAGCGTGTAGCGTCCGTCGACGAACAGCGCGGCTTTGTCGGCGAGCACGACGACGACGCCGGCCGAGCCGGTGAAGCCGGTGAGCCAGGCGAGGCGCTCCGCCGATTTCGGCACATATTCGTTCTGATGCTCATCGGCGCGCGGGGCGATGAAGCCGTCGATCTCTAGGCGCGCGAGCTCGGCGCGCAGGGCCGCGAGGCGCTCCGCGCTGTCCTGCCCGCAGGCGTCGTCGGCAAAGCTCTGGAATCTGCTCTCGAACATGTCTCGAACCTATGCCCTTCCCCGCTCTGCGGCAATATCGCATCTCATGCGAGCCGCAACGCCATCAGCGCTTCATCGAGATAGGCGCCATTCGCCGTCTTCACGGACGCCGGCTCGACGCCATAGATCGTAAATCCCCAACGCGCGTAGAAACGCAGCGCTCTTTCATTGTTGCGCATCACGGTCAGCGTGACGATCTCATATGTCGCGCGCGCATGTTCCAGCAGCGCGGCCATCAGCGCGTCGGCGCCGCCCGCGCCTCTGTGGCGCTCGCGCAGATACATGCCCCAGAGCAGCGCCTTGTGCTTCGTCTTGGCGCCGGCGAAGCCCGCGAGACCGGCGACGCCTTGCAGCGTTTCGCCCTCGAAAGCGCCGACGACGAAATCATGCGCCAGCCGCGCCGCGACATTCTCGAGCGTGAGATGCGCCTCATCCTCCGGCGCGAAGCGAAACTCCCGCTCGTGCAGGCGAAACCCCTCCTGCCGCAGAGCATGGAACTCGGCGGCGTCGGCGGTCGTGAGCCGTCGGATCGTCAGCGCCATGATCGCGGTCGCATCCTCTTTCGTTCCGTGTCGCGTAGCAAGGCGCGCGCCGATTTGGGAATCGAAGCCGCTTCCTGCGCCTCACGCCTCGCGCTAGAATAACTTTTATGACCAAACTTCTCGACGAGGCCGTCGCGGCGGCGCGCACTCTGCCGGCGGCGATGCAGGACGATCTCGCGCGCGTCATCATGGCGCTCACCGGGGGCGAGCCCGGTCTCATTCGACTGACCGCGGAAGAAGAGGCCTCCTTCGACGAATCTTTCGCCGAGGCGGAGCGCGGCGAATTCGCCACTGAGGAGCAAATCCGGGCCATTTGGGCGAAGCACGGGCTGTGAAGCTGCGTTTCACGCTTCGCGCCGCAGCCGAGCTCGAGCGCGTTCTCGCCTATATCGACGGGCGTTCGCCGGAAGGCGCGCATCGCGTCAAGCGCCGCATTCATAACGTGCTCGAGGCAGTCGTAAGTCATCCGAATGTCGGAGTGGCCACCAGCCGACTCGGCCTCAGGCGTATCGTCGTATATCCTTATCCTTATTTGATTTTCTATCAGGTGACCGCGACAGAAATCATTGTCCATGGCGTTCGGCATGGCGCGCGCGATCCACGCTCCATGCCGAAATGACGCCCTTCCTTCAGTCCTCGTCGTCTTCGTCGTCGGGCAGTCGCCAATCGGGCCGGGGCGCGGCGCCGCCGCTGCGCAGCAGCAGGGTCGCCCAGCCGTCTATGTCGCGGCGCTTCGCCAGCGAAAAGCCCTGCGCGCGATAGGCGGAGAGCACGCCCGGCACATCGCGCGCCAGCAGGCCGGAGAGCACGAGCTCGGCCCCCGGCGCGGCGACGGCGGCGATCTTGGGCGCGAGCAGGCGCAGCGGCTTGGCGAGAATATTGGCGAAGATCAGGTCATAACGGTCCGGCGCCAGCGCTGGATGGCGCACGCCCACGGCGACGACCGGCCGCACCAGATCGCCGACGCCGTTGAAGCGCGCGTTGACGCCCGCCGTCTCCACCGCCACAGGATCGATATCGCCGCAGGCGATGGGCTGTCGCAGCAGGCGCGCGGCGGCGATGGCGAGCACGCCGGTGCCGGTCCCGACATCCAGCACATTCTGCGGGCGTCGCTGCTTGCAGATTTCCGCCAGCGTCAGCAGGCAGCCGAGCGTGGTGCCGTGATGGCCGGTGCCGAAGGCCAGCGCCGCCTCTATCTCAATGCCGATGTCGCTCGCGCCGACGCGGCCGCGATCATGCGAGCCATGGACCAGGAATCGTCCGGCGCGCACCGGCCGCAGCCCTTCGAGCGAAGCGCCCACCCAATCCTTCTGCGAAATCTCGAAAAATTGCGCGGCGGCGGCGGCCTCCGCGCCGGCGGCCACCTCGATCAGCGCGCGAATCTGCGCTTCGTCGGGCGGATCGCCGAAATAGACTTCGACGGCCCAGCTTTTTTCATCCGGCTCCTCGAAAGCCGTGGCCGCGGTCTCGGCCGGGTCGAAAGTCTCGACCACGAGATCGGCGATGGCGCGCGCGGATGTTTGGTCGCAGACGAGGCGCAGGCCGTGGCTGGCGCCATTGGGGGGAAGTCCTTCGAGCATGCGCGCGCTTAGCACGCCCACGCCGCGGCGTCATCCGGCTCTGTCCGCCTAGGTCCGCCAAGGTGCGAGAAGTCGGCGAGCGCTGCGATCAGGGCTCGACATTCGCTAGAATGCTAGTATGCTAGCAATCATGGCGGATGACGAGGTCAAGCAGTTCAACGTGTATTTGCCGCTGGGGTTGATCCGGCGGGTCAAGCACCATGCCATCGAGACGGAGCAATCCCTCTCGGCCTTGGTCGCCGCCGCGCTGCGCGCCTATCTCGACGCGTGCGAGCAACCCGCCCAATCACCAAAGGAGGAGAGCCGAGATGACGACAAAGGGCGTTGAAGCCATTTTCCTGACCACCCACAATTGGGGCAAAGCGGCGAAATTCTTCCAGTCTCTCGGCTACGCGCTGGAGTTCGAGACGGATCACAACTCCGGCCAGCTCCGCAACGGCGCCGGACCTTATCTCTTCATTGCGGAAGTTCCCGAGAGCGAGACGCCGCAGACGCGTCTGGTCCTGAATGTCGCCGACGAGGCGGCGTTTCGCCTCGACCCGTCGATCGACATCGTCTCGCCCTTTGCGGATACGCATTGGGGAACGCGGGAAATGACCATCCGCGATCCCGACGGGCGGATATGGAGCCTGCAGGCGCCAGCCAAACGCTGACGCCGCGAGCGAAAGAGCCGAAGGCGCGTCAGCTCTTCGGCTTCGCTTGAATTTCCTTCTTGCTGAAATTGGACAGCTCGCCCTCGGCGGCGGCCGCCTTGCGCCAGGATTTGGCGATGGCGGGATATTTGATCTCGACGCAGATTTTGGCGACCTGCTGCTGCAATTTCTCGCTTCCGCAGGACGGGCAGACGGGCGTGTCCGAAGCGCTGACCAGCAGTTCGAACTCCGCATGGCAATCTTGGCATTCATAGGAGTAGAGCGGCATTCGTTTCCTCGTCCATTCCTCTCGTCGGCACACAGGCGCCTAATTTTGAAGCAATAACCGTGCCGGCGCCGCGCGAGCAAAAAGCCGATTGGAACGTCTTTCGCTTTGCGTAGAGTGTGCAGCTCTCTTTCAAAACCGCGGGCGCCATGTGCTCAGATCAAAGGACGTCCTCGGCTCGTCTGACGGCCCGTTTCATCCCAACGCTCGAGCAGATCGACGCCGCGGCCTGGGACGCGCTCGCCAATCCGCCCGGCCTCACCGCCGAGGAGGCCGGCGGCGAGCGGCACAATCCTTTTATCTCCAGCGCCTTTCTGCTGGCGCTGGAGCGCTCCAAATCGGTCGGCGGACGCAGCGGCTGGACGCCGCTCTACACGATATTGGAAGACGCCGAGGGCCGCCTCGTCGCGGCCGCGCCCTCCTATGTGAAGATGCACAGCATGGGGGAATATGTCTTCGATTTCGGCTGGGCTCAGGCCTATGAGAACGCCGGCGGACATTATTATCCCAAGGTGCAGGTCGCGGTTCCCTTCACCCCGGCGACGGGGCGGCGGCTGCTCATCGCCCGCGATGCGCCGGAGGGCGCGCTGCCGGGCCTGATCCATGCGCTGCGCGCGCTGCGCCAGGCGGCGGAGGCCTCCTCCATCCATGTCACCTTCGCGACAGAGGGCGAGGTCGGCGCGCTGGCGGCCGAGGGCTTCGCGCCGCGCGCCGGCGAGCAGTTCCATTTCTTCAACGAAGGCTACCGGGAGTTCGACGATTTCCTCGCCGCGCTCTCCTCGCGCAAGCGCAAGACGATCAAGCGCGAGCGCCGCGACGCGCTGGGCGACGACGTCTCGATCGATCTTCTGACCGGCGCGGACATAGAGCCCGCGCATTGGGAGAAATTCTACGCCTTCTATATGGACACGGGCGCGCGCAAATGGGGACGGCCCTATCTGACGCGCGATTTCTTCGATCGCATCGGCGAGACCATGGCGGACCGCATCCTCCTGGTGATGGCGCGGCGCGAGGGGCATTACATCGCGGGGGCGATCAATTTTCTCGGCGACGACGCCATTTACGGCCGTAATTGGGGCGCGCTGGAGGAGCGGCCCTTTCTGCATTTCGAGGTCTGCTATTATCAGGCGATCGAATACGCCATTCGCCACGGCTATAAGCGCGTGGAGGCCGGCGCCCAGGGCGAGCACAAGCTGGCGCGCGGCTATCGGCCCGTCGCCACCCATTCGGCGCATGATTTCGCCGACGCGCGGCTGCGGACCGCGGTGGTCGAGTTTCTCTCGCGCGAGAAAGTGGCCGTGGACGAGGCGATCGCCGATTATGAGGCGAGCCTGCCCTTCCGCCGCGAGGAAGAGGGCGGCTCCGAAGCCTGAAGTCGTCTGATCAGTCCGCGGGCGGGGTTTTCGCCGTTTCTCCCTTTTCCCCTTCGCTCGGCGATTGCGCGGCCGCCTTGCGTCGGCGCAGATTGGCCCTCAGCGCGGCGGCCAGCGCCGCGGCGTTCTTCTTGGGCGGCGGTGGCGGCTGGCGGCGCTTCTTTCCTTCCTCGGTCATAGCGGGGCTCGCTCTTGCGGCTCTATGTCGGTTTCTGCCTCTTCCTCGCGCTCGTCGGGAATGGCTCTGTCTTTGGTTCTACTTCCCGCCGCCCGCGCCGGACAGCGGAGAAATGCCGCTCGCCTTTGGATTCGGCATGCTTTTGGCGGAGCTCGCGGCAGCCCTTTGTTTCGGAGGGCTGGTCAGCGCGGCGTTGGCGCGGCTGACCCGGCGCAGGCGTTAGCCGGCACGAAACTTGCTGCCATTTTGCGCGAGTTCAATCCAGCACGAGTGGCGACGACAATGCAAACGACTTTCATCAGAAATACCGACGATGGCCACAAAGTCGAAGTCATCGGTCCTTATGTCTGTGTGGACGGCAAGCCGGTCGCCGATCGCGTCGTCGAGGTCAAGGACCATCCCAATCGCTTGAGGATCCTGCACACGCTGCCCAACGCCGCCTTCATGGCCGGCCCTGTGGTGCTGACGGCCGAGGAGGCGTCCCTGGTGCGCGGCGCGCTGCTGCAGGCCAAGCCCTCGCCGACCGATCCGGTCGCGATCAACGAGCAACTCCGCAACGCCATCAACATGCGCAATCGCGAGGCGGGTATCGAGTAAGCCGGAGAGGCGGCCCCCTCCCCGACCCTCCCCCGCTTTGCGCACGGCTGTCCGGGGAAACTCAGGCATAGATCATCTCGATCTGGCAGTCGGACTTCCACCGGCTCGGCACGCGATATTTGGGCGGCGGCTCGTCGATCGATGCGACGGGCCGGCGCGCGAACAGGAAGCGGCCAGCCAGCTCGGCGAAGCGCAGCGGCGGCAGAGTGACGCCGTGGCTGTGCGCGGCGATGCGCAGCAGCAGGAAGGCGATCATCGCCGCCAGCAGCTGAAGCTTGATGGCGTTCTCGTTCTTGCCCAAGAACTTGCGGATCGAGAGATGCTGCTTCAGCCAGCGGAACAGCAGCTCGATCGCCCAGCGCGCCTTGTAGAGCGCGGCGATCTCCACCGCATCGCGGGTCATGTCGTTGGTGATCACCTCGATGATCGGCGATTTCGTCCGGCTCGCCGCGTCGCGCTCGATGCGGATGCGGCGCAGGCGCATCCGCAGCTTGGAATCGCCCTTGCTGGCCAGCGCGACCTCGCTGTCCGCGAGCACGGTGAAGCCGTCGCCGCGGGTCTTATCGAGCGGCCGTTCGGCGACGACCTTCAAGCGCGTGTTGGTCTTTGGCCGCGTGACGAAGAGCGCCCCGGCGTCGTGAATGCCCTTCCACCATTTGAAATCATAATAGCCCTTGTCGAAGACATAGGTGGCGCCCGCCTCGATCGGCGTCTTCTTGCCGATGGTGACATCATTGACATTGGCGAGCGTCACCTCGACGCGATAGGGACGGTCGGCCCCGCGATCATAGGCGACATGCATTTTGAGCCCGTGGATGCGGCCGTTGGAGCGGGCGAACGCATGGAACTTGCTCAAAGGGATGGGGGTCGAGTCGATGAGGCGGAGCATCTCGGCTCCCTCGCGCCGCGTCTTGCGGTCGAGCGTCGCGGCGAGCAGAGCGAAGAGATCGGCGAAGACGGCGACGGGCCGGCGGGCGCTGGCTTCGGCGAGCGTCGAGCGCGCGAAACGCCCGACGCCCAGGTGATAATGCCCATTGGCCTCGGCGTTGAAGGCGGCGACGAGGGCGCGCAGGCTGACGACCGCGCCCAGCTGCGCGAAGATCAGCGCCACCAGATGGCTCCAGCTCCTGAAGGATTTGTCGTAGGCGTCGCCGCCGTGACGATCCACGATCTTCTGGAAGCTGCGACGATCGATCGGTTTGAGAAGCTCGACGAAGACGCTATTCTCGAGGCGCATGTCCGGCTCTTTCTTTCTGAGTCTCGACAACCAGAAAGTACCCCGAAACTCTCGGGAAAGCCGGGCATGCGCCCGCGACCTATCGACTCATTCCCCGGACAGCCGTGCGCTTTGCGGGAGAGGGAGCAGTTTCCGCGTGTCATCGAGAGTTCGCGTAACGCCCGCCATCTCCTCTCCCGCGAAGCGGGGGAGGGTGAGGGAGGGGGCGTCGCAGCCTCAATAATCGACGGCGACGAGATAGAGCCCATGCGGCGGGGCGACCTGACCGCAGCGGGTCCTATCCTTCGCCTCGAGCGCCGCGCGCAGATCGTCGGCGCTCCATCTGCCGGAGCCGACATGCTCCAGCGAGCCGGCCAGCGAGCGCACCTGATTGTGCAGGAACGACCTCGCCGAGGCGCCGATCTCTATGACGTCGCCCATGCGCCGCACGTCGAGCTTCTCCAGCGTCCGCACCGGCGAGTTGGCCTGACACTCGGTCGAGCGAAATGTCGTGAAATCATGCCGGCCGACCAGCGCCTGCGCGGCCTCATGCATGGCCTGCGCGTTCAGCGGGCGCTTCACATGCCAGGCGCGGCCGAGCTGCAGCGTCAGCGGCGCGCGGCGATTGTCGATCACATAGCGATAATGCCGCTGAATGGCCGAGAAGCGCGCCTCGAATGTCGGCGCGACGCGGCGCGTCTCCAGCACGGCGATGGGCGACGGCCGCAAATGCGCGTTGAGCGCGTCGCGCAGGCGATCCTCGCGCCACTCGCGCGAGAGATCGACATGGCCGACCTGCCCCAGCGCGTGCACGCCGGCGTCGGTGCGCCCGGCGCCATGCAGCACGCGCCGCTTGCCTGCTTCCAGCGCCGAAACCGCCTCCTCGAGCCGCTGCTGCACGGAGACGCCATTCTCCTGCCGCTGCCAGCCGACGAAGGGCGAGCCGTCATATTCGATGGTGAGAGCGTAGCGGAAGGCGGCGCGCCCACCCTCCCCTTCAGGGGGAGGGTCGGACGGCGCAGCCGTCCGGGGTGGGGTCGCGCCCAAGTCCCGGGGCGTCACCCCCTCCCGCTCGCCTGCGGCGATCGACCTCCCCCCTCCAGGGGCAGGGCTATCGCCTCCAGGGGGTGGGGCGGCCGCCTTCTGAGAAGTCGCCATCGCGGTTACGTCGCCAGAGTCATGCCCGGCGCGAGCGGGCGGCCGCGCAGAAATTCCGCAATGGCCATGGGCGCCTTGCCGCCGCGCTGCGCCTCGATCAGCCGAACGGCGCCCTCGCCGCAGGCGATGAGGCCCTTGTCGTCGAGCGCCGCGCCGGGCGCGCCCGCGCCCGTCTCCAGCTTTGTGCGCAGCACTTTCACGCGCTCGACGCCATGGCCGAGATCGCTCTCGAAGAAGGCGCCGGGAAAGGGCGAGAGCCCGCGCACGAGATTGTGAATCTCCTGCGCGGGGCGCCGCCAATCGATGCGGCTCTCGCTCTTGTCGATCTTTTGCGCGTAAGTCACGCCGCCTTGCGCCTGCGGCGTGAAGGAGAGGCCGCCCTGGGAGAGATCGCGTAGCGATTTGACCATCAGCTCGGCGCCGGCGGCGGCGAGGGCGTCGTGCAGCTCGCCCGTCGTCATATCCTCGCCGATTGTGACGCGCGCCGTCGCGGCGACCGGGCCGGTGTCGAGCCCGGCCTCCATCTTCATCACCATCACGCCCGTCTCGGCGTCGCCGGCCATTACCGCGCGCTGGATCGGCGCCGCGCCGCGCCAGCGCGGCAGCAGCGAGCCATGCAGATTGAGGCAGCCGAAACGCGGCGCGTCCAGCGCCGCCTGCGGCAGAATGAGCCCATAGGCGGCGACCACGGCGACATCTGCGTCGAGATCGGCGAAGGCGCCGATCGTCTCGGCGTTCTTGAAGCTCTTGGGCGTGAAGACGGGGATGGAGAGCGTCTCGGCCAGACGATGGACGGGCGAGAGCTTCAGCTCCATGCCGCGGCCGGCCGGGGCCGGCGCGCGCGTGTAGACGGCCGCGACCTCATGGCCGTCGGCGACGATTTTCTGGAGCAGAGGCGCGGCGAAATCGGGCGTGCCCATGAAGACGACGCGCATTGGGGCGTTACGCCTCGACCTTGTCGGCGACGGGAGCGGGCGGAGCGGCGCGCGCGGCTGCCTTGGCGAATTTCTTCACCACGCGCTCGCGCTTCAGCCGGGAGAGATGGTCGATGAACAGCCCGCCCTCGAGATGGTCGATCTCGTGCTGGAGCACGGTGGCGAGCAGTCCGTCGGCCTCGATCTCCTGCGTCGCGCCGGTGCGGTCGAGATAGCGCACGCGCACGCGCGCCGGGCGCTGCACATCCTCGAAATAATCGGGGACCGAGAGGCAGCCCTCCTGATAGACGAACAGCTCCTCGGAGACCCAGACGATCTCGGGATTGATGAAGAACATCGGATTCTTCGGCTCGTCGCCGCGCGTCGCGTCGGCGACCACGATGCGCTTGGGCACGGCGATCTGGATCGCCGCCAAGCCCACGCCGGGGGCCTCGTACATGGTCTCGAGCATATCGTCGAGAAGCTGCTGAAGCTCGCCGTCGAAGGTCGCGACCGGCTCGGAGACGAGCCGCAGCCGCGGATCGGGCAGGGTGATGATGGGACGAATGGCCATTGCTGTCGCGCCTGAGGGTCTCGCGGTCGAGGGTTTCTCGCTCGAAATAGGGATGCGCCCCGTCTCCGTCAAATGGACGCCGGCGCGGCTTTGTCGCAGATTATATTCCGCTTCGCTCCGCAATGTAAGCGCGATCGGGCGGCGCACTGGCCGAGGATTTTGTTGACAGCGCGCCATCGCGCTGAATCTATGACGGCGCAGGAGGCGCTCATGGAAAATCTCATAGGCGTGGGGTTGTACACCCCGGCGGAGGCGGGCAGGCTCCTCGCGATCGCTCCCGGAAAGCTGGCGCGGTGGCTGCGCGGCCATCACGTCGGCGAGCATGAATATGCTCCGCTTTGGAAATCGCAAATCGACCTCGACAATGGCCATGTCTATTTGGGATTTCGCGATCTCATGGAAGCGCGAATCGCCGACAAGTTCATCCGTTGCGGAGTCTCGTCCCGACGCGTGCGCGCGGCGATCCAGATCGCGCGCGAGATCATCGGCGATGAGCGGCCGCTGTCGACCGATCGATTTCGGACCGACGGTCGAGACATTTTTCTGCGCGTCGCCGAAACAGGTGAGCATGGCGAAGAGCGCGAAGGTCTGCTGAACCTTTTCCGACGTCAATACGAGTTCGAGCAGATCATCGAGCCATTGCTGAAGTCGGTCGATTTCGATGACAAAGGGGCGCCTTTCCAATGGTGGCCGGCCGGGCGTCGTACGAGCATCGTCGTCGATCCGGGAAGGTCCTTCGGCCAGCCGATCGACGCTTCGACGAGCGTGCCGACTGCAGTCTTGGCTGCGGCGGCGAAACGAGAGGGGGTCGAGACGGTCGCCTCGGCGTATGAAGTTCCCCAGACATCGATCAGACGCGCCGTCGAGTTCGAGGCCGAGCTAGAGCGGCGGCTCGCCGCGTGAAGGCGCTGTTCGACAATTGCACAGCGCCGGTCATCGCCTCGACTTTGGACGGCTTTGTTTCGTCATTCGGACATCGCGCATTCCATATCAAAGACGCGCCGGGACTACCCAATGGCCGTCACGCTTCCGATTGCGAATGGATCGAGTATCTGCGGAAAAGTCCCGACGCATGGATGTTCGTTTCGGGAGACGGCCGCATCCTGAAAAACGCCGCCGAACGTGCGGCCCTTCGCTCGGCCGGTCTTCACGGCTTCGTTCTCGCGCCCGCATATCAGAAGACGCCGCTCCATCAGGTGGCGGCCACGATCGTCTGGAAATGGCCTGAAATCGAGGCGGTCACAAAATTGATCGCGCCGCCTTCGATGCATGAGATTCCGATCGGCAAGAACGTCAGGCTTCGATCTTTGCCTCTATGAGGCTTCCGGCAGATCGGCGCCCGGTCTCGCTCCATTGTGCGCCCGCGCACTTTCGCGGGTCGCGAAAGCCGGATACGACTCGGCGCATTCCGCCGCTGGCGTGCGGCAGGAAGATCCAAGGAGCCCCAAATGACCGCTCTCGTTCTTCTCGGCGTATTGGTTCTCGCCGGCCTCTGGCTCATCGGCTCCTATAACGGCCTGGTGACGCTGCGCCAGCGCTGCCGCCAGGCTTTCTCGGACATAGATGTGCAGCTGAAGCAGCGGCACGATCTCATCCCCAATCTGGTGGAGACGGTGAAGGGCTACGCCGCCCATGAGCGCGGCACGCTCGAGGAGGTCGTCGCGGCCCGCAACAAGGCGGTGGCCGCCAATGGCCCGCAGGCGCAGGCCGCCGCCGAGAGCGCGCTCAATGGCGTGCTCGGCCGGCTGTTCGCCTTGGCCGAGAATTATCCCGATCTGAAGGCCAATCAGAATTTCCAGCAGCTGCAGAGCGAGCTGTCGGACGTCGAGAACAAGATCGCGGCGTCGCGGCGCTTCTTCAACAACGCCGCGGCCGAATACAACGCCGCACGCGAGAGCGTTCCCGCGGCCTTGTATGCGGCGTCTTTCGGCTTTGTCCCGCAGGAGTTCTTCAATCTGGAGGAGGGCGAGCGCAAGGCCGTCCAGGAAACCCCCAAGGTGCAGTTCTAGGGCGCGCCTCCTCGCCCGGCGGTTCCGCCCCGCCGGGCGAGGGGCCTCGGGCCGCCGCCCGGAGCTTCGGCATATTGTCGTCGCAAACCTCTTGCTAACTGCCGCCGGCAGTCCGATGATTCGGAACGAGAGGGGGAAAAATGGCGGATAAGCCTCCGAAGCGCGAACGTCCGGTCTTCACCGACAAGGAGGCCCTGCTCTACCATTCCCGCGGGCGGCCCGGCAAAATCGCCGTCGTGCCCACCAAGCCCATGGCGACGCAGCGCGATCTCTCGCTCGCCTATTCGCCGGGCGTCGCCGCGCCCGTGCTGGCCATCGCGGAAAATCCCTCCCTCGCCTATGACTATACCGTCAAGGGCAATCTGGTCGCCGTCATCACCAATGGCACGGCCATCCTCGGCCTCGGCAATCTCGGCGCGCTGGCGGCCAAGCCGGTGATGGAAGGCAAGGCGACGCTGTTCAAGCGTTTCGCCGATATCGACTCCATCGACCTCGAGATCGACACGCAGGAGGTGGAGGCCTTCATCGCCGCCGTGCGCTATCTCGGCCCCTCCTTCGGCGGCATAAATCTCGAGGACATCAAGGCGCCGGAATGCTTCATCATCGAGGAGCGCCTGCGCGAATTGATGGACATTCCCGTCTTTCACGACGATCAGCACGGCACCGCGATCATCTCCAGCGCGGGCCTCTTGAACGCGCTGCATCTCACCGGCCGCGACATCAAGAACACGCGTCTCGTCTGCAATGGCGCGGGCGCCGCGGGCATCGCCTGTCTCGATCTCGCCAAGGCGATAGGATTCGCGCCGCAGAATGTCACGCTCTGCGACACCAAGGGCGTCGTCTATCGCGGCCGCTCCGAAGGCATGAATCAATGGAAGAGTGCGCATGCGGTGGACACTGACGCGCGCACGCTGGCCGAGGCGCTGGATGGCGCCGACATTTTCCTCGGCCTTTCGGTGAAAGGCGCGCTGACGCCCGACATGCTGAAGAGCATGGCCGCTGATCCGGTCATCTTCGCCATGGCCAATCCCGATCCCGAGATCACGCCGGAGGAGGCGCTGGCCGCGCGGCCGGACGCCATCGTCGCCACGGGACGCTCCGACTATCCGAACCAGATCAACAATGTTCTGGGCTTTCCCTACATTTTCCGCGGCGCGCTCGACGTGCGCGCCAAGACGATCAACATGGAGATGAAGATCGCCGCGGCGAAGGCGCTCGCCGAGCTGGCGCGCGAGGATGTGCCGGACGAGGTGGCCAACGCCTATCAGGGCGCGCGGCCGCGCTTCGGCCGCGACTATCTCATCCCCGCGCCATTCGATCCGCGCCTCATCTCCATCGTGTCGCCGGCCGTCGCCAAAGCGGCGATGGATTCGGGCGTCGCGCGCCATCCGATCGTCGATATGAACGCCTATCGCGCCGAGCTCTCCGCGCGGCGCGATCCGATCGCCGGGCTGATGCACACGATCTATGATCGCGTGCGGCGCGATCCCAAGCGCGTCGTCTTCGCCGAGGGCGAGGAGGAGCAGGTCATTCGCGCGGCGCTCTCCTTCGTCACGCAGGGATTGGGGCGCGCCATACTCGTCGGCCGCGAGGATCGCGTCGCGCAGACCGCGCGCAACGCCGGTCTCGAGCTCGGCGATCACATAGAGGTGCATAACGCCAAGCTCTCCTCGCGCAATGGCGTCTATGCGCAATTTCTGTTCGAGCGCCTGCAGCGCAAGGGTTTTCTGTTCCGCGACTGTCAGCGGCTCATCAACACCGACCGCAATCATTTCGCCGCGGCCATGGTGGCGCAGGGCGACGCCGACGCCATGGTGACGGGCGTCACCCGCAATTTCTCCAATGCGCTGGAGGATGTGCGCCATGTCGTCGATCAGAAGCCGGGGCACAGGCTCATCGGCGCCTCTCTGGTGCTGGCGCATGGGCGCATCGTCGTCGTCGCCGACACGGCGATCACCGAAATGCCGGAGGCCGCCGATCTCGCCGATATAGCGATAGAGGCGGCGGGGGTGGCGCGGCGCATTGGCCTCGAGCCGCGCGTCGCCATGCTCGCCTTCTCCACTTTCGGCTATCCGCCGGGCGAGCGCACGGCCCGCATGCACGAGTCGGTGCGCGTGCTCGACTCGCGGCGGGTGGACTTCGAATATGAGGGCGAGATGGCGGCCGATGTCGCCCTCAGCCGTCACGCCATGGCGGCCTACCCGTTCTCGCGTCTCAGCGACACCGCCAATGTATTGATAATGCCGGCCTTTCACTCCGCCTCCATCTCCACCAAAATGCTGCAGGAGCTGGGCGGGGCGACAGTGCTGGGTCCGCTGATCGTCGGGCTCGACAAGCCGATCCAAATCGTTCAATTGGGCGCGACCGACGCCGATATCGTCAATATGGCCGCTCTGGCGGCTTTCGGGGTCGGGGGTTAGGGCGGCGCCTCCCCGACCGGGCGCGGCGGCCGCGCCAAAAAACGTTTTTGTCATGGCGACGAAATAATTGCGTTGCAGTGACAGTCCTTTGGACCGAGCGAAAGACGAGAGACGATGAACATCACAATGATCGGATCGGGCTATGTCGGCCTCGTTTCCGGCGCCTGCTTCGCCGATTTCGGCCATGTCGTGACCTGCGTCGACAGCGACGCCTCGAAGATCGAGCGGCTGCTGCGCGGCGAGATTCCGATCTACGAGCCCGGCCTCGACGAGCTCGTCGCCAATAATGTGAAGCAGAATCGCCTGTTCTTCACCACCGATCTCACCCCGGCCGTGCGCGGCGCGGACGCGGTCTTCATCGCCGTCGGCACGCCCTCGCGCCGCGGCGACGGCCACGCGGACCTCTCCTATGTCTACGCCGCCGCCGAGACCATCGGCCGCGCGCTCGACAAATTCACCGTCATCGTCAACAAATCGACCGTCCCGGTCGGCACGGGCGACGAGGTCGAGCGCCTTATCCGCGAGGTCAATCCCAGGGCAGATTTCGCGGTCGTCTCCAATCCAGAGTTTCTGCGCGAGGGCGCGGCGATCGAGGATTTCAAGCGCCCGGACCGCGTCGTCATCGGCGTCGAGGACGAGCGCGCCCGCGAGGTGATGTCGGAAATCTACCGGCCGCTGAGCCTCAACCAGCCGCCGCTGGTCTTCGTCGGCCGCCGCACCTCCGAGCTCACAAAATATGCGGCCAACGCCTTTCTCGCGACCAAGATCACCTTCATCAACGAGATCGCCGATCTCTGCGAGCGCGTGGGCGCGGATGTGCAGGAGGTGGCGCGCGGCATCGGCCTCGACAATCGCATCGGCTCGAAGTTCCTGCACGCCGGGCCGGGCTATGGCGGCTCCTGCTTCCCCAAGGACACGCTCGCCCTGCTGAAGACGGGGCAGGATTACGCCGCGCCGCTGCGCATCGTCGAGACGGTGGTGGCGGTCAATGATTCGCGCAAGCGCGCCATGGCCCGCAAGGTGATCTCGGCGCTCGGCGGCTCGGTGCGCGGCAAGAAGATCGGCCTGCTCGGCCTCGCCTTCAAGCCCAACACCGACGATATGCGCGACGCGCCTTCGCTCGCCATAGTGGCCTCGCTCGCCGGCGACGGCGCCAAGGTCTATGCCTACGATCCCGAGAGCATGAGCCAGGCGAAGCCGCTGATGCCGGAAGTGACCTTCTGCGAGGATCCCTATCAGACGGCGGAAGGCGCCGATGCGCTGGTCATCGTCACCGAATGGGACGCATTCCGCGCGCTCGATCTCGATCGCGTCAAGACGCTGCTGAAGACGCCGGTGATCGTCGATCTGCGCAACATCTACCGGGCCGCCGACATTCGCAAACGCGGATTCACCTATCTGAGCGTCGGTCGGGCGTAGGGAATAAAAGAAGCGCCGTCATTCCCGGCGGGCATGAGCCCGGCCGGGAATGCGGGGCCGCCGCGTAAAACGATCCGAAGGGCCGCTCAGCCGCGCCCCTGCTCCGCGACGAGGCCGAGCGAGGTGAGCGCGGAGAAACGCGGCGGCGCCTCGCGCCGCAGCTCCAGCGCCGCGCTGCGCGCATTTTCCGCCGATTGGAACAGACGCCCCTCCAACGGGCGGAACGACTGTTTCGCCGCATAGAAGCGATAGCCCTTGGCGTCGCGGGCGATCACGCCGACAGCTTCCTCGCCGAGCTCGATGATATAGGCGTCGGACATATTTTCGGCCTCCTTCTCCGCGGCGAGCGGCCCCTTCCGGGCGCGCATCGCATCGCTTCGTGAGCCTATAGGCTCTTGCGATTTGTTCGTTATGTCAAATAGAATGTTCTTTTAACAGAACCGCCGCGAGAGAACGAACGCATCGTCGGATCGGCCCGCGGCGAAGAATTTCTGCTGCGCTTCCTCGCCAAGGACAAGGCCGCGGAACTGATCGGCTCCGACAAGAAAGTGTTGAAGGAGTATAAGGATCAGATCGATAAGGCGACGAAATTCATCCCGCTCTGGGTGAAGATCGCCGTCGCCATCGCGCTCGGGCTCGGCGCGATGATCGGCTGGAAGCGCATCGTCGCACCGTCGGCGAGAAGATCGGCAAGCAGCATCTGACCTATGGCCAGGGCGTCTCGGCCGAGCTGGTCGCCGCCGCCGACATGTATGGCCTGCCGGTCTCGACGACGCATGTGCTGTCCTCCGGCGTCGCCGGCACGATGGCCGCCAATGGCGCCGGCGTGCAGAGGCGACGATCCAGAAGCTGCTGATGGCCTGGGCGCTCACGCTTCCCGCGGCCATAGTGCTGTCGGCTTCGCGCTACTTCGTGCTGCGTCAGGTGATGTGACGCGGCAAAAAAAGAGAGGGGTCTTCGCGGCCCCTCTCTCTTAATTTTTGCTTCCTGCTCAATCGCCCTTGCCGGCGAGGCGCGGCGACATGATCTTGCTCACGAGGCAATGCGTGCCGTCGGTCGGGTCCTCGGTGCGGCGCGGGCGCTTGGCGGCGCATTCGGCCTTGTCGGCGGGATTTTTCACGCCGTAGAAGGCGTTGATGATCGCCTGCTCCTGCTCGTGATCGAAAGCGTGCGTCTGGCCGAACATCACATATTGAAAGACCAGAGGCTGCGTCTTCGGCACGAAGGCGACGAAATCGGCGGCCTCTTTCAATTTGCCCGCCGCGCAGCCGCGATAAGCCGCCGGACGCTGATATTTGACCCCCGCGGGCGTGGATTTGCCGGAGAGCGCATAAGTATAGCAGGCGCGCGGCTTCGACATTTGGCAATAATAGTGGATGGTTATGTCCGACCAATTGGTCGGCGCGTAATTCGTCTTCAGGCAATCGGCCGTATATTGATAGCCCTGATCCGTATGCTTGGGCTCGCCCGCGCGGCGGCTGCCATAGACATCGGCGCTCTGGTTCATCGCCGCGAGAATGGCCGCGCCGGGCAGCGACAGGCCGGCCGCCGGGGCGTTGGGCAGATAATTGCTGTAGGGCTGGGCCGGATCATTCTTGGCCGAAACGAGCTTGTCGATCTCCTCCTGCGTCGGAACGGCGATCCAATCGGCGACCGCCTTGGTCGTCGAGACGCCGATCCCGAGCTTGTCGAGCGTCGCGGCGTCGAGCGCGCCGCTCTGCGGCAGGCCGGACTTCTGCTGGAAGGCGGAGATTGCGGCGGCCGTCTTCGTCCCGGCGACGCCATCCAGCACGCCCGGATCATAGCCTTGCGCGGCGAGCTTCGACTGCGCGGCCTGCGCGACCGGATTATAGGGGCCGGCGAGGCTGGCCGAGCCGACAGATGAGGCCAGAATGATTCCGAGCGCCGCGAATGCGGCGCGCATGCCTATGCGCATACCAAACTCCCTTCGAGAAATTCTCATGTCGAAACAGGCGACGACCGGGATTCATATCACCGGCCGCAGAGCCGCCAAGGCGTTTTTCTTCCCCGCGCCGCATCCCCGCCTCGCTCAGGAGAGGAGATCGGCGCGCCTATATTGAATCGAGGGCGCGTCATTGGAGGCTTTATTGACCTCCGGGCCGATCTCGAAGAATTCGAGCGCATCCACCGGCGCGGGCGCCAGCAGGCGCCAGGCCGCCTCGGCCGCATATTCGTCGAGGCCGAGCCAGAGATCGAAATCCTTCGGCGTCAATATCGCCGGCATGCGATCGTGAATGGCGACCGTCGCGCCATTGGCGGAGACGGTGAGGATGCAGGCGGTGTCGATCTCGCTGCCGTCGCTGCCGATCCATGTCTCATAGAGGCCGGCGAGCGCCAGCGGCGTCCCATCGGCGTGGCGGAAGAGATAGGGCCGGCTCGCCCGCGCCCGGCTCTTCGCGCCATCGCGGCGCCATTCGTAATAGGCGTCGGCGATGAAGAGGCAGCGCCGCCGCCGCATCGCGGCGCGAAAGCTGGGCTTCTCCGGCGCGCTCTCGGCGCGGGCGTTGAAGATGAGCGGGAAGCTCGCCGGATCCTTCACGAAGCCCGGCAGAAAGCCCCAGCGCACCAGCTGAAAGCGCCGCGCCTCGCCGCCGCGCGGATCGCGCTCCTGCCGCACGATGGGGACGGGCTGCGTCGGCGCGATATTGTAGCGCGGCGGAAAATTCGGCTGATCGACATAGCCGAAATAGTCGCGCACCGCCTGCGGCGGCAGAGTGATGGCGTAGCGGCCGCACATGGCTCTCCTCGATTCTCCCACTCTCGCTGCGCTGCGAAATGCCGGAAATCCCGCGTCTTCCCGGAATCGCAGCGGGAAGGCGGAAAGAGATTCTTATCAATTGGAGCCCATATTGGATCCCAGCATATCGGGATTTCCTATGACCGCTGACGCGCAATTCGCAACGCTCGATCAAGTCGACGGCAGTCGGGCGCCGAATCCTTTTTCATCCACCAAGCCGCTGATCAGCCCGGTGTCCGGTCTGGCCAACGACTATCTCAACCTGTTCAACGAGCTCGTCATGATGCTCGAGCAGCTGCCGCACATGCCGGAGCTGATCGACGATCTGCTGGCTTGGCGGCCGGTGACTTATAAGGAGTATTTCGAGCGCTCGCAGCTTCCTGGACGTCACTCGGCGCTCGCCGCCTATGACAGGGTGAGCCCGGATTTCAAGCGCCGCTTCGAGGCCTATGTGGCCGAGCTCGACACCATCGCCGTCGCCGCCGTCGCCTCCGTGCGCCTGCAATATCGCACCGGCTCGCCGCAGAATATCGACCGCCTCGCCGGAACCTGCGCGCGCGCGGGCGAGAAGATGCGCGCCATTCTCTACAAGGCGTCGCGGCTGGTGAACTACGCCAGATTGTCCGACGACTGACCGAGCGGATCGCTGGCCGGGGCGCCGGCGAAAAACGCTTCGAGCCGCGCGCGCGTCTCCCGCATCGTCAGCGCCGCCGCGAATAGGGCGGCCTCCTCCTCGATCCGGGCGGCCACGGCCGCCGTATCGCCCCGCAGCAGGCGCCGCGTCGCCGCCAGCGCCGCGCGCGGCTTGGCCGCCAGCCGGCGCGCCGCGCCCACCGCCATCTCCTCCACCTCGTCGAAGCCGGCGACCGCATTGACGACGCCGAGGCGCAGCGCCTCGCTCGCCCCGAAGCTGTCGCAGAGCAGCAGGAACTCCGTCGCCTTGACGAGGCCGATGCGCTGCGGGACCAGCAGCGTCGAGGCCGCCTCCGGGATGACGCCGAGATCGACGAAAGGCATTTTGAAGCGCGCGCCATGCGAGGCGTAGACGAGATCGCAATGGAACAGCATTGTCACGCCGACGCCGATGGCGTCGCCCGCCACGGCGGCGACGAGCGGCGTCTGCAACGCCGCCAGCGCGCGGACGAAGCGCAGAGCGGGGAAATCATGCGGATTGTCCAGCGGGCGGCGGAAATCCTCGAGGTCGTTGCCGGCGGTGAAATCGTCGCCGGCGCTCGACAGCACGATGGCGCGAATCTCCTCCTCGGCGTCGGCCTTGGCGAAAGCGGAGATCATCGCCTCGTACATGGACTTGTCGAGCGCGTTGCGCTTGGCCGGCCGGTCGAGGACGATCCGCAGCAGCGGGCCGTCGCGATGGATGCGGATCTCCCGATCGAGCTCGCGATTTTTCATGAGCGTCTTTCTCGTCTCTCGGCCCGGCTCAATCTCCGGCCGTCAGCAGCGCCTGCCCGGCGATGAGGGAGTCGCCGCCCTCGACGGTGGCGCGTTCCAGCCCCTCCGCCGCGACGGCGAGATTATCGGCGAAGAATCGCGCCGTGACGATTCTCTTCCGAGTTGCGGCGTCGCCGGCGCGATGCGAGGCGAGCGCCCCGGCCCCGAGCAGAGTGACGCCGCGCGCCAGCGCGAACAGCCGCAGATAGGGCGTCGCGCCGGCGAGCGCCTCGAAGCCGCGCGGATCGGAGGTCGCGGAGAGAAAATCGGTCGCGCGCTCGAAGGCTTCGACGGCCGCCGCGGCGCGACGGGCGATATTGACGAAGATTGCGTCATTGCTCGCTGTCAGCGCGTCTATGTCGCCGCGCATGTCGTCGATCTCCCGCCACACGGCCGCGCCTTTGGAGAGGCGCAGCTTGCGGGTGACGAGATCGATCGCCTGAACGCCGTTTGTTCCCTCATAGATGGGCGTGATGCGCGCGTCGCGCAGCAATTGCGCGGCGCCGGTCTCCTCGATGAAGCCCATGCCGCCATGGACCTGAACGCCGAGCGAAGCGACCTCGCAGCCGATGTCGGTGGAATAGGCCTTGGCGAGCGGCGTCAGCAGGCCGGCGCGCTCCTGCGCCGTCTGCGCCTCCTCGCCCTCCAGCAGGCGGGCGCGGTCCAGCGCGGCGGCGGTGAGATAGCAGATCGCCCGCGCCGCGGCGGTCTTCGCCTTCATCGTCATCAGCATGCGCGCGACGTCGGGATGCTCGACGATCGGCGCCGGATCGGCCGCGACGCCGCGGCCCTGGCGGCGTTCGCGCGCATAGGCCAGCGCGGTCTGCGTCGCCCGCTCGGCGAGGCCGACGCCCTGCAGCCCGACAGAGAGCCGCGCATTGTTCATCATGGTGAACATGCAGGCGAGGCCCTCATTCTCGCGACCGACGAGAAAGGCGACCGCGCCGCCATTGTCGCCATAGGACATTGTGCAGGTCGGCGAGCCGTGGATGCCGAGCTTGTGCTCTATCCCGACGCAGCGCAGGTCGTTGCGCGCGCCGGGGCGCCCGTCCGGCCCGGGCAGGAATTTGGGCGCCAGAAACAAGGAAATCCCGCGCGTGCCGGCGGGCGCGTCGGGCAGGCGCGCCAGCACGAGATGAACGATATTCTCGGAAAGGTCGTGCTCGCCATAGGTGATGAAAATCTTCTGGCCGAACAGGCGGTAGGAGCCGTCCTCGGCGCGCTCGGCGCGCGTGCGCAAATGGGCGAGATCGGAGCCCGCCTGCGGCTCCGTGAGATTCATCGTCGCCGTCCATTCGCCGGAGATCATCTTCGGCAGATAGGCGGATTTCAGCGCCTCGCTCGCATGGATCTCCATCGCCTCTATCGCGCCCTGGCCGAGCAGCGGGCAGAGCGCGAAGGAGATGTTGGCGGCGTTCCAAATCTCCGTGCAGGCGGCGCCGAGCAGCAGCGGCAGGCCCATGCCGCCATGGCCGGGCGGCGCGGAAAGCGCGTTCCAGCCGCCCTCCACCCATAGCGCATAGGCCTCGCGCCAGCCGGGCGCGGTCGCCACCTCGCCGCCCGTGAGCCTCACCCCGTCGCGGTCGCCGACGCGATCGAGCGGCAGCAGCGCCGTCTCAGCGAATTTGGCGGCCTCCTCCAGCGTCGCGGCGGCGGTCGCCGCGTCCAGCTCGCCATAGAGCCCGCTCGGACCGAAGGCCGTCTCGCCCGCCGCCCGCCGCATGGCGAAGAGCAGTTCGTCGAGAGGCGCGCGGTAGGACATGGACGGGCTCCAGGAGAGAATCGCTTTCTCATTCTAGCGCCGCCGCAGGGCTAATCCACCATTCGCGCCGGGGAAGCCGCGCTCGCGGCGGCGCCGCCTCCGTGATAGAAAGGCGACTGGCGGCGTGGAGAAATCGTCATGCCTCATTTTCGCATTCTGGCCGGCGTCGTAGCGGCGCTGATCGCGACGAGCGCTCGCGCCGAGGCGACGCGCAAGGCGCCCGTGCAAGATGGTTATCACATTCCCTTTGTCGTCGGCCCCGGCGGCGAGAAGCGGTCCGTGATGGACACGCCCGGCGGCGTGACCGTGATATCGCGAAAATTCATGGACGATATTCAAGTGCGGTCGATCTATGACGCGTTGCGCTATGCGCCGGGCGTGCAGGTCATGGGCCGCTGACGCGCCGCGCCATCGGCGCCTGTGTCGGCAATTACGTAAAATTGCGCATGTCTTTCGCCGCCGGCGTTAAGCTCCCGCTCGTAGAACCTTTGTCGAAGCGAGAAACAAAGGAGCTTGGTTGTGTCGCTCACACTTTCCGATCTGTCGCTCTATGGCCGCTCGGCCTATGGGACGTCATATCAGCCGCCGACGGCGGCGCCCGCGAGCGAGACGCAGCGCGCGCAATCCGCGCAATCGGCGTCGACTCCCGCGGGCGGCGATTCCGCCGAGGCCGACGGCGGGCATGATCCCTATGCGCAGATCGACTCGCTGCTCGCCGGCCTGCGCGCTCTCACGGTCGGCGGCGCCAAGCTCGACAGCGGCTCGACGACCTCGCAAGCCAATGCGGCCTATTCCGCCTATGCGATGGGTTGACGCGGCGGCTCAACGGCCGCCTGCTTTCGCCTTCAGCTCGTAGAGCGCGGCGAGCGCCTCGCGCGGCGTCAGCGCGTCGGGATCGATCGCCCCCAGCGCCTCGCGCAATTCGTCCTTCGCGGGCGCGCTCGTCGCGACATGCGCGAAGAGCGGCAGATCGTCGATGAGCTTCGTCACCGGCGCGCGCCGATCCGCGGCCTCGAGCTCGGCGAGAATCGCATGCGCCCGCGCCACCACGCTCGCCGGCAGGCCGGCCAGCTCGGCCACATGCACGCCATAGGAGCGATCGGCGGCGCCTTTCGCGACCTCGTGCAGAAACACCACCTCGCCGGCGTGATCCTTCACCTTCATGGTGAGATTGACGAGCCGCGGAAGGCGCTTCGTCAATTGCGTCAGCTCGTGGAAATGCGTCGCGAACAGCGCGCGCGCGCGATTGACCTCATGCAGATGCTCGATCGTCGCCCAGGCGATGGAGAGGCCGTCGAATGTCGCCGTGCCGCGGCCGATCTCGTCGAGAATGACCAGCGAGCGCGGACCGGCGCAATTCAATATGGCCGCCGTCTCCACCATCTCGACCATGAAGGTGGAGCGCCCGCGCGCGAGATCATCCGCCGCGCCGACGCGCGAGAACAAGCGATCGACCGCCCCTAACCGCGCGTTCTTGGCGGGAACGAAGGAGCCCGCCTGCGCGAGAATGGCGATGAGCGCGTTTTGGCGCAGATAGGTGGATTTGCCGGCCATGTTCGGCCCGGTGACGACGGCGATCTTGCCCGCGCGCGCGTCGCCGAGATCGCAATCATTGGCGGCGAAGATTTTTCCTTGCGCCTCGAGCGAGGCTTCGACGACGGGATGACGCCCGCCGACAATCTCGAAATCGAGCGAGCTGTCGACCTGCGGGCGCGTCCAATCGCGCTTCACCGCCAGCTCGCCGAGCGCCGCGAAAACATCGAGCGCGGCGAAGCCTTGCGCGAGACGTTGCAGCTCTTGCGCGCGCGCGAGAACGGCGCCCGCCAATTCCTCGAACAGCGCCAGCTCGCGCTCCTGCGCGCGATCGGCGGCGGAGGCGATCTTCGCCTCCAGCTCGGCGAGCTCGCGCGTCGAGAAGCGCATGGCGTCCTGCATCGTCTGGCGATGGGTGAACACAGTGTCGAAAGGCGCGCGCAGCAGCCTCTCGCCCTGCGCCTGCGGAACCTCGATGAAGAAGCCGAGAAAGTTGTTGTGCTTGATCTTGAGCTGTTTCGTTTCGGCCAGCTCGACATAGCGCTGCTGCAGCGAGGCGATGACGCGGCGGCTCTCGTCGCGCAAAGCGCGCGCTTCATCCAGCTCGGCGTCGAAGCCTTGCGCGATGAAATTTCCCGCGCGCTTGTCGAGCGGCGGATCGTCGGCGAGGCGCGTCGCAATGGCGCGCTCCAATTCATTGTCGCAAGCAGCAAGCTCGGCGATTTCCTGCGCGACCAGCGGCGCCGCCTCCTGCGCGGAAAAGAGCGCGACGATCTCGCGCGCCGCAATGAGCGCGGCGCGAATATTGCCGAGATCGCGCGGGCCGCCGCGCTGCAACGACAATCGCGAGAGCGCTCGCGCTACATCCGGCGCGCGGGCGAGAATGGCGCGCAAGCGCGCGCGCAGCTCTGGCGCGGTGACGAAGAAGGAGACGGAGTCGAGCCGCCGCGCGATCAATTCCGGCTCGGTGGAGGGCGCGGCGATGCGCTCGGCGAGCAGACGCGCGCCGGCGGGCGTCGCCGTCATGTCGATCGTCGCCAGCAGCGAGCCGTCGCGCTCGCCCTTCAGCGTGCGCGTCAGCTCGAGATTGACGCGCGTCGCCGCGTCTATCTCCAAAGCGGCGCTGCGCCGCAGGCTCGAGGGCCGGCGCAGGGCGGGGCGCTTTCCCTTTTGCGTACGCTCGACATAGAGAATGGCGGCGGCCGCCGCCGCGATCTCCGCCTCGCCCAGCGCGCCGAAACCCTCGAGCGTCGCGACGCCGAAGAAATCGAGCAATCGACGCGCGGCGCTCTCGCCGCCGACATCGCGTCCCAGCGCAGTCAGCGGCGCGTCGAGATGCGCGAGCTGCGCAGTGAGCCGCGCGTCGGCGCAGATCGCTTCCGCCGCGACGATCTCGCGCGGCTCCAGCCGCGCCAATTCGCCGGCCAGCTCCGCCTCGCCGACCTCCGCGACATCGAAGGCGCCGGTGGAGATATCGACGCAGGCGAGGCCGTAGCGCCATTGACCGTCCGCCGCGCGCAGCCGCGCGAGCGAGGCGAAAGCATTGGGACGCGCGGGATCGAGCAGCTGCTCCTCGGTGATGGTGCCGGGCGTGACCAGCCGCACGACGTCGCGTCTGACGACGGATTTATTGCCGCGCTTGCGCGCTTCGGCGGGGTCTTCCATCTGCTCGCAGACGGCGACGCGATGGCCGAGCGCGATGAGCTTTTGCAGATAATCGTCGGCGCGCTCCACCGGCACGCCGCACATCGGAATATCGGCGCCCTGATGCTTGCCGCGCTTCGTCAGCATGATGCCGAGCGCGCGCGAGGCGGTCTCGGCGTCCTCGAAGAACAGCTCGTAGAAATCGCCCATGCGATAGAAGAGCAGGCAATCGGGATTGGCCGATTTGATTTCTATATATTGCGCCATCATCGGCGTCGGCCGGGCGGCCTTGTCGTCGGATCGCGGTTTCTCGTCCATGAGACGCTTCGTGCTCTTCCTCGGTTCGAGGCGCACTAAGACACAAAGCGCATCGAGTTCAAAGGGAGCCGGTCGGCCCCCTCCCCAGGCCTCTCCCGGCCTCTTCCGCTCGCGAAGATCGGAATGTGCGATTCATCACTTGGCGGCGCTCGCCGGGGCGGCGAGAATAGCGCCATGTTTCACGCTTACGGCCTCTACACCCATATTCAGGCGAACCGGCTGCGCTCGCTGCTGCTGCTGGCGGGATTCGTCGTGCTGCTGCTGGCGCTGCTGTTCGCCGTGGCGCTTCTCTTCGAGGCGTCGCAGGACGGCACGCTGCCGCAGATCATGGCGCGCGCGCTGCGCGATCTCGAGCATGGCTGGCCCATTGCTTTTGTCGCCGCCGGGCTCTGGTTCGCCATCGCCTACGCCTTCCACCAAAGGCTGATCGACGCCGCCACCGGCGCCGCCGACGTCTCGCGTGAAGACGCGCCGCGGCTCTATAATCTGCTCGAGAATCTCTGCGTCTCGCGCGGCATTCCCATGCCGGCGCTGAAAATCATCGAGGATGGGGCGCTCAACGCCTACGCCTCCGGCGTCAGAGAGGGCCATTACGCCGTCACCGTCACCCGCGGCCTGCTGGAGACATTGGACGACGCCGAGATCGAGGCGGTGATCGGCCATGAGCTGACGCATATTCGCAATCGCGACGTGCAGCTAATGGTGGTCGCCGCGATTTTCGCGGGAATTTTCGCCTTCGTCGGCGATCTTCTCTTCCGCAATTGGGGCTTTCGCTTCTCGCCCAAGCGCACGGCGGAGGAGGGGCGCGACCGCGGCGGGGCGAGCGGCGCCGGCCTCGCCATCATCATCGCGCTCGCCATTATCGCGCTGAGCTGGGGGCTGTCGGTGCTGATCCGCTTCGCCATCTCGCGCTCGCGCGAGTTTCTCGCCGACGCCGGCTCGGTGGAGCTCACCAAAAACCCGGATGCGATGATCTCGGCGCTGCGCAAGATCGAGTCGAACGCGATCATTCCCGCCATGCCCTCGCGCATGGGGGCGTTTTTCATCGAGAGCCCGACGCGCAAGGCGCGCGCGCTGTTCTCGACGCATCCGTCCGTCGACGATCGCGTCGCCGCTCTGGTGCGCTACGCCGGCGGGCGCGACATGCCGAAGCTGGAGCCGCCGCCGCCGATCGAGGATCACGGCCCCTGGGAGGCGCAGCCGGCGCCCATCCCTGGCGCGCCCGGCTTTCTGCCGCAGGACGGCCGCAGCCCGCTCGATCCGCCGGCGCCGCATGGGCCGTGGGGGTGACGGTGGGAGAGCCGCTCGAGTCGCTTCGGCTCGGCAAATACAACCCCCTCGTCCTGAGGCGCTTTTTGCGGCACGCAAAAAGCCTCGAAGGACGTTCCAGCGACACGCAGTGGCTAGACCCTTCGAGACGCCCGCTTCGCGGGCTCCTCAGGGCGAGGGACGGATGTTTCATCCGCGCGGATCAGTCCGAAGGAGCGTCCCGCGCCAGAAACGCCGCCGCCTCGCGCAGCGACGCGCGCGCTTCCGGCATGAAGGCGGCGCCCAATTGCCAGCCATGCGGAACCAACGGGAATACCGTCAGCTCCACTGAGGTTCCCGCCGCCGCGGCGCGTTCGGCGAGGCGTCGCGAATCGTCGAGCAGCAGCTCGTCCTCGCCCACATGCAGCAGGAGCGGCGGCAGGCCGGAGAGATCGCCGAGCAGCGGCGACGCCTCCGGGTCCTTCGCGCTCGCTTCGCCGAGATATTGCCGCGCGGCGAGCCGCAGCGCGCGCCGCGTGAAGATCGGGTCCTTTCCCTCATTGTCGCGCGTCGAGGCGCCGCTCGTCGAAAGATCGGTCCAGGGCGAGAACAGCGCCGCCGCGCGGGGGAGCGGCAGGCCGCGCGCGCGCAGCCGCAGCATCAAGGCGAGCGCCAATCCGCCGCCGGCCGAATCGCCGGCGAGCGCCAAAGGTCCGCGCGCCGCGAGGCGCTCATAGGCGGCGCTCACATCGTCGAGCGCGGCGGGGAAGCGATGCTCGGGCGCCAGCCGATAGGCGGGGGTGAAGACATCGAATCCGGCCTTAGCGAAAAAGCGCGCGGTCGAGCGATAGAGGCGCGGCGCGCCGGCCATATAGGCGCCGCCATGCAGATAGAGCAGCGTCGCCTTCGGCGCGCGCGCTCTGATCCATTCGCCGGGGATGTCCGGGTCGGCTTCGGCGGCGCCGGCGGGCGGCCAGGGAAAGCGCAGATTCAGCGCCTGAGCCGCGGCATCCGATCCGCCCTCGCCGCAGATGCGCGGGCGCAGGAAGCGGCGCAGAAAGGCGCGCGAAAGATGCGCCGAAAGGCTCGCCATGCCGGGCTATTTCGCGGCCGGCGCCGGCGCCGGCGGCGGGGCGGCGGGCTTTTCGGCCGGAGGAATGGTCGTCTCCAGCAGCGCGTCGAGCTTCTCGTCCACGAGGCCGGCGGCCTTGGCGCGGCTGTTCCACAGCATGGCCTCGGAATGATTCTTCTCGACGCCCAGCCCTTCGGCCAGCAGCCGCGCCAGGCGATTCTGCGCCACGATGTTGCCGGCGGCGGCCGCCTGCCGCAGCAGCTTCACCGCATGGGCGCGGTCGCGCGCGACGCCGGCGCCGTTGAACTCCATGATCGCGAATTCCACCATGGCCGCGGTATGGCCGGCCTCGGAGGCCTTGCGCAGCCAATTGGCGGCCTCGGCCGGATCGGCGAGAACGCCGCGGCCGTTCTTGTAGAGCAGCGCCAGCGCATAAGCGGCGTCGGAATTGTCCAGCTCGGCGGCGCGGCGGAAATAGGCCTGCGCCTTGGCGAAGTCCGGCTCCTTGCCGTCATTCTCGAGCCATAGTTCGCCCAATAGCTCCAGCGCCGCCGCATGTCTCTCCGCCTTCTCGAGATAGGTTTGGGCCAGCGCGCGGTCCTTGGGTATGTCGCGGCCGGTGAGCGCCGCCGCGCCGAAGAAATAGGCGGCGTCCTTGCCGCCGGCGTCGGCGGCGCGGCGGAACCATTGCATCGCCTTGGCGCGGTCGCGCGCGACGCCCTGCCCGTCGAGATAGAGCCGGCCGATCAGCGTGAGGGCGGCGGCGTCCCTGGGATTTGCGGCGAGGCGCTTTTCCGCTTCGCCCCTGGCGGCGATATAGTCCCCGCGTTGATAGGCGCCGAAGGCGAGATCGGCGGCCGGGGGCGCTGGCTCGGCCGCGAGGGCCGGGGCGGCGAGCAGGAGCAGGGCGAAAGCGAGGCGCTTGCTCATTTCGCCGCCTCTCGGAGGAGCCGCGCCGCCTCGCGCATGGCCTCGGCCGCGCCGCGGGGATCGTCCCACACTGCGGCGTCCAGGCTCACGAATTCCGCGCCTGCGGCGGAGAGCGGGCCGACCTCGGCGAGGCTATGCGCCAGCGCCACGCAAGGCGTGTTGAAAATCTCCGTCCACCAGGCGACGCGCTCGGCGGTCCATTGGAGAGAAGGCGGCGCGCCGTCCTCCCCTATATCGCCGAAGAGAAGATAATCGGCGCCCGCCTCGCCGGCGCGCATGGCCTCGTCGCGCGAGGCGAGAGCGCCGACGCCGACGATGAAATCGGGCGAGAGGCGTTTGATCGCCGCGGCGAGGCGCTTTTCGTCAAAGGGAAGATGCAGCCCATCGGCGCCGTAGCGCGAGACCAAATCCGGCTCGCCCTCGATGATGAGCGCGACGCCTGCCGGCTGCGCTATGGCCGCGACCGCGCTTATCGCGCGCTCGGCCGCCGCAGGGGGCATGGTCTCGAGGCGCAGCAGCAGGCTCGCGACCTCGGCGGCCGCCAGCGCGGCGGAAAGGCGCAGGAGAAAGGGCTCGACCTCGGCGAGGCGGGGCGTCGCTAGATAGAGGCGGGCGAAATCTTCGGACTGATCTTGCGGCATCGCTTCTCTTTAAAGAGTCATTACGGCTCGGAGCGAACGGGAATCGATACGACTTCCGGCTGAATGGTTCGGCGCGTTCCCCCTCTCCCCGCAATGCGGGGAGAAGGAAGGCGGCATATCCCGCGCGAACCAATCGCCGCGCTCGAAAACACTCTAGAGCCGGGCGGCGGCCGACTCAAATCGGCGCGAATCGGCGCCGTTGTATGGCGCCGCGAAGCGGATTATGCGACTGGGGCGCAAGAATCGCATGAACGGCGAAACGCATGAGCGACGAGACGGCATGAGCGGCCCGCGCATATTGATCGTCGACGATGAGCCGCAAATGCTGCGCGTGCTGCGGCCGGCGCTCGCGGCGAGCGGCTATGAGACGCTGGAGGCCGCAACCGGACGCGAGGCGCTGAAGGCGATCGCCGCCAGCGCGCCGGACGCCGTGCTGCTCGATCTCGGCCTGCCGGACATGGACGGCAAGGAGGCGCTGCGGCAGGCGCGCGCCTTCTCGCAAGTGCCGATCCTCATTCTCTCGGCGCGCGACCGCGAGGCGGAGAAGATCGCCGCGCTCGACGCCGGCGCCGACGATTATGTGGAAAAGCCCTTCTCGATCGGCGAATTGCTGGCGCGGCTGCGCGCGGCGCTCCGCCATGGCGCGAGGACCGTGGCCGATGCCGCCGAGATAGAGAGCGGCGGGCTGCGCATCGATCTCGCGCGGCGGCGGGTGACGAAGAATAGCGTCGCCGTGAAGCTGACGCCCAAGGAATATGAGCTATTGGCGACGCTCGCGCGTCACGCGGACCGGCTGCTGACGCATCGCCAGATTCTGACGGCCGTATGGGGTCCGGCGCATGGCGAGGACACGCAATATTTGCGCGTCTTCATCGGCCAGCTGCGCGCCAAGATCGAGGAGGACGCCGCCGCGCCGGCGATCCTTCTGACGGAGCCGGGGGTCGGCTATCGTTTCGTGAAGCTCTGATCGTTCAGCGCGCCTTGCGGCAGACGATGCGGAGCGCCTGGCCCTTGGCGAGGCCGGTCTCGGACTCGACCGGAACGAAGCGGCAGCGGTCCTGCGCATGCTCGGCGACGGCGAAGGCGGCCGGCTCGGCGATGGGCGCGGCGCTGCGCGAGAGGAAGGCCTTGGCGCCGGCGAGGGCGATGGTCGCGCCCAGAATGACGAAAGCGATTTTGATCGCGGAGCCAGTCTCGACGGGGCGCGAGGCGAATTCGGAAACGGCGAAGGTCATTGTCTCATCCTCGGTTCGTGTCGTGCTCGGTTCGTGTCGTGGGCGGCGCGCGCCCTGCGCATGAAGCGAGTCGTAAGGGGAGGCGTCCTCGGCGTTTGTGCGCGAGGGCACAGATCAGTAGGCCTTGCGGCAGACCCAGCGCGTGACCTGGCCGCGCACGCCATAGCCTTCGTCGATCTCGACGACGACGGGACGGCAGACGCTCTGCGCGGCGTCGGCGGCGGCGAAGCTCGCCGGCTCGGCGATGGAGGCGACCGGCGCGGTCGGCGGCACGGGGGCGGCGACGCTCTGCGCCAGAAAGGCCTTGGCGCCGGCCAGCGCGACGGTCGCGCCGAGGATCACGAAAGCCATGCGCATGGCGGCGTCGGTGCGGATAGGGCGCGAAGCGAATTCGGTAACGGCGAAAGTCATTGTATTCTCTCCACCAGCGCGTCGTCGGCGTCATGTCCGGCGAACGATGCTGTTTTAGGAGAGCTGCGCCCGCGTGTTTGTGCTTAGGCGCACATGGGATGAGAGGTTGGAGCGGCGAAGGCTTCTCCATCTCCCGGCTATCGGATTCACACATTGCGCGACGCTGCGGCCGTCATGGCCGGGCTTGTCCTGGCCATCCACGCCAAGCAGCTGAGAAACTGAAGGAAAGCGCCCGCTATCGACGGATTTCATCCCACGTCGGGCGCCGCCGGGGCTTCGGGGCGCGCCAAGCTTCTAAAGACGCCTCGGCGTGTTGGCGTGGATGGCCGGGACAAGCCCGGCCAGGACGCCGCGGGGGCGCGGAGGATGTGCGCATTCGATAGCTGCTGCGCGGTAGAGGGCGCCGCTCACCCGCCCACCACCGTCGTTATCACCTGTCCCTCGCGGGCCAGCGTGATCTTCCAATAATAATGGCGGTTGATCGTCGCCCGCTCGAGGTCGCGGGTGGTGGCGATCTTCTCGTCATTGACGACGAGGATCACGTCGCCCTTCTGCAGATTGAGCTGCGCGGCGACCGATTGCGGGTCGATCTCCGCGACGACGACGCCATTGATTGCGCCCTGCACGGAGAATTCCTCCAGCACGGCGGGGGAGATGTTGACGACCGTCGCGCCGGCAAAGGGCGAGGGGCCTTTCACCTTCACCGCATCGCGCGCCGGGACTTCGGGCGCGGCGGAGAGCTTCAGAGGCACGGCGATGGTCTTGCCTCCGCGCAGCACGCCCAGCGTCGCCTGTCCGCCGAGCGGCTTGGTGGCGAGGCGATAGCCGAGCGCCTCTGGATCGTCGGCCGATGGAGGATGTGCGCATTCGATAGCTGTTGCGCGGTAGAGGGCGCCGCTCACCCGCCCACCACCGTCGTTATCACCTGTCCCTCGCGGGCCAGCGTGATCTTCCAATAATAATGGCGGTTGATCGTCGCCCGCTCGAGGTCGCGGGTGGTGGCGATCTTCTCGTCATTGACGACGAGGATCACGTCGCCCTTCTGCAGATTGAGCTGCGCGGCGACCGATTGCGGGTCGATCTCCGCGACGACGACGCCATTGATTGCGCCCTGCACGGAGAATTCCTCCAGCACGGCGGGAGAGATATTGACGACCGTCGCGCCGGCGAAGGGCGAGGGGCCTTTCACCTTCACCGCATCGCGCGCCGGGACTTCGGGCGCGGCTGAGAGCTTCAGAGGCACGGCGATGGTCTTGCCGCCGCGCAGCACGCCCAGCGTCGCCTGTCCGCCGAGCGGCTTGGTGGCGAGGCGATAGCCGAGCGCCTCTGGATCGTCGGCCGATTGGCCGTCCACGGCGACGATGACGTCGCCGCGCTTCAGCCCAGCGTCGAGCGCCGGGCCTTTGGGGTAGAGATCGGCGACCAGCGCGCCGGCGGGGCGCTCGAGGCCGAGGCTGTCGGAAATCTCCTTGGAGAGATTTTGCAGCGTCGCGCCGAGCCACGGGCGTTTCACCTGCTTGCCGCCGCCCTTGGCCGCCGCCACGACGATCTTGACCATATTGACGGGAATCGCGAAGCCGATGCCGACGGAGCCGCCCGATTTGGAGAAGATCGCCGAATTTATGCCGATGACGCGTCCGGCCATGTCGACGAGCGGGCCGCCGGAATTGCCGGGATTGATGGAGGCGTCGGTCTGGATGAAGAAGCCGTAATCGGAAATGCCGACCTGCGTGCGCGCCAGCGCCGAGACGATGCCCTGCGTCACCGTCTGCCCGACGCCGAAAGGATTGCCGATGGCGAGCACGAGATCGCCGACCTCGAGCGCGTCCGAATCGCCGAGCTCCATGGTGGGATAGGTAGCGGCCTCGGTCAGCTTCAGCACGGCGAGATCGGTGCGCGGATCGCGCAGCAGGATTTTCGCCGCTATCTCGCGCTTGTCGGAGAGCGAGACCTTCACATCGGTCATGCCCTCGATGACGTGATTATTGGTGACGACGAGGCCGGAGGCGTCGACGATGACACCGGATCCGAGCGATTGCGCCGTCGGCCCGCGCTGGCCGCCCCCGCCGCCGCCCTCGCCGAAGAAGCGGCGGAAAATCGGATCGTCGAAGAAGGGATTGGCCGGCCGCTGCTCGATGCGCGTCGCGAAGACATTGACGACGGCAGGCGTCGCCCGTTTCACGATGGGCGCGAAGGACAAGATCACATCGGCGCGCGACTGCGGCAGGGCGCGCTCCTGCTGGGGCGCGAGCAGCGTCTCCGCCAGCGCCGCCGGCGCGGCGAGCGTGAGCAGAGCGAGAGCCGCAATGAATTGGCGCCGAAGAAAAATCATCGATCGTCCTCTCGGGGTGCGATTCGTGGAGCGAGATTCGGTCCCGCATATTAGCCCGAAAAGCGTCAGACTCGTGGAATTCGCATGAGCGCGTAGGGGCGGGGCTCAGTTGATGGCGCGCGCGAGATAAATCGTGTGGCGGGGATCGCCCTCGGCGCCGCGCGCGGCGATCTCCTCGGCGCGGAAGGAGAAGCGCGTCTCCTCGAGGCGCTGCTCGAAGCCGGGCGAGGGATCGGCGGACCAGACGGCGAGCACGCCCGCAGGGGCGAGGGCGCGGCGCATCTTGCGCAGGCCGCGCGCGGAGAAGAGCGCGGAATTAATGTCGCAGAGCACCGCCTCCGGGCCATTGTCTATGTCGAGGAGGATGGCGTCATAGGCGCCGGCTTCCGCCTCCATCAGCGCGGCGACGTCGCCCTCCCGCGCTTCCACGCGGGCGTCCTCGAGCGGGCGGCCGGCCAGCGGCGCGAGGAGGCCGCGATTCCAGGCGATGATCTCGGGGAGCAGCTCGGCGACGATGATCCGCGCGTCTTGCGGGGCGGCGTCGAGCGCGGCGCGCAGGGTGAAGCCCATGCCGAGTCCGCCGACCAGAATGCGCGGCGCGGCGGCGCTGATCTCGGCGAGGGCGAGCCGGGCCAGAGCCTCCTCCGAGCGATGGGCGCGGTTGGACATGAGGTCATAGCCGTTGCAGCGAATTTCATAGACGCCGCCGCGTTGGCGCAGCAGCAGCTCGTCGCCCGCGGCGGTGCGGGCGCGGGAGAGCTCTTCCCAGGGTTCGAGAATCAAGCTTCCGGGTCCGGCGGGCGGCCGACGCGGTCGAGATGGGTGTCGCCGAAGGCGGTTCCATATTTCAGGCCGAAGCCGAGCATTCGGTCGAAGCCGATATGCGCGAGGTGAATCAGCGCGATCGAGATCATCAATCCCTGGCCGAGAGAGACGCCGGCGCCGAGCACGGCGAAGGGGATGATGGTCGTGTGCGCGGTATTATAGGCGATGGCGCCGATGCGGGGGCCGGCGAGATAGAAAGCCATCGACAGATCGGGGAAGAGGAACAGCCAAGCCAGCAGGCGCCAATCGGCCCCGAGGCCGAAATAAGCGAAAAGGGCGGCCGCCATCAGCGCCGCCCCTTCTAATCTCAACAGAATTTTCGGCCAGCCGAGAACGCTTCCGCTCGCGGGGCCGGAGAGCATCGGCGTTACGCCGCCTCTTCCGTCGCCGTCTGGACGGGGCCGGAATCCTGGCCCTTGGCGTCCACGTCGCGGTCGACGAACTCGATCACGGCGAGCGGGGCGTTGTCGCCATAGCGGAAGCCCGCCTTCAGCACGCGCGTGTAGCCGCCATTGCGCTCCTTGTAGCGCGGGCCGAGCACGTCGAAGAGTTTTCTGACCAGATCGACGTCGCGCAGGCGGGAGATAGCCTGACGGCGGGCGTGGAGGTCGCCGCGCTTGCCGAGCGTCACCAGCTTCTCGACGATGGGGCGAAGATCCTTGGCCTTGGGCAGAGTCGTGACGATCTGCTCATGCTTGATGAGCGCCTGGGCGAGATTGACGAACATCGCCTGACGATGCTCGTGGGTGCGGCCGAAGCGGCGCTTCTTGTTACGATGATACATTGTGGCGTCTCCGTTATTTTAGCGGCCGCCGTGCCAAGGAACGGCCGTTCCATTATTCCCTCTCCCGCTTTGCGGGAGAGGGTGGCCCCGCGAAGCGGGGTCGGGTGAGGACCCTCATCCGTCGCGCATTCGCGCGGCGCCTTCTCCCGCACGCGGGAGAAGGGAGAGGGCGGATCAATAATGCTCTTCGAATCTCTTGGCGAGATCGTCGATGTTCTCCGGCGGCCAGCCGGGCACTTCCATGCCGAGGTGCAGGCCCATCTGCGCCAGCACTTCCTTGATCTCGTTCAAGGACTTGCGGCCGAAGTTCGGGGTGCGGAGCATTTCCGCCTCCGACTTCTGGATGAGGTCGCCGATATAGACGATATTGTCGTTCTTCAGGCAGTTGGCCGAGCGCACCGAGAGCTCCAGCTCGTCCACCTTCTTCAGCAGCGCCGGGTTGAAGGCGAGCTGCGGGATGGACGGAGCGGCCTCCTCGCGGCGCGGCTCCTCGAAGTTCACGAAGACCGAGAGCTGATCCTGCAGAATGCGCGCCGCATAGGCGAGCGAATCCTCCGGCGAGATGGCGCCATTGGTCTCGATCGTCAGCGTCAGCTTGTCCTTGTCGAGTTCCTGGCCCTCGCGCGTGTTCTCGACGCGATAGCTCACCTTCTTGACCGGCGAATAGAGGCTGTCGATCGGGATGAGGCCGATCGGCGCGTCCTCGGCGCGATTGCGGTCGGCCGGGACATAGCCCTTGCCGGTCGCGATGGTGAATTCGACGCGGAACTCGGCGCCCTCGTCCAGCGTGCAGATGACGAGATCGGGATTGAGGATCTGCAGATCGCCGGTGGCCTGGATGTCGCCGGCCGTGACCGGCCCCGGACCCTGCTTCTTCAGCGTCAGGCGCTTCACGCCCTCGCCGCTGTATTTGATGGCGATGTCCTTGATGTTGAGGACAATGTCGGTGACGTCCTCACGCACGCCCGGGATCGACGAGAATTCGTGCAGCACGCCATCGATGTGGATGGAGGTGATCGCCGCGCCCTGCAGGGAGGAGAGCAGAATGCGACGCAGCGCATTGCCCAATGTCAAGCCGAAGCCGCGCTCGAGCGGCGAAGCGACGGCCACCGCGATGCGGCGCGGATCATAGCCCGCCGTCACCTCGAGCTTGCTGGGCTTGATGAGTTCCTGCCAGTTCTTCTGGATGCTCACTGTGGCGCCTTTCCTTCAGCTCTCGGCCGGGTCCCGCGCGCCTGCGGCGCGAGACCCCGTCGCAATTCGTCTCGATGAAACAGGTCTCGTCAGACGCGGCGGCGCTTGCGCGGGCGGCAGCCATTGTGCGGAATGGGCGTCACGTCGCGGATGGAGGTCACGGTGAAGCCCGCGGCCTGCAGCGCGCGCAGCGCCGATTCACGACCGGAGCCCGGCCCGGAAACCTCGACCTCGAGGGTGCGGACGCCATGCTCGCCAGCCTTGCGGGCCGCGTCCTCGGCGGCCATCTGCGCGGCGTAGGGCGTCGATTTGCGCGAGCCCTTGAAGCCCATCGTGCCGGCGGACGACCAGGACACGGTGTTGCCCTGCGCGTCGGTGATGGTGATCATCGTGTTGTTGAACGTCGAATTCACATGCGCGACGCCGGAAACGATGTTCTTGCGCTCCCTGCGGCGAACGCGGGTGGTCTCTTTTGCCATAGTCTCTTTCTCGTCCTTCGAACGCGCCCGTAATGCCGGGCGCTAGGGCTCGATGCGGGCGGAAGCGCTCGTCGCTCCGCGCCCAGGTGATCGTCGCGGGAGAGCCCGCGACACGTAAGCTGGTTACTTCTTCTTGCCGGCGATCGGCTTCGCCTTGCCCTTGCGGGTGCGGGCGTTGGTGTGGGTGCGCTGGCCGCGCACCGGCAGCTGGCGACGATGGCGCAGGCCGCGATAGCAGCCGAGGTCCATCAGGCGCTTGATGTTGATCGCCACCTCGCGGCGAAGGTCGCCTTCGACCAGATAGTCGCGGTCGATCGTCTCGCGGATCTGCAGCACCTCGGCGTCGGTCAGCTGAGCGACGCGACGCTCGGCGGGGATGTTCACCTTCTCGATGATCTCCTGCGCCTTTTTCGGCCCGATTCCATGGATATACTGCAGAGCGATGACGACGCGCTTGTTGGTCGGAATGTTGACGCCGGCTATACGGGCCATTTTCTCGTCTCTCCATGTGAGGGCGAACTTTGTTCGCCGATTAGACCCGCGTCCGGTGGAGGCCGGCCCCTGCGGGCTTTTTATACGACGACGGCTCCGTTCCCGCTGAGGAACGGAGCGCGAGGCCGAAGTGGTGAAGGTGGGGTTCCTAGGCGAAAGCCGTCGACCCGTCAAGGCGCTCGGCCCGCTGGTCCGTCACTTTTCCTCACTATATTCCTCGAGCTCCAGCCACATGGCGTTGATGACGCCGAAGGCGCAGGCGAGGCCGAGCCCGAGAATCCAAGAAAAATACCACATGGCGCTCTCCTTTGCGCGATAGGGGAAATTGCGGTCAGTAGGGATAATTGTCCTTGTCCCCCACGGTGGCCTCGGTCACTTGCCCGCGCAGCGCATGATAGATCCAGGCCGTGTAGGCGAGCACGATCGGCAGGAAGACGACGACCGCCCCCAGCATCAGCGTCAATGTGTGGCGGCTCGAGGAGGCGTCCCACAGGGTCAGGCTGTGATTGGGATCGAGCGATGAGGGCAGCAGAAAGGGAAAGAGGGTGAGGCCCGCCGTGGCGATGACGCCGGCGGTGGCGAGGCTCGAGCCGATGAAGGCCACGATCGGCGCCGAAAGGGCGAGCGCCAGCACGGCGACGACGACGCCGAAATAGGCCAGGGCGGGCGCGGCCAGCGTCCAGGGGCGCGCCTCATAGGCGGCTCGCCAGGCGCCGGCCTCGCGCACGACGGTCTTGGCCAGAGGATTGGAGGGGCCGGAGGGATCGACGGCGCTCGTCAGCACATAGCCGTCGATATTCTGCGCGCCCCAATAGCCGGCGTAGGTGAAGGCGGCGAGCAGCACGATCGCCGCGAGCCAGCCGGCCAGCTTGGCGCGAAAGGCCACCGGGCCTTGCGTCTTGGCGGCGAGCCAGGCGGCGCCCTGCAGCGTTATCATGGCGAGGCTGACGAGGCCCGCGAGCAGAGCGAAGGGCGTCAGCAGGCCGAAAAGATCGCCCTCATAGATTATGTTCAACTCGTCGTCGAAGCGGAAGGGCGCGCCGAGCAGCACATTGCCGAAGGCGACGCCGAAGAGAAGCGCCGGCGCGAAGCCGGAGGCGAAGAAAATCCAGTCCCAGGCGCGCCGCCAGCCGGGCGTCTCCACCTTGCTGCGATAGACGATCGCCGCCGGCCGCAGAATGAGGCCGAGCAGGACGAGGAACATCGCCAGATAGAAGCCCGAGAAGGAGACGGCGTAGAGCGCAGGAAAAGCCGCGAAGATCGCGCCGCCGCCGAGAATCAGCCAGACCTGATTGCCTTCCCACACCGGGCCGATGGTGTTGAGCGTTTGCCGGCGCTCGCCGTCTCTGCGGGCGACGAAGGGATGGAGCACGGCGACGCCGAGATCGAAGCCGTCGGCGATCGCAAATCCGATGAGCAGCGTTCCGAGCAAGGCCCACCAGACGAGCCGCAGAATTCCGTAATCGATCATGTCGGGAATCTCCTCGATGAGGATTTCTTGTCGAGACGATTGGTGGCCGGCGCTCCTTCTTTCGCGAAGGCCCCCTCCCTCACCCTCCCCCGCTTCGCGGGAGAGGGAGGCGACGAGGTATCGCGAAGCTTCGATGAAGCGCTGGATCTGCTCCCTCTCCCGCGGAGCGGGGGAGGGCTGGGGAGGGGGCTGATCGCCTCACGCGATTTGGAACGGCCGCTCCGGCGCCTCACGCGGGAAGGGCTCGATGGTCGGGCCGAGGCGGATATATTTCAGCATCAGCCACACTTCGACGATGGCCAGCGCGCTGTAGAACAGCACGAAGCCGCCGAGGCTCAGCAGAACATTATAGGCCGGCACATTGGACGCGCCGAGGAAGGTCGGCAGCACGCTGTCGATGATCCAGGGCTGGCGGCCATATTCGGCGACGATCCAGCCGAGCTCGGCCGCGATCCATGGCAGCGGAAGGCTGTAGAAGGCGAGCTTCAAGAGCCAGGGATTGTCACGCAAGCGCCGGCGGCTCGCCACGAGGAAGGCCGCCGCGAACAGGAAGATGAAATAAAAGCCCAGCGCCACCATGATGCGGAAGGCCCAGAACAGCACTGGCACATTGGGGATGGTGGTGAGCGCCGCCTCATGGACCTGCTCATTGGTGGCGTTCTCGATATCGGGCCGGAACCGCTTCAGCAGCAGCGAATGGCCGAGGTCCTCGAAGGCGGGCAGCAGTTCGGCGGGGATGGCGGCGTTCGGTCCGTCGGGACGCGCGGCCAGCCATTCATAGGCGGGCATTCCGGCGCGAATGCGCGTCTCCGATTTCTCGACCAGAGATTTTATGCCCTCGACCGGCGTGTCCAGCGAGCGCGTCGCGATGAGGCCGAGGAGATAGGGAACCTCGATCTTCAAATGCGTCGTCTGCTGATTCACATCGGGAATGCCGAAGAGGGTGAAGGAGGCCGGCGCCGGCTCCGTCTCCCACATGGCCTCGATCGCGGCGATCTTCATTTTCTGGTTGAAGCTCGCCGTATAGCCGCTCTCGTCGCCGAGCACGACGACAGAGAGCGCCGAGGCGAGGCCGAAGCTCGCCGCCACATTGGCGGAGCGCCGCGCGATCTCGCGATGCTCGCGCTTGTAGAGCAGATAATAGGCCGAGATGGAGAGCACGAACATCGCGCCGGTCACATAGCCGGCGCTGACGGTGTGCACGAATTTCGATTGCGCGACCGGGTTGAAGAACACTTCCGAGAAGGAGGTGAGCTCCATGCGCAAGGTCTGCGGATTGAACGCCGCCCCGACCGGATTGAGCATCCAGCTATTGGCGATGAGAATCCACAGCGCCGAGAAATTCGCGCCGAGAGCGACGAGCCAGGTGACGGCGAGATGCGCCACCGGGCTCAGCCGGTTCCAGCCGAAGAAGAAGAGGCCGACGAAGGACGCCTCGAGGAAGAAGGCCATCAGCCCTTCGATCGCCAGCGGCGCGCCGAAAATATCGCCCACATAATGCGAGTAGTAGGACCAGTTGGTTCCGAACTGGAACTCCATGGTGATGCCGGTGGCGACGCCCATCGCGAAATTGATTCCGAACAGCGTGCCCCAGAATTTGACCGCGTCGCGCCATATGGTGCGGCCGGTCATCACGAAGACGCTCTCCATTATGGCGAGGAGAATCGAAAGGCCGAGCGTCAGCGGCACGAAGAGGAAATGGTAGAGGGCGGTCAGCGCGAATTGCAGTCTTGAAAGCGTCACCACGTCGAGCTCGAACATCATGCGCTCCGTGAAAGGATTGTCAGCCGCGGTCGCGAGCGAAGAGCTTTTCCGCCACAGCCGCCGGCGAGACATGCGGCCGCTGCGAGGCGGGAAAGCAGAGGAAATAGAGCAGGGCCAGGGCCGCGGTCTTGAGAGCGAGGGCGATGGCGATCTCTCGCCCGAGCCGATGCGTCGCCGAATGGGCCGACATGCGTTTCTCCCCGCCCGAAGCGCCGGGCCTCGAGGACACTATCCTCGAAAGGCCTCGCCTTCATGACCGCGAAAGTCCTTAAAGCCCGTACGTGGTCTCCGAAGGCTCCGGTCTCGCCATAAAAAGCACAGGGCGGGCTGCCGTAAGAAGCCCCGAAATGTCGCTGCGCGGTTTTGTCGCCGTCCCGCGAGGGGCGCCCCCGAAGAGAAATCCCGCAGCCGACTTCTTGACTTTGGCCGGCGCGTGCCTTATTCGGCGCCTCTCGCTAGCGCAATGCGTTGCGCCGCGCTCGCGGGGGAGTAGCTCAGTTGGTTAGAGCGCCGGCCTGTCACGCCGGAGGTCGCGGGTTCGAGCCCCGTCTCTCTCGCCATTTCGAATCTGTCGCCTTCATCGCGTCGTGGCCCTGGCCATGGACCGAAGCGCGTCGATTGATTCTGGCCGGGCCTGCGCCTATTCTATGCACATGACCTCGCCCGCGATCACCTTCGATCGTCTCGCCTATATCGACCGGCTGAAAGAGGCCGGCTTCGACGATAAGCAGGCGCGCGCTCAGGCCGATGCGTTGGACGCGGCGCTGCGCGATTCGGTCGCCACCAAGGCGGACCTCAAAGAGCTGGCCGGCGAGCTGCGCACGGAAATGGCCAATCTGAAGGTCGATATCCTCCGCTGGCTCGTCGTCACGCAGATCGCGCTCGGCGGCGTCATCCTCGCCGCCGTCAAATTCGTGAAGTGAGCGGCGGCCCCTCCCCTCAATTCTCCAGCAGCCAGCGCGCGCAATCGTCCCAATAGGGGCGGCCGGGGTCGCGGAAGAAGCCGAAATGGCCCATGCCCCGCCTCTCGGCGCGAATCGCCAGCGGCTCTATGTGGGCGCGGCTGTAGCGCTTCAGCAGCGCCTCCACCGCCGGCTTCGGCGCCATCCAATCATCGTCGATGGTCAGCGCGCGAATCGCTCCCGTGAACCGGTCGAAGCATCCGGGGAAGGGGCGGCCCGCGGCATCGACGAAATAGGCCTCGCTGCGGCACCAGCGCGCCCATTCCAGCGCGGCGTCCTTGGGCAGATCCTCGCCGAGGCCGAGCCGAGCCGCCGGAAAATAGCCGAGCACGGCGGCGGGGATCGGCAGCAGCGCGCGCCACATCAGCCATAGCGCATATTTGCGCGGGGCCGGCCACAGCCGCCAATCGCCGATCTGCGTGCTGACCGCCAGCATGGCGCGAATGCGGTCGTTATTGTCGGCGAGTCCGACCATTTGCCCGCCGACGCTGTGCGAGACGACGCGCAAGGGCTCCGCCGGCGCGAGCCTCGCTGCATGGTCGATGATTCCGGCGAGGTCCTGCTCGCCCCAGGCGCGCAATCCGCCGCCCGGCGAGGCGAAACGGCGGGAGGCGCCGACGCCGCGATAATCGAAGGTGAGAACGCGGCATCCGCGCGCGGCGAGAAAGCGCGCCAGCCGCTCATAGAATTTCTGCTTCACCGCAATGGCGCCGGCGATGACGACCATTGGTCCGTCCCCGCTCGGGGGCGAGAACAGCGTCGCCGCGAGAGACGCTCCGTCTCTCGCGGCGATGGTCATCGTTTCGACTGCGCCGTCGCCGGCTCTCGTCATGCGGTCACGCTCTCCTCGGGAAGCCTCGCGGCTTCGGCTTTGGCGAGCGGCGCCTCCGCCTCGCGGCGCTGCCGGCTCTGCTGCTGATAGTGAGCGGCGAGCGGCAGGTTTTCAACCGCGGGGAACTCCTCCTCGATCTTCTTCGGCTTGAAGAGGGTGACGACGGATTTCCAGGTCGCGATCCCCCAGCCCTGCGAGCGATAGGGATAGCCGTGCTCCTCGCAGAACTGGCGCAGCATGGGCGCGAGCTGCGGATAGTGACGCGGGCTGATCCAGGGGAAGAGGTGATGCTCGATCTGGAAATCGACGCCGCCGCACAGCAGCCGGCCGATCGGACCCGTCTCGAAATTCACCGCCGTCGCCGTCTGCAGCATCAGATAATTGTCGCGCGTCGCATCCTTCGTCACCTGGATCGCCTCCTCCGGGTAATGCGCCGGAGCAAAGAGCGCGAACATGACATAGGACATCATGAACATCTGCACGACGAAGAACATTGCGACATTGGCGAAGCCGAAGAGATAGATCGGAATGATCGTCCACACGATCCAATGTCCGATCATGCAGGCGAGATCGAGCCAGCTCTGCCAGTTGCGACGCTCGTCGTCGCGCAGCTCGCGGATCAGGAAGCGCCAGCCCTTGAAGGCGACGCCGAAGGAATTGCCGAGCAGCACGATGGGGAAGAAATAGCCCTGATGCTCGAACCACCAGCGCGCGAGTCCGCTGGCCTTCTTCACGTCGCGATCATTGAGCGTGAACACCGGCAGCAGATCGGCGTCGTCGTCCACGCCGATGACGTTCGGATTGGGATGATGCACGACGACATGCTTATGGCGCCAATAATTGCCCGACACGCCGAGGAAGAACGGAAAGTCGAAATACATGATGAACTCATTGACCCACGGCTTGTTGCTGATCGCATGATGCGAGGCGGTGTGGCCATTGGTCGACATGCCCATGCAGCCATAGGCGACGAGGATCATGCCGATCGCCTTGACGATGAGCATGTCCGAGACGATGACGAGCGAAACGCCCGCCGCCGTCAGGGCGATGAACAGCAGCCATTCGGCAATGCCGATGGCGGTCAGCTTGCGGGCGTATCCTGCGCGGCGGACCTGCTCCCGCAGCCGCGCGAAATCCTGATTGGCTTCCTTAGACATATGCACCCCCGTAAAAAATGAAATCGCGCATCAGACGCGCTGCAGCCGGTACGGCGCGTGATAATCCTTGGTGAAGAGGAGCTGATAGAGCGCCTGGTCCCCGGCCATGGCGGAAGCTATTCCGCAGCTGAGGTAGTATTCCCACATGCGCTTGAAGACCGTGTCGTAGCGCACAGGATCGAGCGTTCCGCTATTGGCGCGGAAGGCCTCCAGCCAGCGACGCAGAGTCACGGCGTAATGGCGCGCCATATTCTCGACGTCGAGAATGGCGAGGCAATTCTTCTCGAGCTCTGTCGTCATCGCGGAGAGCTTCGGCGTGTCGGAGCCGGGGAAGACGTATTTTTGAATGAAAGGATCATGGCGATTGATCGCCGTGTTGCAGCCGATGACATGCACGAGGCCGCGGCCCTTCGGCGCGAGCAGGCGCTCTATGGCGCCGAAATAGGCGGGATAATCCTTGGCGCGCACATGCTCGAGCATGCCGACGCTGACGATGCGATCGAAAGAGCCGTCGATCTCGCGATAGTCGCCGAGGATGAAGCGCACGCGATCGGAGACGCCATATTTGCCGGCGTTTTCCTGCGCCCGCGCATGATGCGCGACGCTATTGGTGACGCCGACGCCGCGCGCGCCGAAATTCAGCGCAGCGTGAATCAGCATGCCGCCCTTGCCGCAGCCGATATCGAGAAGCGACTGGCCGGGCTCGATCTCGAGCTTCTGGCAAATGCGATCGAGCTTGCGCTGCTGCAGGAGATCGGCGTCGTCGTCCTGCGAATGCGCATAGCCGCAGGAATAGACCTGAAAACGATCGAGTAGAAAGGCGTCGAACACGTCTTCGCCTATGTCGTAGTGACGGCGCACATTGGTCGCCGGGCTCAGCAGGCGATTGCTCGCCAGCATGCCGGCATAGCGAAGCAGAAAGCTCCAATCGGAGCGCAGCTTCTTGTGCAGGCCGGCGCGGCACAGCATTGTGAGGCAATCGACGAGGCGGCCGTCCTCGACCTCGAAATCCTGCGCCATGAAGGCTTCGCCCATGCCGAGATTGCCGAAGGCGAGCACGCGGCTGAAGAAATCGTCGCGCAGCACGCGCAGCACGATCGGCGCGTCATCGCCGGCGCCGAAGCGATGATCGACGCCATTGTGACGAATGATCAGCGTTCCTTGATGAAGATGGCGCGACAGCATCTCGAAGAAAGCGTCCTTCGGCTGACGCGCTCCCAATAGCTGCGCGAGCGAAAGCTGTCGGCGCGCCGTCTTCGCGTCGAAAGCGCGCGCGGCATGTTCGGGCATATATCTCGTATCTGTCATGTGTCTCTCCCAATTCATATCGCGCGCTTTCGGCAAAGAATTTCCGCGCTGCTCGCGCTGGAAACGACGCGCGAAATCTTCCGCACGTCCGCGCTATTCGCGCTGCGCCTCTCGTTATTCATGCGGATGGCCGTGCTGCGCGGTGGCGTCGCATGGCGACATTGTGACGAAAGTTGTCACATTATTTCTGCATGATGACAAGCTGCTCAGCTTGCGCTCGTCCCCTCTCGTCGCATCTTGTGGGATGACGAGCGGCCCGAGCCTGATCCGAGGTGTTAAAAGGGTCGGCGAGGAATTTGTGTGTGCTGTCACACAGGGCGCGAGCGCGCGTCCGCTCTATAGGATCGATGGGCGAGCGCGATCCGCGCCGCGCCAAATGAATATTCGGCGGAGACGAGAAAAATGGACGCAATCGAAATGTCGCGCTGGTTGTGGGCGGATCGGCGCGCGCGCGCCGCTCGCAGCGAGGCGGGGCCGACGCTGAATGGCGCGAAGGGCCAATTCATCGAGACGCGCGGGGCGAGCTTGCGGACGCTGATCACGCCGCAGAAGAACGGCGCGGGCGACAAGACTTTGGTGATCGTGCCAGATCCGCCAAACGTCATCGAGCAATATCTGCCGATCATCGACGAAATGTCGAACCATGCGCGCGTCATCTGTGTGGAAACGCCGGGCTTTGGCCAATCCTTCGTGAAATCGGGATTTCGCTTCGATGTGCCGAGCTATTGCGAGGTCTTCGACGAATTCTTCGCGCAGCTGGAGATAAAGGACGCCGTGCTGGACATGGCCTGTCTCGGCGGCTTCGCGGGCGTCGCCTTCTCGGCGGCGCGGCCCGAACGCGTGCGTCATCTCATGCTGCAGCAGACGGTCTCGATCTCGCAGGCGCAGAAATGGGCGGCGGGAACCGATCGCATGAATCTCATTCGGCGGCCCTATGTCGGGCAGATCTTCATGCGCGCGCTCGATCATGTGGTGGCGCGACATTGGTATAAGGTCGCCATGCCGCCGGCGACCTCCGCCATCGCGCCGAAGCTCGCGGAAGAGGCGATCGCGGGTCTCGATCGCGGCGGCTGCTTTTGCCTCTGCAACGCCTATCAGGCTTTGATGGCGACGCCGGAAAAGCCCTATGTCGCCAGCCCGCGCAAGGTGACGATCGTCTGGGGCGACAGCGATCCCACCCATAATCTCGTGGCGACGATCGGCGATTCGCTGAAGGCGTTTCTGCCGGAGGCCGAATTCGTCCTCTTCGAGAATTGCGGGCATTTTCCCATGCTGGAAAATCCGCAGCGCTATCTGCCCATGCTGCGCGCCGCGCTGGACGCGGCGTAGTACGGTTTCTTTGCCCCTCTCCCCGCGAGCGGCTATCGAATGCACACATTCTCCTCGCCCCCGCGGCGTCCTGGCCGGGACAAGCCCGGCCAGGACGGCCGCAGTGTTTCGCTGTGTGTGTGATCGATAGCGCATAGCGGGGAGAAGGAAGGCGGCCGGCGCCGCGCGAAGCGATCGACCGAGGCTCGCGCGTTCAGCTCGGCTGCGATAGGCGGCGCATCTCGGCGAGGGCGGGGTTTCCCTCCGCCTCCAGCCGGGCGATCGTCTCGAGACCCCATTTGTAGGAGAATTCGGCGACCTCGCGGTGCTTGTCCCAGGTCATGAAGCTGGCGCCGGGACAGACCGGCGGCTGCACGGTGAGATCGAGCGCGCCGGAGAAGGCCGGCTTCTCGCGAATATTGCTGAACACCGCCTGCTGAATGACGGCCGCCAGCGACGGGCAATCGGGCAATGGCTTGCGGCGCAGTGGATTGAGCATGGAGGCGAGCAGCTCGTTGCGGCCGGGCAGCGCGCGATAGTCGAAATCATAGAGGCGCGGATCGGAATTGCGCAGGTCCACGACGACATTGGGGCCGTTCTTCAGCCCATGCATGGGCGCGATCGGCGCATTGTCGGAGACGGCGCCGTCGACCAGCATATGGCCGTCCTCGTCGAAGAAGGGCGGCAGCACGCCGGGAATGGCGCAGGACGCGCGCACCGCCTGCCATGTGGGGCCGGAACGGATCACGCGCATCGTATAGGTGGAGAGGTCGGTCGCTATGGCGAAGCTCGGCCGCCACAAATCCTCGAAGGCGATGGAGCCGTAGGATTGCGCCAGCGTCGCCTCGAGAATCGTATGGTCGAGCAGGCCGAATTTCGGCAGAGTGAGGCGCTTCAGCGCGGCGTTCTGCACGAAGATTTCGTGAATCGCCGCCTCCACCTCCTCCGGCGTCTTCAATTGCGCGAAGGCCACCGCCATGCCGGAGCCGATGCTGCTGCCGCCGAAAATATCGAAGACGACGCCCGCCTCCTGAAAGGCTTTTACGATGCCGATATGGGCGAGGCCGAGCGCGCCGCCGGCGCCGGCGACGAAGCCGATCGCCTGGCCGGTGATGAAGCGCGCGAGACAATCGAAATCCGCGCCCGAATCCATCGCCACATGATGCAGCATGAAGACTTCGCGCTCGCGCAGCCAGGGCGCGGAAGGCTCCTGCGTCTGCGGCCGATGCGGATAGAGCCTGACGATGCGCCGGCGATTGGCGGGAAAGAGAGTGAAGGCGAACTCCTCGACCGGATCGAGCGCCGGCGATCCGTCGGCGACCGCCATGATCAGCAGATCGGCCGAATTGAGAACGGCGCGGGTCCATTCGTTCAATTCGCCATCGGCGACGCAGAGAACGAAGTCGTTCTCCTGCTCGAGCGCGCCGAGCCAATCGGCGACGGCGTAGCGGTCGAAGGCGCCATCCGCGAAATGTGCGCGCGCGTCGGCGGAGGCGCGCGCGCAGCCGCGGGCGCGCGCATTGATCGCCTGCAGCAGGCGCGCGCTGAAACCTTCGGGGATTGATCCCCCGCCCGCGGCGATCAGCGCGATCACGCGCACACGGCTGCTCTGGCGGAAATTGCGCCGCGTGATCTCGCCGAGACGGGCGAGGCGCCGGGCCAGCGAGCGGGTCACTGCGCGCTGCATATCGGGGAATTGCGCGACCAGCGCGTCGAATTGCGCGCGGTCGATCTCCAGCACCTCGGAGTCGCGCATGGCGACGACGCCGGCGCCGCGCGGGTCGCGGGTGAAAAATCCCATCTCGCCGATGAGCTGATCCTTGCCGATCTCGGCGACAATCTCGCCATCGGCGGCGTTGACCACGCCGAACTGGCCGAAATTGACGATATAGAGCGTCTCCGACGGCGCGCCGAGCTCGATCAGCGCCTCGCCGCGCGCAATCCTGCGCAACTGCACGCAGGATTTGATCTTATTGCGATCCTCGTCGTCGAGGTCTTGCCAGAAACTCTGATCTTCCGAAACGAGCGTCTTCGACATGGAAATACAGTCGCCCCGATGCGTTCGCGTCGCGCGCCCCCGCGCTCGCGCCGCATGATCTTCGGCCGAGCGTGAGAATGCAAGGGCGGTTTCCGCGCGCTTTCGACGCCGCTCAGGCGGGCGCGCTGGTCAGCAGAGCGTCCAGGCTCGCGCATTCCTTCGCGGTCAGGGAAAAGTCGAATATCGCCAGATCGTCGCGCATATGCTCCTGCGACGTCGTGCCGGTGAGGCACAGAACGCCTTGCTGCGTCAGGAAGCGGAAGAAAATCTGCGCCCGGCCGCGCCCATATTTTTCGGCGAGAGCGACGAGCTCCGGCTTCTCCAGCGTTTCGGGATTGGCGGTGAGCGTCCAAAAGCTCTGGTAGAAAATTTTGTGCTTTGCGCAGAAAGCGCGAATCTCGCGGTCATAGCCGGTCTTGGCGTAGAAGCGGTTCTGAATCACGGCGGGCTTCACCCGCGCCTTCTTCCACAACATCTTCAGCCGCGCCGGCTCGTAGCAATTGCTGACGCCCAATTGGCGCACGCCGCCCTGCGCCGCCAGGCTCTCCATCGCGCGCCAGGCCTCGAGAGTGTCCTTGTCGTCCGGGTAGGGGGAGTGCAGCACCAATCCGTCGAGACGGTCCACGCGCAGATTGCGCAGCGACGCCTCGAAGGACTGCCGCACCTGCTCGCCGATCGGAGCGGCGGCGTCATAGGGGATGTTTTCCGGGTCCTGCCCGCCGAAGGGCGTGAATTTGGTCTGCAGATAAATATCCGCGCGGGCGAGCCCGGCGCTGAGCGCCGCCGCCAGACCTTCGCCGACGCCCGGCTCATTGTAATGCTTGGGCTGGCAGGCGGTGTCGATCCCGCGAAAGCCGGTCCGCAGCGCCTCTTCCACCAGCGCGGCGGTGCGCTCCTTTTTCCAGGCCGTGCCATAGATGATGCGGGGCATGGAAACCCCGGAGGCGGAGACGATCCGGCTCGGATCCTCGCCGCGCGGCTCGGCGCTCATTTTGGGGGCTTCCTCTTTCTCAGGCGCCGGCGAAAACCGTCAGCACGCCAGTATAGCCGTAGAGATGATGGCGGGCGATCTCGCCGCCGGCGAAAAAGCCGATCAAGGGCGTCTCGCCGCCCAGCGCCTCGTGAACCATGCGGAATTCCGCGTTGGGCTCGCCGAAATGCGGGCCGCCGCGCCCCGAGCAGCTGATATAGAGCGCGCCTCTCATGCCGCCGGCGGCCTCCGCCTGGGCGCGCACCTCCGCGACGATGCGCAGCAGATCATGCTTGGCCGCCTCGGCGTTGCGCTTGCAGAAGGCGAGCCGCATGCCGTCCTTTATCTGCTCGGCGATCATCAGCAGCCCGCCCTTGCGGCCGACGCCGACAATGTGCCGCACTTCCGTATTGGCGCCGAACTGGCCGGGCTTGGCGGAGGCGTCCTCGCCAGTGGCGACGATTCCGGCCAGAGTCTGCGCCAGCTCGAGGCGTAGCGCGGCGTCGTCTATGTCGAGCGTATGCTCCATATCCTCGAGCACGCAGTCGAGCGCGCGCTTCTCGTCCAAGGTCACGAGGTAATTGCCCTGCGCGCGGGTGACGGTCCGCAGCGGGCCGATCGGCTGGCAGCCTTGCGTCACGCGCGAGAACACGGTCGCCTGCGGCCCGAAGGCGACGCCGGTGAAGCCGCCGGCCAGCACCTCATCCGCGATGCACAGCGCCTTGTTGCGCGCCGAGGAGAGGCCGCCGAACTGATAGCCGGTGGTGAGCTTGGCGCTCGCGGCTTCCAGCTTGGCTTGCAGATCGGGCGTGCCGCCGCTGGCGTGGACCAGCGCGGTGAAGGGCTCGAAGCCCTTGGGCGTCCCCTCCAGCGCCTCGAGCGAGGAGAACAGCGCAAAAGCCTCGGCGGGAAGATCGGCCAGCATGATCGCGAGGCCCGGCGCGTCGAAATATTCGACCGCCTCGGCGCCGACGCCGACCCCCACCGTCCCCACGAAATGGACGCCGGGCAGGCGCGCGCGCAGCGCCGCCAAAATGTCGCTCGCCGCCTGGGTGAAATAGTCGGTGAGATAGCACCAGCCGAGATTGGGCGCGGGCGCGTCGGCCCGTTGTCGTTCGATCTGCTCCAGGCAGGAGGCCAAGGCGCTCTTCCAGTCGGCGTCGCCGGCATGGGCGTAAATGAACTTGCTCATGGTCTCTTCCCTCGCGTCCTTGCGCGGGTAGCAACGACCGTGCCGCGGGAGAGACTCGCTACCGCGCCGCCTCGACGGAGGCCGAGAGCTCGGCGAGATCGAGCAGCACGAAGGCGCCGCGGCGGCGCTCCAGCAGTCCCGCCCGCTCGAGCCGGTTCAGCTCGCGCGTGACCGCCTCGCGATGCGTGCTGACGCGGGCGGCGATCTCCGCATGGGTGGGAACGGGCGAGATCACGCCGCGATTCTCGCCGCCGCTGTCGCTGCGCGCCAGCCGCAGCAATTCCGCGTGAATGCGCCCGCGCACGTCGAGATTGGTGAATTCATTGACCCGCGTGGTGAGGCGGCGCACCTCGCCGGTCAGCGTCTCGAGCACTTGATCGCAGACATTGGGATAGCGATGAATCACCTCGCGGAAGATCGCAGGGCTCATACGCGCGATCACCGTGTCGGTTATCGCATGGATCGCCGCAGAGCGCGGCTTGCCGTCGAGCGCGGAGAGCTCGCCGAAAAACTCGCCCTCCTTGATGACGCGCAGCATCAGATCCTTGCCGGCGACGCTCTGGATCGACACGCGCACATCGCCATAGGCGACGAAGTAGATATCCGCGGTGTCGTCCTTATAATTGAGGATGCATTCCTTTTCCTGGGCGCGGCGCCACACGCATCGTGCGTCGAGCTGGGCGATCTCCTCCTTGGAAAGCGAGCGGAACAAACTAACGCGTGCAAGCGTCTGGCTTTTTCGTATCATGCCCCGCGTTCCTGAAAATTTCGTCTTGTCAGCGTTTCAAAGGATGGTCCATGTCGCTTTGGAGTGTCAACTTCGATTTGGAGCGCCGCACGCGCCTCGCCACGGGGCTCACGCTCTTCATCTATGCGGCCTGCCATTTCATCTCGCATGCGACCGGGCTGTTCTTCCTCGACAATCTCCAGGCTATCGGGCACGGCGTCATTCTCGCGCCCTGGCGCAGCAGCTTCGGCGTCGCTCTGCTGCTCTTCTGCTTCACCTTTCACATGTCGCTCGGCCTTTTCGCGCTCTATCGTCGGCGGCATTTGCGCATGCCGGCGATAGAGGCCTGGCAGCTCGGCCTCGGCCTCACCATTCCGCTGCTGCTCGCGCCGCATGTCACCGACACGCGCGTCGCCGTGCTCGCCTTCGGCTTGGAAGATTCCTATTTTCGCATTCTCTATCATTTCTGGATCAGCGATCCGACCTTCGGCCTGCCGCGGCAATTTCTGCTGATGGTCCTCATCTGGTCGCATGGCTGCATCGGCATTCACATGTGGCTGCGCTATCGCGATTGGTATCGCCGCCGCGCGATTCTGTTTCTTCTTCTCGCGCTCGCTCTACCTGTTCTCGCCATAGCGGGCCTGCTCAACTCCGGCTGGGAGCTGATCTTGCGCGCCTATATGGACGAGGCGGTGATGGAGGCGCATGGCCCGCCGGCGAAAGGATCGCCGCATGCGCATGTGCCGGCAATGCTCGCGTCGATCATCCTCTGTCTGCAGATTTCCTATCTCGCGCTGCTCGCCGTCGTGCTGTTGCTGCGCGCCTTGCGCAACATGCGCGAGCGCATGTTCGACACGGTGCGCATAGACTATCGCGACGGCCGCAGCGTTCGTGCGCCTTTCGGCTTTTCCGTGCTCGAGGCCAGCCGCTTCAAAGGCATTCCGCACGCCTCCGTCTGCGGCGGACGCGCGCGCTGCTCCACCTGCCGCATTCGCGTGCTCTATGGCGCGTCGGAGCTGCCGCCGCCCGGCCCGGCGGAGCGCGCCACATTGGCGCAGATCGGCGCGCCGGAGGGCGTGCGCCTCGCCTGCCAGACGCGGCCGAGCTGCGATATCGGCGTCTATCCCATGCTGCCGGCCGACAGCCCGCTCGACGGCCTCTGCGTTCTTCTCGACCAGGGCCGCGAGCTCTTCGTGACGGCCATGTTCGTCGATCTGCGCGACTCGACGAAGCTCGCCGCCAACCGCCTGCCCTATGACGCGATCTATATCGTCGACTCCTACATTCGCGCGACGACCAATGCGATCTTGGCGGAGGGCGGCCATGTGACGAGCGTCGCCGGCGACGGCGTCATGAGCCTGTTTCGGCTGGACGGCGACGCCGACGAGGGCGCCCGCGCGGCGCTGCGCGCGGCAAGCGGGGTATGGCGCGCCATTCGCCGCGTCAGCCGCGATTTCGCGCATGATCTCGAAGCGCCGCTCGCCTTCGGCGTCGGCCTGCACAGCGGGCTCGCCATCGTCGGCGCCGTCGGCCCGACGGACCGGCAGTCGCTGCAGTTTCTGGGCGACACCGGCAATATCGCCGCGCGGCTCGAATCGCTGACGAAGGAGATGGACTGCGTCGCGCTCGTCTCGTCGCAGACCTGCGACGCCGCGGGGCTGCGGCCGCCGCGTGCTATCGTCGAGGCCCCGATCCGCGGCCGCGACGACGCGCTCCCCGCCTTTCCGTTCAAGAAGCTCGGCGATTTCGAGCGCTGGGTCGCCGGCGGCGAGCAGGCGGTCGTCTGAGCCGCCACGCCCGTCCCCGTAGGGAGACTTCTTTCGTTCAGTAGTAGGCGTCGGGGCAGGCCACCTCGTTTCCATCTGCGTCGGCGCAAGTGCAGCCGCCGAGCGACAGAGCCATCGCGCCGATCGCGAAGCCGATGACCAGCGTCAGAGCCTTTGCGCGAACGCCGGCCGGAAAATGGAAATTGGAGAGATCGAGATTCATGTCATCCTCCCTGGATGAGTGTTGGAACGCGGTCGCAAAACATCGTCCGCTCGGGAAATGTCGCTCGGTTCGCCGTTGAGGGATGTGGCCAAGGCCACAGGTCGCGCGGAAAATGTTCCGAGCGGACGAGCCTGTCGCGCCCGACCGCGTCTGGACCTGAAAATTGCATCGCTTCGGCGGCCCTCCCGCGCCGATCGGAGAAACGCAGTCCATGGCGGATATCGCTCGTTCCTGTCTCGCCTTTCTCTGCTTCCTGCTCATCGCCTGCGCCGTCAGCGAGGATCGGCGCCGCATACCCTGGCGCGTCGTCTTCGGCGGGCTGGCGCTGCAATTCGCGGCGGCGCTGGTTCTCGTGCATTTCCCGCCGGCGAAGCAGGCCGTGCTGCTCGCCAATGACGCCGCCGAGGCGCTGCAGAAGGCGACGGAGGCGGGCTCGGGCTTCGTCTTCGGCTATCTCGGCGGCGGCCCCGCGCCTTTCGAGGAGAAGACGCCGGGCGCCGGCTTCATTCTCGCCTTCAAGGCGCTGCCCATGGTGCTGACCATTTCGGCGCTGGCCTCGCTGTTCTTCTATTGGGGCGTGATGCAGCGCGTCGCCGGCGGCTTCGCCTTTCTGCTGCGGCGCTCGATGGGGCTGTCGGGCGCGCTGGCGCTAGGCGCTTCCGTTCACATCTTCGTGGGCATGATCGAGGCGCCGCTGCTGATCCGCCCCTATCTCGCGCGCATGCAGCGCGGCGAGCTGTTCGCGCTGATGAGTTGTGGAATGGCCGGCGTCGCCGGCACGGTCATGGTGATCTACGCCGGCTTCGTCGCGCCTTTCCTGCCGGATGCGCTCGGCCATATTCTCATCGCCTCGGTGATCGCGACGCCGGCCGCCATAGCGGTCGCCGCGGTCATGTCGCCCTGGGATATCTTTAAGGACAATGCCGAAGCGCGGCTCGCCGTGGAGAATCCGCCGACAGGGGCGTTCGACGCTATCGTCAAAGGCGTCTCCGAGGGCGTCGGGCCGCTCGTCGGCGTCGTCAGCATGCTGCTGACGACGATCGCGCTGGTGACGCTCGCCAATATGGCGCTCGCGCATCTGCCGCAATTGGGCGGCGAGACGCCGAGCCTGCAGCTCGCTTTCGCCTATGCCTTCCGCCCCATCGTCTGGCTGATCGGCGTGCCCTGGAGCGAGACGCCGGCAGCCGCCGCGCTGATGGCGACGAAGACGGTGGTGAATGAGTTCGTCGCCTATCGCGACATGAGCGCGCTCGACGCGGAGGCGCTGTCGCCGCGCAGCCGGCTGATTCTCACCTATGCGCTCTGCGGCTTCGCCAATTTCGGCAGCATGGGCATACTCGTCGGCGGGCTGAATGTGATGCTGCCCGGCCGGCGCGCGGAGATCACGCGTCTCGGCTTGCGCTCCATTCTGTCCGGCGCGCTGGCCACCTGCATGAGCGCCACGACCGCCGGATTGCTGATCGGCGGCTGAAGGCCGCTCAGAAGCAGCCTTGCGCCTTCAGCTGCACGAGCCAGGCGCCGCAATCCGAGTGGCGCCGGCGCCCATACCCGTGACCGTGCCCGTGCGGGCCACGGCCCCACTCGTCCTCATATTCCTCGTAGCGACGACGCTCCCGCGCGCGCTCGTGGCGCACGCATTCATTGTAATTATTCTGCATCGCGAGGCACAGCGGCACATTCGGTCCGGCCAGCGCCGCCCTGGGGGCGAAGCCGTCGGTCAGCGAGACGATCCCGGCCAGGATGAGGGAGAGGAGAAAGATGCGCGCCATTTTCGAAGAACCTTTCTATCGATGGCAGCTCTAGCAGATTCGCTCACGCTGAAACAGCGCGACGGCCACGCCGCCGGCGCCAGGGCAAGCCGGCGACATAGCGCAAGACGGGTGCGAGGCCGGCGCGCGCAGATTTCCGCAGGGTGGGCGCTCGTCGACGGCGAACAATATGACTTCAGCCGCATGTCGAAGTCTGAGAAACGTTACTTTGTGAATCGCGCCTGCGGAGGAAAAATCTCCTCGTCGGCGTCGTCGCGCATTCGCTCGCCGCGACGATAATTTGGAAAAGTTATAAGAAACAAAGAAGAAATAGACCAGCGCCGATGAGCGCTCTCTCGACGGCGGCGAGATCGCCTCGATATATAGCGGCATGCTCCTGCGGGCCGAATATTCGGCAAAATCGCGATGCGGGCCGCTCCTGGGCGCCGCAATCTCCACACTGGCAAGCTTTCAGTGCTCATGTGGCGGCCAATGACGAGATATGGCCTTCTCTCCGCCTACCACGAATATAATATTTACATATTAGTAACGCATTATACGATGCGTCGGCTTAGAAGCCGACCAGGGCCTGCGGCGACCAACGGCGCAAAGAGGCGAAGCGGCTCCGCCGGGGAGACCGCGACAATGCTCATGAGGGCGACAGGACAGCCGATGCGTGTGTTGATCGTCGAAGATCAGGCGGAGATCGCCGCTCTGCTGGAAGAAAAGCTCGTCCATGCCGGCTTTGTCGCGGATATCGTCGGCGCCGTCGCCGAGGCGCGCGCGGCGATCGAGGCGGTCGATTACGGCGTCATGCTGCTGGATCGGCGGCTGCCGGACGGCGACGGCGTCGCCATCATCCGCTCGGTGCGCGAAGATCGGCCCAACATGCGCGTGCTGATGCTCACCGCCATGCGCGGCATAGACGAGATGGTCGAAGGACTCGACGCGGGCGCCGATGATTACCTGACCAAGCCCTTCGATCCAGAGGAGCTGATGGCGCGCATTCGCGCCGTTCTGCGCCGGCCCGGACCGCAGGCGGTCCCCTCGGTGCAGGTCGGCGCGCTCAGCTTCGAGCTCGACGAGCAGAGGGGCTTTGTCAATGGCCGGCAGTTTCTGGCGCCCAAGCTGGAGCTCGTCCTGCTCGGCGCGCTGATGCGCCGCGCCGGTCTCGCGGTGACGCGCGCCGCTCTGCTCGAGGAGATCTATGGCGCGCAGGACGCCGCTCAGGTCGACGCGCTGAAGATGCTGATCCACCGCCTGCGCCAGCGCCTGAAGAACCAAGGCGCGCGCGCCGATATTCACGCCGCGCGCGGCATAGGCTATCTCATTCGGAGCGCCCAGGAATGAAGCTCACGCAATCGCTCTCGGCGCGGCTCGTCTTCTACTGAATCCTGTGCCCGCTCGTCGTCTATCTCGCTCCGCCGGTGACGGCGTTCCTGCCGCTCTCGCTTTTCCATGGGCCTGCGCTCGGGCTTTTTTGCGCTGCTTCGCCGGAATGTCATGGCGTTATGGGATAATTTTCATCTTCGGCCGATCGATCGGACGGATTGCCAAAATAAATCTTCTGGGCCAGTCTTGCGTGCGTCGCATTCGGTGATTGTCGGAAATTGCTTGTGCCGAGCATATGGTTTTCACGGGATGCGGCAGGCGCGCCGCGACGGATGGGCGCAACTGCCGGGGCCGGGCTTCGCGCTCTCTGGAATCATTTCGTTCGGCGCCGCGAATTCGCCGCGCATCGGCCGGGCGGATTCGGCATGGCGCTCGCGGCCGCCGCCTTGCTGGCGTGTTTCGGCTCGGAGGCCTCGGTCGGAGAGCCGGTCGGTTCCGCATCCTTTGATATGGCTACGCAATTCTCGGCTCTCATCGGCGGCCTCGCCGCCGCTATGGCGGTGGCCGCGGCCTTGGCGGCGCTCGCTCTGCTCGGCCGCCTTCGTTCACGCTCCGAGAGCAACGCCGATTTCAACGCGGGCGACGCTTGCGCGCGCGTGCTCTGGGAGAATGGTCCGGTCGGCGCCTTCTGCTGGGAGGAGGGCGGCGAGGTGACGGAAGCCAACGACGAATTTCTCCGCATGACCGGTTATGAGCGCGCCGATCTCGCCGCCGGCCGTATCGATTGGCGGGCCGCCACGCGGCTGCTGTCGCCGGCCGAGAACAGCGTCGAGACGGAATTCGTGCGCAAGGACGGCGCGCGCGCGCGGCTGCGGATCCGCTTCGTCGCGCTCGACGAGCGGCGCGGGCGCGGCGTGGGATTCGCGCAGGACGCGGCCGAAGCGCAGGAGTTGCGTCGGCAGGCCGAGCGGCTGAGGAGGCTGGAGCTCCGGGCCATCGGCTTCGCCCATGATATCAATCAGCCGCTCACCGCCGCCGCCGCCTATCTCCAGGCCGCGCGCCGGCGCGCGACGCTCGGCGGCGGCGCGCAGTCGGAGGAGCAGCTCGCGGCCATGGACCGCGCCGGCGCGCAATTGTATCGGGCCGCGCGGCTCGTCGGCGATTGGCGTGAGCTTTTCACGCATGAATCATGCGCGCCGACGGAGATCGCGCTGCATCCGCTGATCCGCGAGGCGTGGGAGACGATGCGCGGCGATCTCGGCGATAGGGTTTCCGCCGAGCTGCGTCTGCGCGCCGAGCGCGATCTCGTGATCGGCGATCGGGCGCAGATCGAGGAGGAGGTGAGCGATCTCCTGCGGGCGGCCGCGCAGGCGGCGATCGCCGCGTCCCGTCGCGAATTGATCATCGTCACATCGGCGCGGGACGGCGAGATCGCCATCGAGATAAGCGACGCCGGCGCCGCGTCGATCGCGCCGTGTGGCGATCCGCGCGCCGCCGCAGAGCCGGCGAGATCGGGCGCGCTCGTCGAGGCTGATGGCGCGCGATTCTCGTCGCAGAAAGCGCATGGGGGCGGCTCCGCCTTTCGGCTCGCTCTCCCTTTGGCCGACACGGCCTGTGGATAACGGGGGCGATGGGCTGTAGCCGCTCGCCTGTCATCGGGAAATGCCCATAATCTTTGGCCCTTCGAAACATGGGGCAGCTCACGGCTGTGCTGAAGCATATCCTCGTCTCAGGGCAAGCCGCTGAAAGTAAAAGCGCTCGTTTGCGTGCTTAGTATTAGTACCAAGCAATGTCACTAAAAGTAATTTTCCTATGGTATAAGTACTAGTGTTACCTACGAGACACAGGCGTCGTCTTTCTGCTTGCGATCTATATTAGGTTGTTTCCTTTACGATCGGAGCGCGCTAAAGAAGAAGGGTAGTCGATCAATAGTGAATCAATTATTCACCCGACGGAATTTGCAACGGCGCAGGGGTTCGGCGTCTGCCGAACCCCTTTTTCATGACGATCCGTCGGGCGCCGCAGGTTGCGGCGCCCGTTTTCTTTTGCAGAAGATCAACGTGTAATCTGGAGATAATCGCTCGCGGCGCGCCGCGAAGGCTCGCCCTGCGCTCATATGTTTTCGACAGCGTGATCCGATCATTGGACCGGATCGCGCTCTCGATACTCGCCTTGCATGCGCGTTTTGATGCGGTTTCCGGCTGAATGCTTCGGCGCGCGTTCTCCTTCTCCCCGCGAGCGGGGAGAAGGAAGGCGGTGAAGATTACGCCAGCCGATCAGCCGGAAACCGTATGAGCGATCGAGGAGCCCTGGCGGTCCGAAACCCGATCAGAGGCCCTGCGGACGTCCGGCGATCGACACCAGCAGCTCGCCGTCGCCGAGCAGGCGCTTGGCCACGCGGCGGGCGTCGTCGAGCGTCACCGCGTCGATGCGGCCATTGCGCTCGTCGAGATAGGAGGGCGCGAATCCGTCGAGCTGGAGATTGACCAGCTGGCCGGCGATCTTCGTCGATGTGTCGAAGCGCAGCGCATAGGAGCCGGTCAGATATTTCTTCGCCTTGTCGAGCTCGTCCGCGCTCGGCCCCTCATTGGCGAGATCGGCGAATTGGGCCTGGATCACCTCCAGCGATTCACGGGCGCGCTCGTTCTTCGTCGCCGCGCCGCCGACCAGCATGGCGCATTTGTCATATTCGTTGAGATGCGAATAGACCGAATAGGCGAGGCCGCGCTTCTCGCGCACCTCGTTGAACAGCCGCGCCGTGAAGACGCCGCCGCCGAGGATGTGGTTCACCACCACGGCGCCGAAATAATCGGGATCATGCCGCTGCATGCCGGGACGGCCGAAGCGGATCGCAGATTGTGGCACGTCGAGATCGATGATGCGGCGCTCGCCGAGCGCGTGAATGTCGATCGCGGGCACGGGGGTGAGAAGGCTCTGCGCCGGCAGGGCGCCGAAGATCGCGTCCAGCTTGGCGGCGAGCGTCGCCGCGTCTATGGCGCCGACGACGGCGATTTTCAGATCGCTGCGCGTCAGCAGGCGAATCCTCAGCGCGTCGAGATCGTCGCGCGTCAGATTTTCGAGACTCTCCAGATCGCCGCGCACCGGCCGCCCATAGGGATGGTCGGGGAAGGCCGCCTCGCGGAAGGCCCTGGCGACCAGCGCGTCCGGGTCATTGGCGTCGCGCTTCAGCCCGGCGGCGATCTGGCCGCGCACGCGGTCGATCGCCTGTTGCTCGAGCCGCGGCTCGCAGAGCGCGACGCGCAGCAGCTCGAAAGCCGCGTCGCTGTTGCGGGAGAGCGTCTGCATATGGCCGGAGATGGCGTCGCGGTCGCATCCGAAGCCGAGCCGGATCGCCAGATCCTCTATGGCGAGGTGGAAGGCGCGGGCGTCATAGGGGCCGGCGCCCTCGTCGAGCAGGCCGGCGAGCAGCGTCGCGAGACCCGCCTTGCCGGCCGGGTCCTGGGAGGCGCCGCCGCGCATGGCGAATTCGAGCGCGACGAGCGGAACCGCGTAGCTCTCGACGAGCCAGGCTTCGATCCCGCCGGGCGTGACGACGCGCTGAATGGTCTCGGCGCGGCTGCGCGCAGGCGCGATGGCGTGGGCTGTCATTGATTTACGCTCCGATGTCAGGCGGCGAGCACGGCGTCTTTGGCTTCGGCGTCTTCGGCTTCGTCCTCGGCCTCGGATTCGAGGAAGCCGGTGACGGCCCGGCGCTTTTGCAGCCATTTGCGGGCCGCGGCGGCGAGGTCGGCTGCGGAGACGGCGTCGATGCGGTCCGGCCAGGCGGCGACATCCTCCACCGCGAGGCCGGTGGCCAGCGATTCGCCATACCAGCGGGCGAGCGAGACCTGGCTGTCCTGCGCATAGACCGCCTCGGCGATGAGGCGATTCTTGGCGCGATTCAGATCGGCTTCGGCGATCTCGGCGGCGGCGAATTTGTCGATCGCCGCGCCGATGGCGTCGTCCAGCTGCTGCAGCGAGACGCCGGGAGCCGGCGTGGCGAAGACCCAAAAACGCGTGTCGTCCAGCGCCGAGCCCATGTAATAGGCCCCGGCGTTGACCGCGAGCTTTTGCTCTACCACGAGAGAATCATACAGCACGCTCGACGGCCCGCCGCCCAGCACATGGCCGAGAACTTCCAGCGTCTCCGCCTCGCCGGGCGCGCCGGTCGTGTAGGAGGGCACGAGGAAGACGCGCTCATGCGTCGGCTGCTCGACCTTCTCGTCGGCGAGCGTCACCAGACGATGGGCGCGGGGCTCCGGCTCGCGCGGGCGCTTGCGGCTCGGCGCGTCGTCGCGCGCGGGAATGCGGCCGTAGCTCTTCTCGGCGAGCGCGCGCACGGTCTCGAAATCGACGTCGCCGGCGACGATGAGTATGGCGTTCTCCGGCGTGTAGAAGCGCCGATAATAATGCAGCGCGTCCTCGCGGCCGAGCGTCTCGATCTCATGGCCCCAGCCGATGATCGGCGTGCCATAGGGGTGGTGCGGGAACAGCGCCGCCTGCACCGCCTCGTCGAGCTGGGCGGAAGGGTCGTTCTCGGTGCGCATGCGGCGCTCCTCGAGCACCACCTCGCGCTCCGGCCCCACAATCTCGTCGGAGAGGACCAGATTCGTCATGCGATCGGCCTCGAACTCCATCAGCGTGCCGAGATGCTCCTTGCCGATGCGCTGGAAATAGGCCGTGTAGTCATAGCTGGTGAAGGCGTTCTCCTGGCCGCCGAGCTCGGAGACGAGATTGGAGAACTCGCCCTGCGGATGGGCGTGCGTGCCCTTGAACATCAGATGCTCGAGGAAATGCGCGATTCCCGACTTGCCGAGCGGATCGTCGGCGGAGCCGTTGCGATACCAGACCATATGGGTGACGACCGGCGCGCGGCGGTCGGCGATGACGACGATCTCCATTCCATTGGCGAGGCGCGAATGGACGACGCCGGCGGCGGCGCTCTCGCTTTTGGCGGCTCCGGCGCGCGCGTCGATCTTGGCGGAGGCGGAGCTGGCGGCGTGATCGGCCGCGATCGCCTCGGCCCCCGGCTGTGTCATCGGCATGATAATCTTTCCTCGCTATAGCGCGTCCGGCGCTCGCCGGCCCGGCCGAGAGAATCCGGCCAGTTTTGAATTCGGCCAAGAGAATTCGGCGCCAGTTCGGCCGCGGGCTTTTCCCGGACGCTTCGACGGAAGCATTCGATCTATATAAGCGCGAATGCGAGGCATGTCAGGCGCCGCGCGCGCCGCGGCCCGGCCTGCAGGGCGAAAGCGGCCCTGGGCGCGCCGCTTCGTCGACGAATGGTAAACGGGTTGCGTCGTCGCCGGCGCGCCCAACAAGGCGTTTTCCGCGGTGATGGCCGCCGCGCCGAAGGAGGAGGGCAAGGTCGCGCTGAAGGCGCCGATCGACGCCTCCGCTCTGCTGCCGAAGGGAAAGAAGCTCTTCCGCTACGAGGGCTCGCTGACCACGCCGCCCTTCTCGGAGGTGGTGCATTGGAATGTCTTCGCCGAGCCGGTGAAGGTGGCGCAGGCGGACATAGACGCCTTCAAGACGCTGTTCCCGATGAACGCCCGCCCGCTGCAGCCGACGCATCGCCGTATCGTGCTGAGCGGCGGCTGAGCGGCGGGGCGCCGGATCGGCGGCTCAGGAGCCGCCGAAAAGGCTGCCGATCATGCCGATCGGATTGGTCCAGCCCGGCTTTTCTTCTGCTTCTTTCGCGCCTTTGCCGCCGGCCACCTTCTGGCGATAGGCCTGCGGCGGCTCGGTCAGATAGGAGCGAGTCGAGGCCTCGCCGGCGCCGCGCGTCTTCGGGCCGGCAGCGGAGCCGGGCTCGTCCGCGTCCGTGGTGATGGTGCAATGGCCGTCCGAGGCGGCGACGAGGCATTTGCGCGGGCCTTCTCCATTCTTGGAGCCGGCGACATTGGGATTCTCGTTGAGGCCCGGCTGGCGCGCGGGGGCTGGCGTTCCTTTGCGGCGCGCGATCTCCTGATCCACCGGCCAGGAGGCGGGGCGCTCGGTCTCCGCCTGCGGCGAGGGGAGCCCTTGGCGATTGGGCGGCACGACCAGCTTGGGATGCTCGCGGAAGACGATCTTCTTGCTCTCGTCCTCGTCGGAATAGACGCCGATGAAGCCGAGGACCGAGGTGAGCGTCGATTTGTCGTCATAGGCCGCGGCCGGGACGACGCCAGTTCCGCCGAGAAACACGAGCGCGAGCCCGGCGCATGCCGGCGTGAGACGCAGAGAGGCTGTCGCCCGTTTCATCGCCCAGATCTCCTCCCATGGGCGCGGCCCCGTCCGAGAGCGCGCGCGATTCCAAACGAGCCGAATTGTTACGGCCAGCTTAACGGCATTTTAGAGGCGTGTGAGGCTCCGGGCCAGCCGAAATCGACGCTGTCAGCTATCCGGCGGCCGGGGTCGGCCGCGCGGCGCCGGTGCGAAAGCTCTCCAGCAGCAGCAGGACGACGCCGAGAAAAATCGCCGCGTCGGCGACATTGAACACGTAATTGGCCAGCGGCCCCACCGGCAGGGCCGTGTGGAAGAAAAAGAAATCCGCCACCGCGCCGCGCGTCAGCCGATCCGCGACATTGCCGAGCGCCCCGCCCACCACTAGGCCGAGCGCCGCCGCGGTGAGTCGCCGCGGCGCCCGCCACAGCCAATAGGAGAGGCAGCCGACGATCGACAATTGAAAGGCGACAAGCAGCGCGCGCGTCGCTCCGGTCTGCGAGGAGAGCAGCGAGTAGGAGACGCCGAAATTCCACGACAGCACGAGATCGAGAAAGGAGGTGAGCCGGATCGGCTGGCGCAGGCCGATGTCGAAGACGTGCAGCATCCAGAATTTATGCGCCTGGTCGAGCGCCAGAGCGAGAACGACCGCGACGAGGCCGAAGGCGCGAGGCGCGGAAAACCAGGGGCGATAGACCAAGACGCTTCCTCTCATTTCGACGAAATGGTCACGCCCGAGGCGGCGATGAAGGGATAGGCGCAATCGCCGAAATTCACGACCTCTTTCGACACGGCGTGAACATCTTGCAGCAATTGTTGGAAATTCCCGCTCACCATGGTCTCGTTCAGGGCGTGCCGCAGCTCGCCATTCTCGATATAGAACGAGTTTTTGGCGATTCCAGAAAAATCCAGATTGTCATTGGGCGCGCCGCCGGAGAAGCGGGAGAACAGAATTCCGCGCTTCACCCCGGCGATCATGTCGGAAAGGCTGGTCTCGCCCGGCCGCACGCGGCTGTTGCGCACGCCCGCCGTCTGCGGCAGACCGAGCTTGCGCGAGAAGAAATAGCCGACGTAAAAATCCTTCAGCACGCCATTCTCTATGATCGGCAGATCGCGCGTCGGCACGCCGAATTCGTCGAAATCCGAGCCTTCCGAGAAATCCGCGGAGCGCGGGGCGTTGTCGAGCGAGAACAATGGGCTGGCGATGCGCTCGCCACGCTTGTCCTTGAACGGCGAGGAGCCGGCGAGCAGCGCCGGGCCGGAGAGCGCGCCCGCGATGGAGGGTAGCAGCCCGGTGAGGCAATGCGGCGTGACGATCACATCGCCGACGAATTTTCCCGCGACCGGCCGGCGCTCCAGCGAGCGCTCGCATTCGGCCATCAGCCGGTCCACGCCGGCGGCCTCGTAGAGCGAGGGGAAGGGCGAGAAGGCGCTCGCACCCACGAAGTTGAAAGAGGTGGTGAGCGGCCCATCCTTGGCCATGAACAAGGCGCGAAAGCCATGCTCGCTGCGCCGCTCGCGTTGGCGCAGGCCGCGCGAATTGGCGAATTCGGTCTCCCGATCGGTGAAAGCGTAGAGACAGTCGCGCAGGCGCAGCAGCGGATGGCGCGCGGGCAGGCTCGCCAGCAATTCGTCGATCTGCCGCCGCATGGCGGCGCGGTCCGGCTCCCTCGGGCCGTGATCGCCCGGCGGCAGCGAAGGCGCGTCGGCTATGTCATTGGCGGGATCGGCGACGCCCGCCTCGGCCGCCGTGGCTGCGGCGGCGATCGCCGCCTCCACCTCCTCGGGTCGGCGGCCGTTCAGCGTCGCGCCGCCGCGCTTGCCGTCATAGAAGAGCGTGATCGTCGTCGTCTCGTTTTCCGTCGAGCGTACGAGTTCGATGCTGCGATGATCGAATTCGATCTCGAAATAGCGCGTGCGGATGCTCAGCGCCTGCGCCGCCGTGGCGCCGGCCGCTTTCGCTCGCGCGAGAATATGGTCGAGGAAGTCGTCCGTCGGCGCGCTCATCCGCGTCCTCCCAGAGTGACGCGGCATTTGATCGACGGGCCGCCCATGCCGACGGCGATCGGCTGCTTCTTGCCGCACCAGCCGCCGCCCGCCGCCCAGCGGAAATCATCGCCCACATGGGTGACGCTCTTCAGCATGTCGAAGGCGACGCCGGAGATGGTGGTGTCGCGAATGGCGCGGCCGAGCTTGCCGTCTCTTATCTCATAGCCGCAATTGACGCCGAACATGAACTCGCTGGTGGCGTCCGCCTGGCCATTGGTGGAGCGCTTCAGATAATAGCCGCGCTCGATCGCGCCGATCATGTCGGAGAGCTTGTCGTTTCCCTTGGCGATGCAGGTGTTGCGCATGCGCACCAGCGGCTCGTCCTGAAAGGAGAAGGCGCGCGCGTTGCCGGCGGGCTCCGCGCCCAGCATTTGCGCGGTGCGCTTATTGTGCAGAAAGTTTCTCAGCACGCCATTCTCTATGATCGCCACATCGCGGCAGGGCGTGCCTTCGTCGTCGACATGAATGGCGAAGGAGGATTTGCCGTCCGGCCCGCGTCCGCCATAATCGCCGAGCGTGATCTTCTCGCTCGCCACCAGCTCGCCGAGATGGTCGCCGGCGACCGAGCCCGCGAGCACGAGATCGGCCTCGCATGTGTGGCCGATCGCCTCATGGGCGAGAATTCCGGCGAGCGCGGAATCGAGCACGACGTCGTGATCGCCGGCCTCGCATTGGCCGCCCTCGGCCTTGCGCCGCAAATTCTCGTGCAGATCCTCGAGCCAGGGCGCGAGCGTCGCCTCGTCGAAGGATTGGTCTTCTATCTCGCCGAAGCCGCCGAGAATGTCATAGAGCTCGACGATTCCGTCATTGGCGGCGACGCTCATGGAGACGACCAGCGCCGCGCGCGGCACGAAGGAACAGGTCGCGGCCCCGTCGCTATTGGCGAGAATCTTCTCGCTCGCATGGCTGGACAGCGAGATGTCGACATTGACGAGGCCCGGATAGCGGGCGCGGATCGCCTCGTCGAGCCGCCGCACGATATCGACGCGCTCTTCCGCCGAGAGCGGCGCGCGCTTGCTGCGATAATCATAGCTTCCGCTTCCCGCCGCAGTGGAGAGCGCGCCGGTCGCGGCGTGGCCGCCGGCGAATTCGGCATTGTCTTGCGCCGTGGCGATGACGGCGGCGAGGCTGGCCTCGTCATCGCCGGGCGCGGCGGCGAAGCCGAAGGCGCCGTTGCGATAGAGACGCGCCGAGAGGCCGCTGTCGCGCGAGCGTCCATTGGCGAGCAGCACGCCTTTGCGCATCATGATGCGGGAGGAATGATTGGCGTGCCAGCGTAATTCCCCATAGGCGGGCAATTGCGCCGCGCGCGCGACGAGCCGGTCGAGCATGTTCGCGGCCTTTCGGGTAAATGAGCTTCTGGCGGCAATATAGCGGAACAAGTCAGTGAGCGAAATGAGGACCTATCGGCCGCAGTCACGGAACACCATTTGCGAATAACGGCGCTCCGTCAATATTCCCATTCGACGCCGACGCCGAGCGAGGATTTGCCGTCGACCTTGGTTTCGCCCTTCACGCGGACATTCTTGGTGACGTCCACGCCGACGCTGACGGCGGTCTGCTCCGGCTTGGCGCCCGTGCGCACGCCGACGCTGATATTGTCCGAGATATAGCGCGAGGCGCCGACCGTCGGCCCGCTGGAGCCGCCGGCCTCGAGATCGAGCGAATCGACGCCGAGCGCCTTGCGCATTTTCTCGAATGCGTCGACGCCGGTTCCGGCGCCGGAGAATTGCGCGAGCGCCGTTGCCAGCTGCAGCGCCTGAAAGGCGGAGAGCGAGCCCGACGCCTTGGCGAAGAGCAGGCGCGAGAGCACCTCGTCCTGCGGCAGCTCCGGCGAGGAGGAGAAGGAGAAATTCGGCAGCGAGGCCGGGCCGGAGACGCCGATCTTGGCGGTGACGTCGCCCGCCGCCATCTCGGCGGAAAAATCGAGCTGCGGAACGAGGCCGCCCGCAAAGCTCAATTTGCCGCGCGTGAGATCGATGCGCTGGGTCAGCAATTGCAGCTTGCCGCGACGCAGATCGAAAGCGCCGTTGACGGCCGGCTTTTGGATCGTGCCGCTCAGCTTTAGCTCGCCGCCGAATTCGGCGTCTATGCCGCGGCCGCGCACGAAGATGCGATTGGGGGCGGCGAGCGCGAGATCGATCGTCGCGTCGAAGGGCGAGCGCTTTGCTGCGCGCGCTTTCTCCTTGGCCTCCAGCGCCAGCATCTCCTTGGCGAAAGCGCGCGGCGAAACATGCACCGCGCCGCGCGGCGCCTGAAAGGAGGCGGGCAGGCGATCGGGGACATTGACCTCCATCGTCGTCAGCGTCACGCGGCCAGAGACTTTCGGCGAACGTGCGAGCGGGCCGCCTATGTCGAGATCGAGATCGGCGGTCGCGGAGACGAGATCGCTGCTGACGAGCTGCGCATTCTTGGCCTTGATGCGAATGGCGCCGGGCATTCCCGCCTGCGGCTCGACGGCGATTTTGCCGGTCGCGGCGATCTGGCCGCCATTTTTGGTGAGAGCGGTCAAGCGCGTGATGGCGATCTCGCGGCCATGTCCGTCGAGCTTGGCGTCGATGTGGTCGAGATAGACGCCGTTCAGCGGATCGGAGAAGGAGCCATTGGCGAGCGTCACGCCGCCTTCGATCGCCGGCGCGGCGACGGAGCCGGCGATGCGCAAATCGACATTGGCCTTGCCGCGCAGGCTCTGGCCATTGGCGGAGAGCGCCGTGTCGGCGAGCTTGGCGTCCGCCTCGCCCTTCACCTTCAAATCCAGCGCGCCCACCGCGTCGATCGGCGCCGAGCCGGTGATGGCGAAGCGCCCGCCGGCGCCGAGCGCGATATTGGCGTCGAGGCTCGTGCGCGCGCCGGCGAGCGCGCCATGCGCGTCCATATCCAGCGGCGGCAGGCCATTGCTGCGCAATTGCGGCGCGGAGAGCTTGGCGATCTTGATCTTCCAGTCGCCGCTCGGCGCTTTCTTGTCGCCGGTAATCCGCGCCTCGGCGTCCAATGCGCCTTCGAGCGCCAAGCTGGCGTCGGCGATGGAAGCGATGGAGAGCGGAACGGCGCGCGCGCGCGCGGTGAGATCGAGCCGCTCGCCGATGGTTCCGTCAATGTCGAGCCGGCCGGCGCCGAGCGCGAGCGCTACGCCCTTCAGCTCGACCGCGCCGCCGCCGAGCGTGACGCTCGCCGGCGCCGCGAGGGCGATGCGCTTGCCGGCGCGCTGCGCCGAGAGAGACTGAATGTCGAGCCGCGTCTTTTCGCCCGGCGTCAGCGTGGAGCGACTCGCAATGGCGAAGCCTTCCGCATCGACCGTGAGATCGAGCGCGGTGGCGGCGCCGGCGGGCGTCGCGACGAGGCGCGCTTTGGAGATGGTCTTGCCGCCGATATGGAGCGCGTCCACGGCGATGTTTCCGTCGAGCGAAGGTCGGCGCAGCAGATCATGGCCGGAGAGCTTGGCGCCGAGCTTCTCGATCGTGGCGTCGGCGGCGCGAATGCGCGTTCCCTGCGCGTCGATCGATATGTTCTGCGCGCCCTGCGAAGCGTCGAGGATGATGTCGGCCTTCAGCGCGCCGGAGAGCTTGCGCAGAGCGAGCGCGGAGAGATCGTCGAGATCGGGCGCGGCGAGAGAGAATCGCCCGCTGGCGAGCTTTTGCGCGTCGAGCGCGAGCGCGCCGCGGAGAGTCGCGCGGCCGACGGAGAGATCGAGGTCGTTCGCCGTCCAGCCGGCGTCCTTATGCGCGACGTTCAATTTGCCGCGCGCCGGGGCGCCGTCTATGGCGCCGTCCAGCGTCGCGGTCGCGACGAGCGCGCCGGTGAGATCGCGCGCGGCGCCGTGCAGCGCGAGCTTTTGGATCGCATGGCCGTCGAGATGCGCGCCGCTGAGCAGCGCCTCGAAATCGGCGTTGGGCTTGTCCGCGGAGCCGGTCGCCTTCACGGAAATTTCGGCGCGGCCGGAGAGGCGCGGATCGGCGGGCTTCAGATCGGCGATCGTGACCTTCGCGCCGACGTCGAGCGCCTCGCGCATCGCCGCGCCGTCGATCTTCGCCGCGACATGCGCGCCGCGCAATTCGAGCCCGTCGAAGCGCAGGCCGCCGCCGGGCAGCGAGGCGACCGCGCCGCCGAGCGTCACGCGCTCGCCCAGCAGCTTCTCCAGCGCAGGCGCTTCGAGCGACGGAACGGCCAGCGTTCCGCTCAGAGTCGCGCTCACGCGCTCGTCTTTCGGAACGCCCTTCAGCGCTATCGAAAGATCGAGCGGCCGCGGCGCGGCGTCGGAGCGGCTGCGGATGGCGATATCGCCCTCCAGCGCGCCATCGTCGCGCAGAGTGGCGGCGCCGGCGAGCTGCGTCACGCCGTCGAGCAGCGGAACGGCGGCGGGCGGCAGCAGCGGGGCGAGGCGCACGCCTAAATCGAAATCGAGCCGCCGCGCCGCATCCTTGCGAATGACATGCGCCGCGCCTTCGGCGCCGATCTTCTCTCCGGCCTTGGCGGAAAAATGCGCGGCGAAATCGTCGAGCGCGCCTTCGCCGGTCAGCGAAATATCGACGGGCGGCAGGCCGGGCAGAGCGGCGAGCCGCGCGATGGCGCCGCCCTCCGGCTCCTGCGCCGCGAGGGCGAGCGCGATCTTCTGGCCGTCCGCCGCGACATCGGCTTTCGCCGTAATGGCGCCCGGCGCGTCGAGCCGGCGAATGTCGAGCGTAAGATGCGCGCCCTTGTCGAGCGAGGCCTCGCCGGTCGCGGCGAATTTCGCCGCGGTTCCGAGAACGGGCGCGCCGAGCGACAATGTGTCCAACGCCAGCCGGCCGAGGCGGATGCGCACCGGAAGATCGGGGAGCGAGAAGCCGCCGCCGCTCTTTTGCGTCGTCGCCGCAGCGTGCGAGGGCGCCGGGAGGCGGGCGATGTCGATCGCGCCAATGGCGAGCTTCTCTATATCGACGCGCAGCGAGAACAGCGCGGAAGGCGACCAGTCCAGCGCGATCTCGTCGATCTTCAGATAGGGGCCGTCCCTATCGGCGATGGAAATGTCGCGCAGCAGCGGATGCGCCGACAACGGGTCCTCGAAGGCGCCGATCTCCACTTTCATATCGGCGGAGGAGGCGGCGCGCGAGACGAGATCGGCGAGGAAGCTCTTGCCCTCGCGCGTCTGCATGCGCAGCGCGAGCGTTCCGGCGACGGCGAGCAGCGTCAGCGCGCCGAAGGCATAGGCGAGAATGCGGCGAAAGCGCATCAGAACGACTCCCCGACGCCGATGAAGATCGCGAATTTATTCTCGCCGGGACGCCGGCCGAGCGGCGTCGCCACATCGAGGCGCACGGGGCCTATGCCCGTGTAATAGCGCAGTCCTATGCCGACAGACGAACGCATGGACGACTGAAAGTCGGGAAACGGCGACGAAAAGGCGGAGCCGACATCGTAGAAGGGCACGATCCCAATGTCGCGCGTCACCTTTATGCGCGCCTCGGCCGAGCCTTCGAGCAGGCTGCGTCCGCCGACCGGAAAGCCGAGGCCTGCGTCCGGGCTCAGCGAGCGATAGCGATAGCCGCGCACCGAGCCGCCGCCGCCGGCGAAGAAGCGATGGCTCGCCGGAATATTCTCTATGCTCGCGCCGACGATGGAGCCCGCCGCCATGCGGCCGGCGAGCACATACCAGCCGTCCTCGTCCAGAGATTTGTAGCCGGTGATCTGCGTCTTGGATTGCACCATGCCGACGCTGTCGCCGAAGGCCTTCACATAGGGCGTGACATTGGCGATGGCGCGAAAGCCGTTGGTGGGCGCGAGCAGATCGTCGGTTCCGTCGTAATTGGCCGAGAGCGGAAAGCCGAGCAGCGAATAATCATGCGGGCCGAAAGCGTCGAACGTATGCCCGCGCTCGAATTCGAGCCCCGCCTGCACGGAGGCCGTATCGCTGAAGCGATGGCGGATCGCCGCCGAGCCATTGCCGTAATTGGCCCGGTAATAATCGGTCTTCTCGCGCACGAAGCCGGCGTCGAGCAGCAGATCGTTGCGGGAGCCGAACAGCGCCGGCTTCACGAAGCTCGTCTTGGCGCGGCCGATGACGTCCTCGAGGCGAATGGAGGAGAGGCCGTTGTAGCGCGCCGAGCTGCCGAAGGGCGCGAGGCCGCCCTCGACATCGAAGCGCAGCCGCTCGGCGCCGCCGAAGAGATTGCGATCGGTCCAATAGGCGCGCAGGCCCGGCCCGTCGACATTGGAGAAGAAAGCGTCCGCGCCCACCGCATGGGGCTTGCGCTCGCTGGTCTGCACGAGGATCGGCAGATTGCCATTGGCGTCGAGCTTTTCGCCGTCTTCCGCCTTCACCGAGCCGACCGCCTCGAGACGGCCGATAGATTTGCGCAGATCGGCGAGCTTCTTCGGACTATAGGGCTCGCCCTGCTCCAGATAGATGTAGGAGCGAATGACCTCATCATCTATGCCCGGCGAGCCGCTGGTCTTCACCTCGCCTATGCCGGCGCGTGGGCCGGGGTCGATCGTCACCACCACATCCATCGCCTTTTCGGGATGGATGATCGTCGGCTTCGCGGTCGCCACTTTGGCGAGCGGATAGGAATTGGCGCGCAGCGCGTCGATCCAGGCCGCCTGCATGGCTTGCAGCGCGGCGGCGCGGGCCGGCTCCTCCTTGTCGCGCTCCAGCGATTTTTTCGTGAGCAGCGCTTCGTCCAGCGGCTTGCCGCTGCGCGCGTCGAGCAGGACGACCTTGCGCAAATGAAACAGCGGGCCGGGCGTGATCTCTATGCGGATGGGCGCCAGCGCCTGGCCGCGCAGCCGCTCGGCCGCCGCTGCTGCGGCGTCGGCGCCATGCCCGTCCGGCCGCACCGGAACGCCGGCGACCGTGGCCTTTATCTCCGCGTCATAATAGCCGCTCGCCCATAGCGCCTCGGCGAGGCGCGGGAAATCGGCGACGACGCGTCGCGCGACGCCGGCCCCCGTGGGCGGAGCCTGCAGCCGCAGCCGCCATGCGCTGGAGACGTCCTGCAGATTGCGCGCGAGGCCCTCGGCCTCGTCGAGGCCGGCGAATTCGATTTTATAGGGCAGGGCGTCGCGGCTCGGCTCCGGCGTCTCCTCGGCGGCGCCGAAGAGGCCGAAAAAATCGAATGCGCGGGCGGAGGAGGCGGCTTCCAGGCCGCCGAACGCCAAGAGCGCCGTCACGCCCAGAAAACGTTTCACATATTTCACTTCGCCAACGACCCGAACCGAGGATTGCCGCACCATAAGCGCAGCCTTGCAAGCGGTCCATCGCGTTAAGCTTAACGATACAACCTATGGTTAAATAAGCCTTACCTCCCGTCGACGCGCGTCGCTATCGGGTTCACATATTGCGAAACGCTGCAGCCGTCATGGCCGGGCTTGTCCCGGCCATCCACGCCAAGCCACTGAGAAACCGAATGAAAGCGTCCGCTATCGACGGATTTGATCTCGCGATTGGCTCCACGGGAGCTTCGGCGTCATATCAAATTTCTAAGACGCCTCGGCGTCCTGGCGTGGATGGCCGGGACAAGCCCGGCCATGACGTCGCGGGGGCGAGGGCGAAGCGCGCAAGCCGGCTCTGGTCGCCTCGGTGGCGTGCATCCGATTCAGAATTTGAAGCCGACCTTGGCGAGCACAGTGCGCGGCGCGCCCGGGTAATAAATGCCGTTGGCCGACGTCTGCTGATAATAGCCGCTGCTGATCTGGCCGATATAGGCGGTGTCGAACATGTTCATGCAGGTGATGCTGGCGGTGATCGTTCCCCAGTCGATCTTGTGCTCGTATTTCACGGTGAGATCGAATGTGGAATAGCCGGCGAGCGGCTGGAAGCCGGATGTGTCGCCGGCGCGCGAGCCGACGATATGCAGGATCGGCGTGATGGTGAATTCCTCGATGCGCAGATCGCCGCCGATCGTCGAGATGAAATAGGGCACGTCCGGCAATTGCTTGCCCTTCACCCGGGTCGACCAATAATTGACTGCGGAGGCGCCGGGCAGCAGCGGCAGATCTTCGACGAATTCGGCGCGCTGATAGCCGAGCGAGGCGAAAAGGCCGACGCTTTCGAGCGGCGAATAATGGACGACGGCCTGCGCGCCGTAATTCTGGCTCTCGCCGACATTCGCGCCATATTGCGTGCCGATGCCGGGATCGTAAGAGACGAGCTTATTGTGATTGCGGGAATAGTAGACGGTCGGCTCCACATAGCCCGAGCCATAGGCGCCGTCGAAGGACCAGCGCAGGCCGAGATCGAGCTGCGTCGAGGTCTCCGGCTTCATCGAATGCCAGAACTGATCCGCAGTGATTCCCTTGGCGAGGAAGGTCGCCGAATTCTGCTGGAACACTGGCCAGGCGTCATAGCCCGGTCCGCCATAGCCGCCGCCGCCGCTGAATTTCAGCAATAGGTCGTCGGTCAGCCGATAGGTGAGCGCGCCGAAGGGCAGAAAAGTGCCGACGGTGAAGGGCTTGACGCTGCGATTGGCGATGACGCCGGAGGAGAGCGCCAGCGCCGTGTCATAGGGCACATCGCCTATGCCCATCGAATTATAGGCGTCTATTCCCGCCATGCGCTCCCAAACATAGCGCGCGCCGGCTTCCACATGCAGCGGACCGAAGTCGCGGCTCGCGATTCCATAGGCGGAATCGAACACATGCGGCGCGGTCTGCTTGCCGAGGATCGCCCAGCTCGGATTGATGAGGCCGCCGCCCGCATTGGGGGCGAAGACTTCCCAGGCCGTCGGCGGTCCGGGGGGATTTTGCACGCCGTGCCAGAAGCCGAGCTTGGCGTCCGTGTCCAGCACGCGCGTCTGCAATTCGCTCACCACGCCCCACATGTCGTGGTCGATGATCCATTTGCGGATGCGGCCATTGGCCTGACCGTCGAGATAATAGCCGTCCTCGCGGAAATAATAGGGCTTGAAGACAAAGCGCGTCGTCTTGTCGACCTCTATGGCGATATCGCCGAATGCGGTCCAAGAGTCGAAATGCTGGAGATTATAGCCGTAGTAATTGATCTGGCTGGCCGTCGTCGGGCCTGGATAGGCGGCGAAATCATAGCGGCGGAAGGCGCCGAGATTGCTCGCCTGCTGATAGTTGAGGCCCTGATAGCTGTGCTGGTCGAAGCTGCTCTTGGCGACGAAGAATTTCGCCTCCAGCCCATCGACGGGCTTGGTGTCTATGCCGACCGCGAAGCCCGATTTCCCCTGTGGGTCCTTGCCGGAGCCGCGCCATTTGTCGGCGTCGGTGAAGGAGCCGGAGACGAAGACCTTGGTCGTGCCGTTCAAAATCTCGCCCGAGTCGATGCGGGCGAAAGTGCGCAGAAAGGAGAAGGAGCCGACGCTCTGCGAAATCTCGCCGCCGAATTTCTCCGCCGGCCAGCGCAGGCGGCTGTCGAAATTGCCGCCGGCGGTGAAATAGGAATTCACATCGGAGGGCATGGGACCCTGCCGCAGCACGATCTTGCTCAGATTCTCATTATCGATGAGCCAGGCGACGCCGGGGCCGGGATTGATGCCGGAGAGCGGCAGCCCTTCCACCGTGCCGATGCTGTTGCCGTGCTGGCTGACCTCGCCGCGAATGCGAATGCCCTTATTGCCGCCGGGAAGATTGGCGAGGCCGTAAGGATCGATGGCCGGCGCATCGACGGAGGGCAGCCAGGAGATGCCGCGGATCGGGTTGGAGCCGCCGCCGCCGCTGGCGAGATCGAGCCCGCGCGCATCCGCGGCATAGGCGGTCGAGCTATCGGAGGCCGAGCCGAGAATAGAGCTCTCGGGCTTTTTCTTCGGCGCGGCGGGCGCCGGGCCGATCGAGATTTCCGGCAGCGGGGTGAAGCTCTGCGCGCCGGCGCCATGGGCGGCGCCGAGCAGCGCGGCCAAGGACGCGCCGCCGAGAAGAAGGGAGGAGCCGCGTCTCTTGCGCGCGAACATCGTCATTGCTGTCAGCCTTTTGCCGCCCCCGGCCGACGCGCCGCTCGCCCGCCGCTCGATTCGTAATGTAACGCAATTACGTAAATAGGCGTAGGTGTGACAGCAAGTCTATTATGACGGCAAAACGGCGCAAATTCCGTCATCATCCGCGATATAGAAGGCGTGTAGTTTCGCTCGCTATCGAGATTTCTTCATTGGCTCGGCGCCGGCCGCCTCCCACATTCCTTCGCCGATACGGCGCAAGGGCAGGACGGCGCGGCCGGCGGCGAGCTGCGGCCGCAGCCGGTCATGTGTGTCGATCCAATCATCGGGCGCGGGGGCCTCTGCGTCCGTTTCCAGCGAGACGAGGAAAATGCCGAGCGCTCTCAGCTCGCGCGCCTGCACGGCGCGGCCGAGCCGGCGCAGCCCGCCGAATTCGAGCCAGCGGCCGGACCATCCGCGCGCCGTCAGCCCCACCGCCGCCGCCGCGCCGATGAGGCCGCGCCCCCCGCGCAGGCCGGCGATGCGCAGCCCTCCGAGCAAAGGCGCGAGCTCCTCCGCGCTCATCTCGCGCCGGCTGGCGGCGCGGCCGAAGTCGATGAGAGCTTCCGCCTCGGCGCCGGCCACGATAATTCCCGGCGCGCTGGAGGGCGCCGCATTGGCTTCTACATAGGCGGCGGCCTGGGCGAGCAGAAAATCCGCGGCGTCGGCGCGCGCGCTCTCGACGACGAGGCAGGAGGCCTTGTTGCTGGTCGTCGCCGGAACACCGGAACAGAGAATATGGCCGACCGAGCCGATGAAGCGCGTTTCACCCGCGAGCGTGTCGCCGAATTCGCGTGCCAGCCGCGCCGTGCTGGCCGCCCAGCCGGCGCCGTCCGTGTCGTCGATGCCGATGAGGAGGCGCATCAGTCGGCGACCTCGGCGTCACGCGGGCGCTTGCCAATGGCGATGAGGCGGCCGTCCTTCTCCTCCGCCGGCGCGACGGCGCGTCCGCCCCAGAGCCGCGGCGACAGCCAGCCGCCGGTATGAATCATCGCCTCTGGATCGAGCGCGCGCGCATATTTGTCGATCGCCGTCGCTTCAATGCCGGCCTCGGCCAGCGCCGCGACGGAGATGGGATCGGGCAGGCGGCGCAGCCGTCCATATTCCAGAAAGCGGCCGCACCAGCCATAGGCGGAGAGGCCGACGGCGGCCAGCGCGCCGATGATTCCGTCATTGGTTCCCCCGAGGCCGAGCAGCTCGACGCCAGCGCGGGCGGCTGCTTCTCGCGCATGATCCTGCGTCTCGATCTCATGCGTGCAGGAGAGGCCGAATTCGATGATCTCGGAAAGATCGTCGGTCTCTCGCGCGATGCAGAGGCCAGGGTCGGAGCCGTCGCTGGCGAACTCGGCGATATGGGCGACGGCGCGGGCGGTGAGGGAAGGGATCAGCGCCTCGTCCTCTACCTCCACAATGGCGCAGGCCGGGCTGTTGTGCGAGGTGAAGGGAATGCGCGGATCGATGAGCAATTGATGGCGCAGCGCGCCCCAGAGCCGCGCGCCTTCGGGAAGCTTGCGCTCGAACATGCGCACCAGCCGGCCGGTGCCGATCTTCGCTCCGGCGACGTCGGTGTCGTCGAAGCCCATATAGAGCTTCATCCTTCGGCCCTTCCATTGCGCCGGGCGACGGGCGCGAGCCGCCGCGCGCCGAAAGGATCGTCGAACACCGCCACCTCGACTCCATAGAGGCGCGAGATGCGCTCCGCCGTCACCACCGCCTGCGGCGCGCCATCGGCCTCTATGCGGCCCTCGTTCAATATAGCGATGCGCGTCGCCAGCTGCATCGCATGTTCGGGATGATGGGTGCTGACCAGCACGCCATGGCCGTCGGCGGCAAGATCGGACAAATGCCGCATCAGCCGCAGCTGATAGCCATAGTCGAGCCCTGTCGCCGGCTCGTCCATCACCAAAAGGCGCGCGCCTTGCGCCAGCGCCCGGGCGATGAGCGTGAGCTGCCGTTCGCCGCCGGAAATCTCCGTATAGGGCCGGTCGATCAGCCGCTCCATGCCGAGCCGGGCGATGACGCTCTCGACGATCTCGCGATCCTCGGCGCGGGGGGCGCGCAAAAGCCCGGTCTCCGGCAGGCGGCCGAGCGTGACCACCTCGCGCACCGTATAGGGAAAAGGCGTGACATGGCCTTGCGGCACATAGGCGACGCGCTTGGCGATCTCGCGTCGCGACAGCGAGGCGAGCGACGCGCCGTCGAGCCGCACCTCGCCGCTCTGCGCCGTCAGAAAGCCGAGCAGCAGGCGGAACAATGTGCTCTTGCCGACGCCATTGGCGCCCAGCAGGGCGACGATCTCCCCGGTTCCGAAGCCGAGCGTCGCGCCGCTGAGCACGCTGCGCTTGCCGCGCGAAAAATGCAGATCGACGCCTTGCAGCTGCGCGGTCGCGCGGGGCTCTCTCACGACTGGGCCTCGCGGCGATGCGGGAGAGGGGGCAGGCGTCGCGCCGCGCCGAGACGGCGCGCGCGCCTATCGCTGGCGCCCCCTCTCCCGCGCTGCGGGCGAGCGTCGAGGAGGGGGCGCTCCACTGCCCCCCGCCTCACGCCCACGCCCTCCGCCCCCGGCCGAGCACGAGGATGAAGGCCGGAATGCCGAGCAATTCGGTGACGACGCCGATCGGGATTTCGGCGCGGGTGATGTTGCGGGCCACGCAATCGGCGGCGATGAGAAAAATCGCGCCGAGCAGCGCGCTCGCCGGCAGCAGCCGGCTGTTGGTCGGCCCTATGGCGAGCCGCGCCACATGCGGCACGACCAGCCCCACCCAGCCGATCATGCCGGCGAGCGAGACGGAGAGCGAGGAGACCAGCGTCGCTGCGGCGATGACGCCATAGCGCGTCAGATGCACCGGCACGCCGAGCGAGCGCGCCTCGTCGTCGCCCATGGAGAGCGCGTCCAGCGCGCGGCCGGCCAGCGCCAGAGCGCCGACCCCGGCGAGAATCGGCAGAGCGGCGCCGCGCAATTGCTTCAGATCGACGGCGCCGAGGCTGCCCATCATCCAATAGACGATCGCGGGCAGCTGATCGTAAGGATCGGCGGCATATTTGACGAGCGACAGCGCCGAGGTGAACAAAGCGCCGGAAATCATGCCGCCGAGCACCAGAGTCACCATGGAGGCGGCGCCGAAGAGATTGGCGACGATGACGCCGACGCCGACCGCGACCAGCCCCATGGCGAAAGCGGAGAGCTGAATGGTGAGAAAATCGCCGGAGAGCAGAATGCCGAGCGCCGCGCCGAAGCCGGCGCCGCCCAGCACGCCGAGAATGCCCGGCGACACCAGCGGATTGCGGAACACCGCCTGGAAGGACGCGCCCGAGGCCGAGAGCGCCGCGCCGATGAGTCCCGCCGCCAGCACGCGCGGCAGGCGAATCTCGACGATGAGATTATGCAGGAGATCGAAGCGCTCCGGGGGAAGCGCGACGAGCCCCAGAGCGGCGCCGAGATAGGCGAAAATATCCGCGGGCGCGAGCGGATAGCGTCCGACCGAGAGCGCCAGAACGACGACCGCCAGCAGGAGGAAGGGCAGAAGGGCGAGGCGCATCGGAACCTTCGCTCATTCCATTATGCGGGTGAAATCGGCGTCGGAAATATCGACGCCGAGAAAGAGCCGGTAGAATTTCTTCGTCTCCGCCTTCACATCGAGCGGAAAGCGCGACGGATAGAAGAGATTGGCCAGCCATTGGATTCCGAGCGCGCGCATATAGCTCGGCGGACGATCGAGCCAGTTGAAGGGCGCGTGCGGGACAGTCACGATGCGGCCGCTCTTGACGGCCTCCACATTGCGCCACAGCGCGCTGCTCTTGGCGAGGGCGGGGAAGCTCTTGTCCTGCGTCAATATCAGCGACGGCTTCTGCGCGACGATCTGCTCGACGCTGATCTTGTCCATGCCGACATGCGAGCTCTGCTCGCAATGATAGATATTGTCGCCCGCCGCTATGACGATCGGCTCCGTATGGAAGCTCTTGTCGCAATCGGTCGCGAGACCGTCGGCGGATTCGGCGTAATAGACGCGCAGCCGCTCGGCCGGCGGAATATCGGCGGTCGCCTCGCGCACGCGGGCCAGCGCGTCGCGAATATAGGCCGACATTTCGGCGGCCTTGCTCTCGCGTCCGACGACTTGTCCGAGAAAGGCGAAAGCGTCGGCATAATCGTCCAGCGTGTCGAGCTTCAAAAAGATCACCGGAACGCCGATCTTGGCGAAGCTCTCCACTACTTTCGCCTTCTCCTGGTAGAAGCCGAGCCAGGCGATGATGAGATCGGGCCGCATCGCCGCGATCTCCTCGAGATTGAGCTGCCGGCCCATGCCGGCGTTGCTGCCGAGCACGGGCAGATCGAGCGCCTCCTTGCGATAGAGGGATTTCTCGTCGCCGCGCATCGGCACATTGATGCCGATCAGCCGCTCCGGCGCTATGGCGTAGAGCGTCACCGCCACCGGCGGCGCCGCGCCGAAAATGCGCTTGGGATCGGCCGGTATCGCGACCTTGCGGCCGGCCATGTCCGTGACCTCGCGCGTTTGCGCATGCGCCGGGGCGCAGGCGAACAGCGCCAGCAGGGCGCAGAGCAGCAGGCGGACGGGCGCGAGGCCGGATGTCGATGGCATGGGACGAGGCCTTTCGACCTTCGGCGGTGGCGGGAGGGCGCATCCGATATGTATGCGTCTTATATATATATCGACCATAGAGACCGAAGGCTGCGCCGCGCAAGGCCAAATTCTAGCCTCGGCTGTCCTTTTCGAGGCGGTGGCCTGCTGTTCCGCCAATCGCCGGAAAAGAGCGAGCCTGAAGGCTCGCGGTCCTGGGCCGGGATTGGACCGCGAGCCTTCAGGCTCGCATCGAGCGCCCTGGGACATTGTCTTTCGTGTCGATATATTCGGCGCATATGTTTCTGAACAGCTGCGGCCAGTCCCGCGTATCGGCAGCGCACTGACGAATTTATAGGCTCCGCCTATCGAGCGACGATTCGCAGATATTGACAAAAACCTCTCTCTCGATCGTTATGTAATTATACTACATCGAATCTTTCCGGCCCGCGGGGACCAGAATCATGAGCCTCATCAAGGAAATCGACTATGGAACGCCGGCTTCCCGCTCTGAGAAGGAAGTCACTCTGACCATCGACGGGACGGAGATCACTGTGCCGGAAGGCACGTCGATCATGCGCGCGGCGATGCAGATCGGCGTAGAGATCCCCAAGCTCTGCGCCTCCGACAATCTTCATTCCTTCGGCTCCTGCCGCCTCTGCCTCATAGAGATAGAGGGACGCGGCAATCTCTCCGCCTCCTGCACCACGCCGGTCATGCCCGGCATTGCGGTGAAGACTTTCTCGCCGCGGCTCGACTCCATCCGCCGCGGCATAATGGAGCTGTATATCTCCGACCATCCGCTCGACTGCCTCACCTGCCCCGCAAATGGCGATTGCGAGCTGCAATCCATGGCCGGCGCGGTGAGCCTGCGCGAGGTGCGCTATGGCTATAGCGGACGCAACCATGTCACGGCGCGTCGCGAGGGCCGCCGCAATGAGGATTGGAAGCCCAAGGACAAATCCAATCCCTATTTCACCTTTGATCCGTCCAAATGCATCGTCTGCAATCGCTGCGTGCGCGCCTGCCAGGAAGTGCAGGGCACATTCGCGCTGACGATCGAAGGCCGTGGCTTCGACAGCCGCGTCTCGCCGGGCGCGGGCGAGGCTTATATGGAATCGGAATGCGTCTCCTGCGGCGCCTGCGTGCAGGCCTGCCCCACGGCGACGCTCACCGAAAACTCCGTCATCGCCATTGGACAGCCGGAGCATTCGGCCGTCACCACTTGCGCCTATTGCGGCGTCGGCTGCACCTTCAAGGCGGAGATGCGCGGCGAGGAGATCGTGCGCATGGTTCCGTGGAAGGACGGCAAGTCCAATCACGGCCACAGCTGCATCAAGGGCCGCTTCGCCTATGGCTATGCGCTGCATCGCGACCGCGTGACCAGCCCGATGATCCGCGAGAAGATCACCGACCCCTGGCGCGAAGTGTCCTGGGAGGAGGCGATCTCTCATGCCGCCTCCGAGTTCAAGCGCATTCAGGCGAAATACGGCCGGCTCGCCGTCGGCGGCATCACCTCCTCGCGCTGCACCAGCGAGGAGACCTTTCTGGTGCAGAAGCTCATTCGCAGTGGCTTCGGCAATAATAATGTCGACACATGCGCGCGCGTCTGCCATTCGCCGACCGGCTATGGCCTCAGCCAAGCCTTCGGCACCTCCGCCGGCACGCAGGATTTCGACTCGGTCTCCGAGGCCGACGTCATTCTCATCATCGGCTGCAATCCGACCGACGCGCATCCGGTCGTCGGCTCGCAGATCAAGCGGCGGATACGCGAGGGCGCCAAGCTCATCGTCGTCGATCCGCGCCGCACCGAGCTGGTGCGCTCGCCGCATATCAGCGCGGCCTTCCATCTGCCGCTGCGGCCGGGAACCAATGTCGCCATCGTCACCGCGCTCGCCCATGTGATCGTCGAAGAGGGGCTGGTGAACGAGGCCTTCGTGCGCGAGCGTTGCGATTGGGACGAATATTTGGAATGGGCCGCCTTCGTCGGCGAAGAGGGCAACAGCCCGGAGGCGGTGGAGAAGTTCACCGGCGTTCCCGCGCATCTGGTGCGCGGCGCGGCGCGTCTCTACGCCACCGGCGGCAACGCCACCATCTATTACGGCCTCGGCGTCACCGAGCACAGCCAAGGCTCGACCACGGTGATGGCCATCGCCAATCTCGCAATGGCGACCGGCAATCTCGGCCGCTCCGGCGTCGGCGTCAATCCGCTGCGCGGGCAGAATAATGTGCAGGGCTCCTGCGACATGGGTTCCTTCCCGCATGAGTTCCCCGGCTATCGCCATGTCTCCGACGACAATGTGCGCAAGCTGTTCGAGGAGGCCTGGGGCGTTCCGCTGGACGGCGAGCCGGGCCTGCGCATTCCCAACATGTTCGACGCCGCCGTCGATGGCGTGTTCAAGGGCCTTTATGTGCAGGGCGAGGATATTCTGCAGTCCGACCCGGACATCAAGCATGTCTCCGCCGGCCTCGGCGCGCTGGAATGTCTCGTCGTGCAGGATCTCTTCCTCAATGAGACCGCCAATTACGCGCATGTCTTTTTGCCCGGCGCGAGCTTCCTCGAGAAGGACGGCGTCTTCATCAACGCCGAGCGCCGCATTCAGCGCGTGCGCCGCGTGATGAGCCCCAAGGCGCGCTACGCCGATTGGGAGGCGACGCAGCTCTTCGCCAATGCGCTCGGCTGCAATTGGAGCTACACGCATCCGAGCGAGATCATGGACGAGATCGCCAAGCTCACGCCTTCCTTCGCGCATGTCTCCTACGCCAAGCTCGACGAGGTGGGCTCGGTGCAATGGCCCTGCAATGATCTGTCGCCGGAAGGCATGCCGATCATGCACATCGACAAATTCGCGCGCGGCAAGGGCAAGTTCGTCATCACCGAATATGTGCCAACGGAGGAGCGCACCGGGCCGCGTTTCCCGTTGCTGCTGACCACGGGCCGCATTCTCTCGCAGTATAATGTCGGCGCGCAGACTCGCCGCACCGAGAACAGCCAATGGCACCCGGAGGATGTGCTGGAGATCCATCCGCATGACGCCGAGGTGCGCGGCGTGCGCGAGGGGGATTGGGTGCGCGTGCAGAGCCGCGCCGGCGAGACGACGCTCCACGCCAAGATCACCGATCGCGTCGCGCCCGGCGTCGTCTACACCACCTTCCACCATCCTCTGTGCCAGACCAATGTCGTCACCACCGACAATTCCGATTGGGCGACCAATTGCCCGGAGTATAAAGTGACGGCGGTGCAGGTCTCGCCCTCCAACGGTCCCACCGAATGGCAGGAGCGCTATCGCGAAATGTCGGAGAAGAGCCGACAGATCGCCGCCGCCGGCGAGTAGCGCTGATCTCGCTGCGCAATCTTTGCCGATCATCCGGCCTCGCCGCTCGAAATGCGCTCCAGCGGCGAGGCCATCGCGACAATCGGGCTCGATTATCCACAACGACTCTCGCGCGCGGCGCCTCCGCGCGTCGAATTTTCCCGTGGTTCCGGCCCCGCCGCTGGCGTCATCCTGCGCGTCCTTCGCGGCGATTGCGCCACACTTTCCGACAATGATTTTCTGGCTTTTCGCGATTGCGCGCGCACGTCCGGGCGCTTGCGCAGATACGTGTGTCCGTCATTGGACTTAGACGCCAGCCCGGAGTGACTTTTCGAAAAATGCACGCCAGTTTCCGATCGCGATCGGAGAATTTGCGCCATGCGATTGGCTTCGCCAGCATCGAGAGACCGCATTCGTTTTCGAATCGAGCCCGCCGATCTTGTGTCGGCGGTCGTCGCGCCGATTATCGCGCTCGCTCTGCGCGATCCTCTGCTGCTCGACCCCGGCGATTTTCCGGCGGCATTTCCAGCGCCTTATGAATATGCAGTCATCTCCGCAGGCTGCGCCATCGTCATGATCCTCGCCTTTCGGCTGAGCGATCGCATGGGGCAGTTCTTCTCACTGCGCGACGCCTTCGCCCTCTCCGGCGCCGCCGCTTGCGCGGTCGCTTCCAGCTCGGCCATTCTTCTTGCGCTCACACGCTTCGAAGGCGTGCCGCGTTCGACGCCCTTGATCTTCGGATTGGTGCTCGTCGCGGGCATGATCGCCACGCGATCGATGATGCGCGCGCTTCACAAGGACCTCACGCGCAAGCACGAGCTCGACAGCGCGGAGGCCGAGGCCGATCTGCGCCGCGTGATCGTCGTCGGCGTCGATCGATTCGCCTCGGCGGCGATAAAATTGACCGATTATCTGCGGCCGCGCACGACCCAGATCGTCGCTGCGCTCGACGCTCGGCCAGAGCTCCTCGGCCGCAAGATCGCCGGCGTCTCTATCGTCGGCGATCCCAACGACATCGGCGCCGTCATCGACGAATACGCTGTCCATGGCGTCGAGGTCGACGAGGTGTGGCTCGCCGAGGACGCGACCTTCCTGCCCGCCGATCTTCTCGCTGCGGTGGAGGCGCAATGCGCGGCGCGCGGCGTGCCGATCCACTGCATAGCGGAGGCGTGGAATTTCATCGCTGCGCCGCCCGTCGCGGCGCAGGAGATCGGCGCGATCGAGACGTTCGAGACGCCCGACTATTTCAAGGCGAAACGCATCATCGACATTTGCGCTGCGAGCCTGCTGCTCGTCGCGGCCTTTCCATTCGCGATCTGCGTCGCCTATGTCGTCTTTATCGATGTCGGCGCGCCCATATTTTTTTTGGCAGCAGCGAATCGGCAAGAACGGCCAGAAATTCCTGCTCTACAAGTTCCGCACCTATCGCGCGCCTTTCGACGAGAAGGGCCGTCCGGCTCTGGAAGAGCAGCGTCTATCCCGCATCGGCCGCATGATCCGCGCGAGCCGCCTCGACGAAATTCCTCAGCTCTATAATGTGATCGCGGGTCATATGTCGCTCATCGGCCCGCGGCCGCTCTTGCCGCAGGATCAGCCCGACGATCCCGGACCGCGACTCAGCGTGCGTCCGGGCGTCACCGGCTGGGCGCAGATCAATGGTGGGACCATCGTCACGCCGGAAGAAAAAAATGCGCTCGACCTCTGGTACATAAAGCACGCCTGCCTCCGGCTCGATCTCGACATCGTCATCGGCACGCTGCTCGTCGCGCTCGCCGGCGAGAAGCTTAACGGACGCGCGGTCGAGCATGCGATCCGCTGGTATCGGCAAGAGTTCGCAGCGCATGCCACATCGCGTCGCGATGCGGCATGCGAGCGCGCGACGCCGCGCGACCGCCGCCGCCGCGCTGTCGCCGAACGCGCCGAGAGGCTACCGGCGCTCGACGCCGTGGCGATGGATTACCCCTATCGCGCGGTCGAGCCCAGCTGACCGCGGCGCCGGAGATTTCTCGCGGCGCGCTGTTCGATAGCCTTTTTTAGCAAGAGTTTCGGTCGAGCAGAGGATGCGCGCCCACGGAAGCAAAGGCCAGATTATGATTGTGTGTCTGTTCCGATTTTCGGCGCTCGCCGCCCTTTGCGCCACTCTTTCCGGATGCTCTCCGCAGGTCGGCGTGGGAGTCGATCCGTCCTACACCGCCAGCCTTCCGGAGCCGGACACGGCGAGAGCCAATACGGATTTCACACAGAGCGATTACCGCATCTCCGCGCAGGACGTGCTGGAAATAAACATATTCGGTTTCACCAATCTCAGCCGCGTGGCGCAGGTCGACGGCAATGGCCGCATCTCCTTTCCCTTGATCGGCGGAGTCGTCGCCGCAGGGCGAACGGTGAGCGAGCTGGAAGCCGAGCTCACACGCAAGCTCGCGGCGAAATATCTGCAATCGCCTCAGGTGTCGGTGTTCGTGAAAGAATCGGTCGGGCTCCGCGTGACCGTCGAAGGCGCGGTCAAAAAGCCGGGCGTCTATGCGCTCAAGGGCAAGAACACGCTGCTGCAAGCGCTGGCGATGGCGGAAGGGATCAATGACGTCGGCGACTCTGCGGTGACGCTGATCCGCGTTTCCGATCAAAGGCGCGTCAGCGCGAAATTCGACGTCGCCGCCATTCGTTCCGGCCAGGCGCCCGATCCGCTGGTCTATGGCGGAGACACGATCGTCGTCGATGAATCCCTGGCGCGCACAGGCGTGCAAGTCATCAAATCGGCCGTCCCCGCAATGATCAACATCGGGGCGAGACCTTGGTGACGCTCCAAAGTCAACGCTAGAAAGGTCGTTTTTGGAATGAGCGCGGATCAAAGGCCAGAGACGGGTGCGTCGGCCGTCGCTCTCGACGCCGCCCAATCGGAGCGCGCGATCGTCGCCGGCAGGCGTTACGCTGCCGCTTGCGACGAACGGCAGCCGAGCTTCGACGAGAACAGCGGCGCCTCGAGCTTCCTCAAATATGTCGGCTTGCTCATCAAGCATCGCATTCTCGTGGCCGCTATCTGCGCCGGCGCGATACTCTGCGCCTTTGTCATCACATTCCTGATGCCGCGAATCTATACGGCGACGACGACGATACAGATCGACCGCGAGGCCGCGAAGGTCGTGCGCCTTCAAGACGCGCTGGTGGAGAAAACCGACGATCCGCAATTCTACACGACTCAATACGAGCTTTTGAAGAGTCACGCGCTCGCCGAGCGCGTCGTGTCCTCGCTCTCCCTCGCAGACAAGAAGGGCTTAGTCGATGTGGAGATCTCTCTCCTCGGGCGCGTGCTCCAAGGCCTGTTCAAGCGACATGAGGAGGAGCCCGAAAGTGTCGGCAGACGACGCTCGGCGGTCGCCGCCGTGCTGAAAGGCCTCACGGTGCAGCCGATTCCGATGTCGCGCATCGTGAAGGTCAGCTTCAGCAGCAAAAGCGCCCTTCTCGCGCAGCAAGTCAGCGCAGCGGTCGCCGAGAATTTCGTGGCGATGACGCTGGACCGCCGCTACAGCGCCTCCGCCTATGCGCGCACATTCCTCGAGGAGAAGCTGCAGCAGGTGAAGCTCAAATTGGAAGACTCCGAGAAGCAGGTCGTCGCCTATGCGCAACGCGAAGGCATTGTGAATGTCGATGACAAGCTCTCCATCGCCGGCGCCAATCTCAAATCGCTCAACGATGCCCTCGGCGTCGCCATGGCGCAGCGCATCAAGGAAGAGCAGCTGTGGATGCAGGCGCAGAGCGGTAGCGGATTGGGATTGCCGCAGGTGCTGGACGACAAGAGCATTCAAAAAGCCCGCGAGCGCCGCACCGAGCTGATGGCGGAGTATCAGGACAAGCTCGGCGTCATGAAGCCGGATTTTCCAGAGATGAGGCAGCTGCGGGCGCAGATCGCGGAATATGATCGCCAGATCAGGGAGCACGTCGAGTTCATTCGTCAAGCGATCAAGGCGCGCTACGAAGCCGCGCGCGATCAGGAATCGTCGTTCCTCAAGCGCATCGAAAGCCTGAAGGTAAATGCGCTCGATCTGCGGGATCGCAGCATTCAATACACTATTCTGCAAAGAGAGGCCGACACCAACCGGTCCTTGTACGACGGCTTGCTACAGCAATATAAGGAGGTCGGCGTGACCGGCGCGATCGGGACCAACAATGTCTCGGTCATCGACAAGGCGGAGCGGCCTACGAGCCCGTCGAGTCCGCGGCTGCTGATGAATCTCGGCCTCGCCTTTGTCCTCGGGCTGCTCGCCTCGGTCGCGACGATCGCGGTGCGCGAATTTCTCGACGATACGTTCAAGATTCCCGAAGAGATCGAGGAGGCGCTCGGTCTCACAGTGCTCGGCGTCATTCCGCTCGCGCGGCAGGATGACGAGAAAGCCCGCGACCCGTCCTATTCCGTCGCGAATGAGGTCATCGGCGATCCTCTGTCGTCAATGGCGGAAGCCTATCGCTCGCTGCGGACCTCGTTGCAATTCTCGACGGCGATGGGCGCGCCCAAGACGCTCCTCGTCACCAGCTCACGGCCTGGCGAAGGCAAGTCGACCACATCGGTCTGCATTGCGGCCAATTTCGCGCAGCTCGGAATGCAGGTGCTCTTGATCGACGCCGATATGCGCAAGCCGTCGTTGCACGACATACTCTCGGTCGACAACAGCATCGGCCTCGCCAATGTGCTGACCGGCGCATTGGACGCATCCGCCGCCGTCACCGAAAATCTCATCTATGGCGTCACCTTCCTGTCGTCCGGTCCTGTGCCTCCGAATCCCGCGGAGCTTTTGGCTGGACCGCGCTTCGCCTCGCTGCTCGCGCTGGCGCGAGAGAAATTCGACATTGTCGTCATCGACGGTCCGCCGGTCGTGGGCCTCGCCGACGCACCATTGCTCGGCAGCATAGTGGATGGCGCTGTGTTCGTGGTCGATTCGATGCACACGCGCCGGCGCGTCGTCCATGCGGCGGTCAAGCGGCTGGATTTCGCACGCACTCGCATTCTCGGCTGCCTGCTGAATAAGTTCGACGCGACCAACGTTGGTCACTCCTATGGCTACGCCTATGGCGATGCTTACGGTCACGGCCCCGCCTATGGCCACGAATATTTCGGCTATGGAGCGAAGAGCCAAAAGGATCGCGCAATTTCGCCAACGCTGGAACAGTGACGTGCCGAGAAGCCGGGCATTGCAATGCGCGCTCGATCTCGCGTCGATCCCGCCAATGGCGGCGCGCGCGCGCGAGCTGCCTTTGCCCGACGACGTGCTCGAGGTCATTCGCATCGCGGCCGGTTGCGAGGAAACGCTCGACGAGGCCGCGCGTCGCTCCGGCAAGGACAAGAGCTATGTGAAAGCGGCGGCGGAATTCTATGTGCAGCAGATCCTGTTTTTTCCCACGGCCGACAGCCATAGAATTCTCGGCGTGCGCCCCGGCGCGAGCCGCGCCGATATGCGAACGCATATGCGTTGGCTGATGATCTGGCTGCATCCCGATCACGCCCATGCCGAATGGAAGACCGTGTTCGCGCGTCGAGTAATCGCCGCGTGGCGGGAGGCGCAAGAATCGCCGGATCGACGCAAGACGCAGGCGAGCGCGCGACGCGTGGCGCCGCCGATGCGCCATATCCCATGGGTACCGCGACCGATCGAGCAGCGTCCGTCGAGATTGTTGATGCCGTCGCTTTTCCTCATCGCGGTCGCGATCATCGTGATCGCAATATTGGTTCCGAGCAGCTTCGTCGAGGCGGAGACGTCATGGCTCGCGACATTTCTGCTTCGCGCGGTCGAGGCGCCGAAATCGGGCGCCGGATCATAGGCGCGGGAGGCGACATCGGCGCCGCCGAACGACTCCTCTATCACGCGTCCGCTTCGACGCGTCCAATTTCATGCCGATCGGAGGTTTCAAAATGCAGCACGACGTCAATTTTCAGCAAGAGGCGAAGCGCGCCATGCTCGGGCTCGGCGATGTCGCGGGCCTGCGCTACAAGGCCGACGACGGTGTGCTTCACGTCATTGTTTCGGACCCGCCGAACCACAATGCGCTGACGAAGGCCGCGACGGATAGTCTCTACGAGACGCTTCGCCGCTTTCATGAGCTGCCCTTCGATCGTCTCGAGATCGCCTTCGATACGGCCTCCGGCTCGGTCGCATGCGCCGGTCTCAATCTCCATGATTTCGAGGCGGCGGCGCGGCGCGTCAGTCCAGGCGAAGATCTCCTGGGCGAGAACAATTACTTCGTTCGCGTCACGCAGCTGCTGCGCGAGCTCGGTCGCAATGTTCCGACAATGGCGCGTGTCGAAGGTCATCTCGTCGGCGCCGGCGTCGAATTGGCGCTAAGCTGCCGTGAGGTCGTCTGCGCGCGATCGGATATCAAGATCTTGATGCCGCATCTGCGGATCGGCGTTCCCTATCATACCCTCGGGCTCTGCCATATGGCCGGGCTCATCGGATGGGATGTCATGTCGCGCGCCATGGTGACGGATGCGATTCCCGTGCTGCTGTCCGAGGTTCTCGCCGATCGCCAAAGGATAGAGCGCTTGACCGCGGCCGAGCGAATCGCCGACGCCAAAATCGCGATCGACCGGATGGCTGCGGTCTTTCAGGGACGCCCGGCGCGAATCGGCGACGCCTTCTTCACTGTCGAAGATCGAACGGGCGAGACGCGAAACATCGCGGAAGCACATCTGCTGCAAATCCTCGCTCATGTCGCTTTCGCCGATGAAATGGACGATTTGTCGCCGGCGCTGCACGAGATCATCGACGCGCCGCGCGTGCGCGCATCCTCACGCGTCGGAGCGCGCCTGGCGGAATCGATCGCGGCGCATCGTCAGCGCCCGAAGCGTCTCAATCGCCATTTCTCGAAAGCGATCGGCGCTGGCGAGGAAACGAGCGACGGGGAGGGCGTTCGCGTTTCTATGCCGAATTGAGGCTCATCGCGATGGAAGCGCAGCGTCGGTGGAATTGAAGGAGTGAGCGCATGGACGATATCGGTCTCGAAAGAGGAATGCGCGATAGAAGAGCCATTCGGCATTACAGCGAGGCGCCGGTCGATGACGCATTGCTCGCGGAAATATTCGAGCTCGCGTCATGGGCTCCGTCGCCGGGCAACACGCAAGCCTGGAAGGTGATCGCGCTCGGCCAGGAGGCCTCGAAGGATGTGATCGCGCGCTTCGAGCTCGCGGGATGGGAGTCGGTCTTTCCTGTGCTCGAGCAGGTGTTGCGCAATGGCGGCGCGGCGCCTCCTTCCAATGACGATCGCGGGCCGGCGACGGCGGACGAATGGCGGCGTTATGTGACCGGCATGTATCGGCGCTTTTTCGAGGTCAAAGGCGCGCCGCGGCTACTGCTCGTCTATCGCACCGCGGATCGACGCAGATATGCCGATCTCGTGCGCTTGTCGCTCACCGCGTTGCTGCGGCGCGCGGCGGGCGAGCCGGGCCTTCTGCAAGGGCTGCGCTGCTTTTTCACATCGCTGCGCAATGTGCCTGTGCTGGTGCGCGTCAATGCGTTGACGCGCACTTTCGGATTGGCCAATTTCACTTATGCGGTGACGCTCGCCGCGCAGTCGCGTGGCCTCGCCACCTGCATCCAATCCAATTATCTCAATGTGCAGCGCGATCTTCGACGCTATCTCGGCCTCGGCGCGGAGATCGACATCGTCGCTTCCATATTGATCGGCTATGAGGCCGATGACGCGCTGCCGGCGCCGGAGATGTTCCGAACGCGCAAGCCCGTCGCGGTCGATTGGATCGAGACGACGCCCGGAAACGTCGCAGCACGTCGCGACGAGCGGGTTTTCGAAGCGGCCCAGTGAGCGCGGGCGGCTCAGCCGCCCTTGCGCATCAGCATTCCCTTGGCGGGATCATAGGCGATGAGCGCGCCGGCGGAGAAGAAGGTCGTGTAGCCGGCGACGGCGGCGAGCGAGTCCCAGGAGATTTTCTCATAAAAGGCGAAGCGGATCAGCTCCACCGCATGGGTGAAAGGATTGACGAGGCAAATCCAATAGAGCACGGGGCTCGACTCCTGCACGCGCCACAGCGGATAGAGCGCGGAAGAGGCGAAGAACATCGGGAAGATGACGAAATTCATCACGCCCGCGAAATTCTCGAGCTGCTTGATCGCGGAGGAGAGCAGCATGCCGAGCGCGCCGAACATCAGTCCCGCGAGCACGAGGGCGGGCAGCACGGTGAGATAGCCGAGCGGCGTCGGCGGCTCGATCTCCCAGAAATAGGCGATGAAGAGATAGGCGTAGACTTGCAATATCGACACGGCGACGCCGGCGAGAAGCTTGGCGCCGAGCAGATACCATCGCGGAAAAGGCGAGACCAGTAGCGTGCGCATATTGCCCATCTCGCGGTCATAGACCATTGAGAGTGAGGACTGCATGCCGTTGAATAGCTGGATCATCGCCATCAATCCCGGCGTGATATAGACCTCATAGAGGACATAGGTTTCATAGGGCGGGATGATGGAGACGCCGAGCACTTGGCGAAAGCCGGCGGCGAAGATGAGCAGCCAGACGAGCGGCCGCACCAGCGCGGAGACGAAGCGCTCGCGCTGATGTAGGAAACGCAAAGCTTCGCGCCAGATCACGCCGGCGAGGCAGATGGCGTATTGGCGCGCGGTGAAGCCGCTTGTTTCGCGCATCATAGAAATTCCATTCTGAGAGCGAGCCTGAAGGCTCGCGGTCCATGGCGTGAGGCGGACCGCGAGCCTTCAGGCTCGCATCGCAAGGGCCGCATCACGCCGCGTCCCGCGCCTTCGCGCCGGTCAGGCGCTCGAAGGCGGCGCCGATGTTGTCGGTTTTTGTCGCCGCCATGATATTGGCCGATGTGTCGGCGGCCAGCACCTTGCCCTGATGCAGCACGACGACATCGTCGCTCGGCGTCACCTCGTCGATGAGATGCGTGGTCCACAGCACGGCGAGCTTGCGCTCGGAGACGAGCGCGCGCACTTGCGCGAGAATATCGGCGCGCGCCTTTATGTCGAGGCCGACGGTCGGCTCGTCGAGCAGCAGCAGGCGCGGCTCGTGCAGCAGCGCGCGCAATATTTCGACGCGGCGCATTTGGCCGCCAGAGAGATCGCGCGCCTTGTCCTTGGCGCGATCGGCGAGGCCGGCGCGCTCCAGCAGCGCGGCGCCGCGTCGCTTCGCCTCGCCGGCTCCTATGCCGTGCAGCGCGGCGTGATAGATGAAATTCTGCATCACGCTCAATTCGAGATCGAGCGTGCGCGCCTGGAAGACGACGCCGAGCCGGCGCAGCGCCGCGCCGCTCTCGCGCGCGACGTCATGGCCGAAGATCGCGATCTTTCCCTCGCGCGCGGCGTAGAGACGCGTGATGAGCGAGAAGAGCGTGCTCTTGCCGGCGCCATTGAGGCCGAGCAGCACGGTGAAGCTTCCCGCCGCGACGGAGAAGCTCACATCGTCCAGCGCGCGCCGCGCGCCATAGCTGTGGCCGATATGCGCGACGTCGAGCGCGAACGGTTCCGCGCTCATTTGGTGGCGACCGCAATGCCCCAGGGGAAGGCGCCCACGGGAATGGACTTCAGCACTTTCAGGCTGGCGGCGTCGACGATGGAGATGTCATTGGAGACGCCATTGGCGGTCAGGAGATATTTCTCGTCCGGCGTGAAGGCGAGATGCCAGACGCGCTGGCCGACGAGCAGATATTTTTCGATCTTTTTCGTCGCTGTGTCGATGACGGCGACGCGATTGGCCGGGCCGAGCGCGACGAAGGCGCGCTTGCCGTCATTGGTGAAGGCGATGCCGATCGGCTGGATCGCCTCCTTGGAGAGGCCCGGAATCTCGAAGCGGATTTTCTGCGTCACCTTATGGCTCTGCGGATCGATGACGGCGACGGTGCCGCCGATCTCCGATGACACCCACAGCTCGGACGCGTCCGGCTTGAAGGCGGCGAAGCGCGGGCGCGCGTCGACGAGCACATTGGCGATGATCTGCTTCGTCTGCGTGTCGATGAGATGCGCCATATTGGTGGTCTCGGACGTGTTGACGAGAATGCGTCCGTCCGGGCTCACCGCCATGCCTTCCGGCTCGACGCCGACAGGCACGTCGCCCACTTGGCGCTTGGTCTTGGTGTCGATCATGGTGACGAGATTGTCGTTCTCGTTGGACACATAGACCGTCTTGCCGTCGGGGCTCAATATCATCAGCTCTGGATCGGGGCCGGAGGGCAGATTGCCGGTGATCTTGAGCGTCTTGGTGTCGAGCACCTGAATCGTGTCGTCGTCGCCGGCGCAGATATAGACCTCGGAATTATCCTTGGAGATCTCTATGCCGCGCGGCCTGCGCCCGACCTTGATGGTCTTGATCGCCTCCATCTTGTCGGTGTCGATGATGGTGACGCTATTGCCTTTCTCATTGCTGACATAGGCGGTGAAGGCCTGAGCGGGAGAGGCGAGAAGAAGAGCGAAAATAGCGAGCGGCTGAACCAGCGCGCTCCCCTTCTCCCACTTGTGGGAGAAGGTGTCGCGCGAATGCGCGACGGATGAGGGCGAGCCGCCGAGCTGTCTCGAACGGACCCTCATCCGACCCGGCTGCGCCGGGCCACCTTCTCCCGTAAACGGGAGAAGGAATCGCGCGCCGAGATTTCTGATCGTTTTCATTTCAGCCTGCATTTGGTTTCGGGCTTGTCGACGCCCAATGTGTCGAGCTCGGAGGTTTGATGCAGGAAGCCGTCCTGCGGCGACACCGAGACGATCATGCGGCCGTCGCCGAGCAGGATAGGCTGGCGCAGCTGACGATTCCAGGGCCGCAGCGACAGGCGCACGCCTTTGAAGGCCGCAATGGTGAATTCAGGACCCAAAAGATAGTCGCGCAGCGCCTTCGGATCAGCCGAGGCGGCGCGCGTGACGGCCTCGCCGACCATGCGCGCGGCGATCCAGGCCTGATGATCGCGCGCGTTCATGCCGCGATGAAACTGTGCGCGGAAGCGGTTTTGCAGCTGCACGGCGCCCCATTGCTCATGCGAGGCGTCCCAGCTCGTCGGAACGAGCCCCGCCGCGCCGGCGACCGGGCGCGGATCGAAAGTGCGATAGGGCAGATAATTGCCGAACACCTCGCTCTCGTCCGCGGCGATCAGCACATCATAGCTGGCGCCCTGCGTCAGCGGCGGAATCAGCCGCTGTGTCTGCACGCTGCCGGAATCGGAGCGGCGCCCGCCCTCGGTGTCGACATAGACGCGCTCGTCGACGATCTTGGCGCCGAATTTCTTCGCGCTGGCGCGATAGGCGGCGGCGAGCAGCTCGTCCGCCGGGTGCGAGCCTTTGATGACGAGCCAGCGGCGCCATTGCTTCCAGACGAGATATTGCGCCAGCCCATCTGTGAGCATGGAGCGCGTCGGCGCGACATGAATGACATTGGCGCGGCAGTCTTCCTCGCGCAGCCTATCGTCCGCCGCGCTCACATTGAGGAGGAGCGCATCGCGCGTCCTCAGCGCGTCGGCGACATGCAGAAGATCGTCGGCGGAAAGATCGGCGAGTATCGCCACGGCGCCCTGGTCGAGCAGCTTTTGCGCGGCGGCGACCGCGTCGTCGCCGGGCGCGAGCTTCTCGTCGATGGCCTCATAGCTCTGGCCGGTGAACCGGCCTGTGGTGTTGTCGTCGGCGACGCCGATCAGCGCGCCGGCCAGAGTGTCGTCCTCGGCCGGGAGGTCGAGGATCGACAATGTTTCGCTGGAGTGCTGCTGGCGCAGCACGCCGAGCTTCACCCGCAGCGGCTCGGCGGCGGCGGGCGTTGTGGCGAGAATGGCGGCGACCGACGCCCCGATGACGCAACGCTTTATCATGACGCTAGTCGGCCGCTCCTTCTTTCGCTCAGCGAATCAGCTTCAGCAGCGCCTGGCCCGCCTTGGACTTCAGCTCCTTGGCGTCGAGCGTGCCTTCGTCGTCCTTGTCCGCCGCCTTGAACAGCTTGGCGACGAGGGCGAGATATTCCTCTTTCGTGAGCGTTTTGTCATCGTCGGGATCGGCGGCGGCGAAATCTTTCTTGGAGATGCGCGCGCCGACCTCCTTGCGGTCGACCGTGCCGTCATTGTCCTTCTCGAGCTTGTCGAAGACGGCCGCCGCCGCCTTGCTCACTTCGGCGAGATCGAGCGTGCCGTCATTATCGGTGTCGAAGCTCTTGATCGGCGAAGGCGCGGCGAAAACCGGTTGCGCGACCATGGCCGATGCGAAGCAAAGTCCGGCGCCGAGAGCGATAATGTGAAATTTGGTCGTCATACTTGCCTCCGTTTCCCGACGAATATCGCGAGATTCTCCCAATATAGTCGGAGCCGGCCGATCGCACAAAGCGTACCTTCGCGCATGGCTCCGCTACAGATCGTCGCTCTCGCGCTCTTCCGCCTCGGCCTCCTCCACCTCGGGCAGCGGCAGCAGCACCTCTATCCGCGTGCCGCCCTCCGGCCGGCGCTCCATGCGCATCACGCCGCCGAGCGTATGAACGCGCTCGCTCATGCCGATGAGGCCGAGGCCGAATCTGCGCTCCTCCGGCAGGCCGACGCCATCGTCCTCGACGAGAACGCGCAGCGCTTCGGCGCCGGCGAGCTCGGGCGGAGCCTCGACGAATTCGAGCCGCGCCTCGGCGTTGGCGGCCGAAGAATGGCGGAAAATATTGGTGAGCGATTCCTGCACCACGCGATAGGCGGTGAGCGCGATCTTCTCGTCGAGGCAGGAGAGATCATGAGCGATGCGCAGCGACAGCCGCACATCGGCGCGGCTGCCGGTCCAGGAGGCGAAGAGCCCGCGCAACGCGGCCTCGAGGCCGAGCTCGCTCATCGCCGGCGGGCGCAGCCGCTCGAGCATTCGCCGCAGCAAGGTCTGCAGCGCCTGTCCGGCGGCGTCTATATTCGCGCAGGTGCGCCGCAGCAGCTCGGGATCGGGAAAATTTCCCGAGGCGGCGGCGACGAGCGTCGCCGCGCCGGCGCGGATGGAGAAGAGACAAGGGCCGGCTTCGTCATGCAGATCGCGGGCGATGTCGCGACGCTCGGAATCCTGCACGGCGAACAGCCGATCGATGAGCGAATGATTCTCCTCCTTCACGCGATCGAGCGTCGCGGCGAGCGAATTGAGCTTTTGGGAAATATTCCTGAATTCGGAGGCGCCGCGCAGATCGAGACGCACATCCTTCTCGCCCGCCTCGAGCCGCGCCAAGCCGCGCCCCAGCGAATCGAAAGGCGAGAGCGTGCGGCTCAGCAGCGTCAGCACCAGCGCCAGCATCAGCAATGTGACGGCGAGGCTGATGGCGCCGAGCCATAAGAGGTCGGACCAGATCTCGGCGAGCTCGTCCACCGGATCGAAAATGATGGCGATATTGCCATATTGAACGTCGCCGATGCGTGCCGGAATGATGTCGATCTTGGGCGTCGGCGCGAACAGGCGCACGAACCAGTCCGGCACGCCCGTCTGCATCTCCTTGCGCCACTTCGAGTCGAAGCTCGGGGCGATATCGTCATTGGGCAATATCTCTATCTCTATGTGGCGCAGATTGCGCAGATTGTCGAACAGCCTGCGCAGCGAGGGGATAGGATCCTTGGTCTCCTGCACGCTGGCGAGCGCGGTCTCGACCAGCTCATGCGACAAATGCTCTATGCTCTCCGCTTCGGCGCGCACGCGCGGGCCGGCGTGGCCGATCATGATCGCCACATTGACCGCGAGCATAGCCGTGAGGACGATGGCGATGAGCCAGCCGAGCCTCGCCTTCAAGGACATGGAACGCTCCCACTTTGGCGTCGCGTCGGCGCGAGCGCCGAAGATTGACAAACAAGCTTTTGCATTCGCATAGTAATCTTCTCTAGAACAATGGCTATGCCCGATGCGCGTGCTGATCGTCGACGACCATCCCATGGTGATTGCCGGATGCCGCGGCATGTTGTCCGGGCAATCGGACATAGAAGTGCTGGAGGCGCGTGACGCCGACGCCGCGCTCGAGGCGCATGCCTCCGCGCAGCCGGACGTCATTGTGCTCGACATAAATCTTCCGGGGCTCTCGGGCTTCGAGCTGCTGCGGCGCATGCTGAAGCGCAAGCCGGATACGAAGGCGATCGTCTTCACCATGAATGACGATCCTGTCTTCGCCGCGCGCTCCATCGAGCATGGCGCCAAGGGCTATCTCGCCAAGAGCGAGGATCCGGCGCAATTCGTCAAGGCGGTGCGCATGGTCGCCGCGGGCGAGCGCTATCTCTCCAATCAGGTGGCGCAAAAGCTCGCCTTCTTCGATCAGAAGCACGGCGCCAATCCGCTCGAGGGGCTGAGCGGCCGCGAGCTGGAGATTTTGCGCCTGCTGGCCGAAGGCAAGGGAATGGCGGAGATCGCGCATATCATGCGCGTGTCCTACAAGACGGTGGCGAATAGCTGCTCCTTGCTGAAGCGCAAGCTCGCCGCGCGCTCGCGCGCCGATCTCATCCGCATCGCCGTCGAGAATAAATTGGCGAAGGAATTGGTGTGAATCTCGGCGCGCGCGCCTTCTCGCGCTCGTGGGAGAAGGCGGCCCTCGCGTCGGCGAGGGGCGGATGAGGGCGCATCGTGTTCAGAATTGCCGATTTATCCGCGCGGGAATTTTTAGACATTTCTATCGGGAAGTTTTGGAAGAAGGCGCTCTCGAGCCCTCATCCGTCGCGCATTCGCGCGACACCTTCTCCCGCGAGCGGGAGAAGGGAGAAACGCCCTTCACGCCAGGCGCTGCTCTATCGCTATGCGCACGAGATCCATGGGCGTGCGCGCGCCGAGCTTGCGCTTCAGCAGCGAGCATGTGTTGGCGATCGTCTTGTAGGACACATGCACCGCGTCGGCGATCTCGGTCATGCTCGAGCCCTTGCCGAGCAGGCGTAAAATCTCCAGCTCGCGCGAGCTCAGCTCCGCCAGAGGATTGGCGAGCGCCGCGGTCTTGTCGAAGGCGAGCCGATTGGCGAGCCGCGGCATCATGAACACGCCGCCCGCCGCCACCTCGCGCACCGCGCGCAGCAGCAGAAACGGATCGTCGTTCTTCGTCACATAGCCGCGGGCGCCGGCCTCTATCGCGCGCGCGGCGAAGATCGGATCGTCGTTCATGGAAAAGATGACGATGCGCGCCTCTTCGTCGTGGCGCAGCATGCGGCGCGTCAGCTCGAAGCCGGAGGCGCCCGGGAGGTTGATGTCGACGACGGAAATATCCGGCCGCCATTCGACGAAGAGCGTCAGCGCCGTCTCCGCGTCGCCGGCGTCGCGCGCTTCTATGTCGCCTTCGCCGGAGAGCATGGAAGCGCAGCCGGAGACGATGATCGGATGATCGTCGACGATCAGGACACGCATTCTTCGCTCGCGACGCCTCGTTTCGGGACGCTTCGCTCCGAAGCGCCGGCATGGATTGACCAGCGGCTACCCTTACGTAAAGTCGCCGCGCTTTGCAAAGGCGGGGTCCATGCTGAAAGGATTGTCGTTGCGCGCCAGGCTGCTGGCGCTGCTCGGCGCGACGCTCGCGGTCGGCCTCGCCCTGGGCGTCGGCCTGCTGACGCTGCACGCCGCCGCGCGCGTGCGCGCCGAATCGGACAGCACGGCGCGCCTCGCGCGCGAGTTCGTGGCGACGGCGCTGGCCAGCGTCGAGGAGAGCGACGATCCGCTCGCCGCGCTGCGCGGCCGTCTCGCCGATGTCGATCGGCTGCGGCACATTCATATCTTCATGGTCGGCTCCGGCGAGGCCCGGGGGGCTTCGGTCGAGGAGCGGCGCGCGCCGGCCTGGTTCGCGGCGCTGGTCGCCGGGCCGCCCAGCGAGACGCGCATCGCTCTGGACGGGCGCGGCCGGCTGCGCGGCGAGCTGGCCCTGGTCGCCGAGCCGGGCGACGAGATCGATGAGATTTGGGAAGAAGTCTGGGCGCTGGCGCTGGGCGCGGCGGCTCTGGCGCTCGCCGGCTTCGGCGTGGTGTCGGTCGTCGTCTCGCGCGCCCTCGCGCCGGTCTCCACTCTCGCCGAGGCGCTGCGGCGCATCGAGCATGGCGATCGCGACGTGCGCATGGTCGCCGGCGATGCGCCGGAATTCGTCGCCATCGCCGGCCGGGTCGATGCGCTGGCGGAGACGCTCGCGCGTTTCGACGCGGAAAACCGCGCCTTGGTCGAACGCATCATTCATGTGCAGGACGAGGAGCGGCGCGAGATCGCGCGCGATCTCCATGACGAGATCGGCCCGTTTCTGTTCAGCATTCGCGCCGGGCTCGGCGCGCTCGCCCGCAAGCTCGAGGGCGCAGGTCGGGAAGATTGCCTGAATATAGATGCGCAGCTCGGCGCGCTGCAGCAGGTCAATCGCCGCATTCTCGGCCGGCTGCGGCCGGCGGCGCTGGATGAGATGGGCCTCGAGGGCGCGCTGCAGGCGCTCGCCCAAGGCTGGCGCGATCTCGACGCCGATGTCGCGATCGGCCTCCATATCGACGAGGCCGGGGAGCCGCTCGACGAGTCGATCGCCCTCACCGCCTATCGCATCGTGCAGGAGGGGCTCACCAATGTGTTCCGCCATGCGAGCGCCACGCGCGTCGATGTGACAGTGGAGCGTATAGAGGCCTGCGGCAAGACGGAATTGCGCGTCGCCGTGCGCGACGACGGCGCCGGCGTGGCGCAGGGCGCGCGCGAAGGCATAGGGCTGCGCGGCATGGCCGAGCGCGTCGCCGCGCTCGGCGGACGGCTGACGTTCGAATCCGCGGAGCCGCGCGGCGCGCTGCTGGTGGCGCGTCTCCCTCTCTAGAGATATCGTCCGTCGACCATTGTGCGGCGCAAAATGAAATTGCGCGCCGAAACGGGAAATTTTTTCACGCTCACGCTCGCGCAGAGAAAAGGATTCGTGGCCTTTTCGTGACTTCGTCTCGGCGCGACGATCTGCCTCTCGCCAAGCCTCTTCGGATGGTTTATGTAGCAAAACGCACAAAGCGGGAGCAGCGCGGTTCCATCGCGCAGGCGTCCCGCGCGGGGCCAAGAGTATCGGCCTCCTATCGCGGTATGAAGGGTCGTCACATGGACTATCGGCGCTTTTTCGAGACGGCGGTCACTCGTCTCCAGGAGGAACGCCGATATCGGGTCTTCGCCCATCTCGAACGCTGTGTGGAAACCTTTCCGCAAGCGGTCTGGCATCGCGACGACGGCTCGATTCGCGATGTGACGATCTGGTGCTCCAACGACTATCTCGGCATGGGGCAGCACCCGGATGTGATCGCCGCAATGGTGGAGACCGCTTCGCGCGTCGGCGCCGGCTCCGGCGGCACGCGCAACATCTCCGGCACCAGCCATGCGATCGTTGAGCTGGAGAGCGAGCTCGCCGACCTCCATGGCAAGGAGGCCGCGCTCGTTTTCACCTCGGGCTGGATTTCCAATCTCGCGGCCATTTCGACGATCGCCGATCTGCTGCCGGACTGCGTCATTCTCTCCGACGCCTCCAATCACAATTCGATGATCGAGGGCGTGAAGCGCTCGCGCGCCGAGCGCAAGATCTTCCGCCACAATGATCTCGCCCATCTCGAGGAGCTGCTGATCGAGGCCGGCGCGCGGCCCAAGCTCATCGTCTTCGAGAGCCTCTACTCGATGAACGGCAATATCGCCCCGGTCGCCGAAATCGCCGCGTTGGCCGAACGTTATGGCGCGATGACCTATATCGACGAGGTTCACGCCGTCGGCATGTATGGCGCGCGTGGCGGCGGAATCTGCGAGCGCGAGGGCGTGATGCATCGCATCGACGTCATCGAAGGCACGCTGGCCAAGGGTTTCGGCACGCTCGGCGGCTATGTGGCCGGCGACCGTGTCGTCATCGACGCCATTCGCAGCTATGCGGCCTCCTTCATTTTCACCACCGCCTTGCCGCCCGCCGTGGCCGCGGCGGCGACCGCCGCCGTTCGGCTGCTGAAGGCGCGTTCCGATCTTCGCGCCGCGCATCAGCGCGCCTCGCACATCACCAAGCATGCGCTGGCCGCCGCTGGCCTGCCGGTGCTGGAGAATGGCTCGCATATCGTGCCGGTGATGGTGCGCGACGCCGAGCTGTGCAAGGCCGCGAGCGACATGCTGCTCGAGCGCCACGACATCTACATCCAGCCGATCAATTATCCGACCGTCGCGCGCGGATCGGAGCGTCTGCGCATCACCCCGACCCCGCGCCACACGCCGGAGCATATTGTCGCTCTGGTGGAGGCGGTGGCGGATGTGTGGCAGACGCTCGGCATCCCCTTCGTCGAAGCGCCGCAGCATCTGCATATCGATGCGGAAAGCCGCGAGCGCTGTACCTATCCCGAGATCAAGCTCGCCGCTCAGTGAGCGGCGGGCTCTCTCGGGAGCCGCGAAAATCGGAAAGATTTGCGCATCCTTCTCCCGCCTGCGGGAGAAGGTGGCCCTCGCGTCAGCGAGGGTCGGATGAGGGCTCTCAGGCGCGATGAAGGTTTTCGAAAAGGTCGCCGCGGCGGCGCGAGCCCTCATCCGACCCCGCTTCGCGGGGCCACCTTCTCCCACGAGTGGGAGAAGGATCTGCGCTCAAAACGTGTGGGTGTGCGGGCGTCGGCACCGATTTATTCCGCCTTACTGCACCAGCTTGGGCTGGCTCGGGCGGGGCGTCTCATTCTCTTGAAGGATGCCGAGACGGCGGGCCACTTCCGTATAGGCCTCGACGAGGCCGCCCATGTCGCGGCGGAAGCGATCCTTGTCCAGCTTGTCGTTGGACTTGATGTCCCACAGGCGGCAGGAGTCGGGGGAAATCTCGTCGGCGACGACGATGCGCATCATGTCGCCCTCCCACAGCCGCCCGCACTCCATCTTGAAGTCGACGAGGCGGATGCCGACGCCGAGGAAGAGTCCGGAGAGGAAATCATTGACGCGAATGGCCAATGCCATGATGTCGTCGATCTCCTGCGGGCTCGCCCAGCCGAAGGCGGTGATATGCTCCTCGGAGACCATCGGGTCGTCGAGCGCGTCGTTCTTGTAATAGAACTCGATAATGGAGCGCGGCAGCTGCGTGCCTTCCTCCATTCCGAGGCGCTTGGACAGCGAGCCGGCCGCGACATTGCGCACCACGATCTCGAGCGGAACGATCTCCACCTCGCGAATCAGCTGCTCGCGCATGTTCAGCCGGCGGATGAAATGCGTCGGCACGCCGATGTCGTTGAGGTGCTGGAAGACGAATTCCGAGATGCGGTTGTTGAGGACGCCCTTGCCGTCGATGACCTCGTGCTTTTTGGCGTTGAAAGCGGTGGCGTCGTCCTTGAAGTGCTGAATCAAGGTGCCCGGCTCCGGACCCTCGTAGAGGACCTTGGCCTTGCCTTCGTAGATGCGGCGGCGGCGATTCATCGGGATCAACCGGGGCTTGAGAAAATCCATTACTGGCCCGTGGCTCCTCGGTTCGGCTCCAGCGTGACGATCGTCTCCCTCAGAGCGCTAGGCTCGGGAAGAGCGACGTCCCGTCCGAAGCGGCGTTCGCATGGCCGCGGATCGAACCGGGTCCTATCCTGTTCCAGCCGCGGTTACAACCCGCCAGAAGAGACTAGCCGAATCGAGGGGCGGACACAACTTGACCGAATTTTTCGTTAATTGCGCGAACGTCATTGGAAACTAGGGCGAATCTCCTAGATTCGATCCTGCGCCATCCGAGCGCTTGCCGAAGGAAACATCCGAGGGTCGTCATGAGCATATTCGACAACCGGGAAGAGGCTTTCGAGAAACGCTATGCCCACGAGCAGGAGCTCCAGTTCCGCGCCGAGGCGCGGCGCAACAGGCTGTTCGGCCTGTGGGCGGCGGAAAAGCTAGGCAAATCAGGGCCGGAGGCGGAAGGCTACGCCGAGGCTCTGGTCGTCGCCGAGGCCTCCGCCAATGCCGATGAGCGGGTGTTTTCCTCGGTGAAGGCGGATTTCGCGGCGGCGGGCGTCGAGCAGTCCGACCATCAGCTTCGCCGCACTCTCGATGAATTGCTGGAGAAGGCTCGGCTCGAGCTGAAACAGGGCTGAGCGCGAAGCGGCGCGGCTTTACTCTTCCTTTATCGCCGCGCGCCACCACTTATCCCATGCGCGATTCCCCAAGAGCCGCAACCAAAAGATCGGGCGCCGCCTTTCCGGCGGCGCCCGATATCGTCGCGGCGGCGCTCGCCTGGCTGGAGCATCTCTCCGGGGAAAGGCGCGCCTCCCGCCATACGCTCGACGCCTATGCGCGTGACGCGCGGTTTTTTCTGGCCTTTCTCGCTGAGCACAAGGGCGCGCCGGCCGACGCCGCTATTTTGAGCGCGCTCGCTCCAGCCGACATACGCGCCTTCATGGCGCGGCGGCGGACCGAGGGGCTGGAGAATCGCTCGCTGCTGCGCGCGCTGGCGGCGGTGCGCTCGCTCATGCGCTTCCTCGAGAAAAAGGGCCTCGCCAAGACCGATGTCTTCGGCGCCGTCCATGCGCCCAAAAAGCCGCACAGCCTGCCCAAGGCGCTGAGCGTCGCCGACGCGCGCGATCTCACCCGCGCCGAGACCCGCGCCGGCGAGGCGCGCGAGCCTTGGGTCCTGGCCCGCGACGCCGCGGCTCTGGCGCTGCTCTATGGCGCGGGATTGCGCATTTCCGAGGCGCTGTCGATCGAGCGCGACCGCGCGCCCATCGGCGCCGTCGACCGCATCGCCGTCGCCGGCAAGGGCGGCAAGACGCGCGTCGTGCCGGTCATCGAGCCGGTCCGGCGCGCGATAGAGGAATATATTTCGCTCTGCCCCTATCAGCTCGCCGGCGGGCCGCTCTTCGTCGGCGCGCGCGGCGGGCCGCTCTCGCCGCGCATATTGCAGCTCGCCGTGGAGAGAATGCGCGGCGCGCTGGGCCTGCCGGCGAGCGCCACGCCGCATGCGCTGCGTCATTCCTTCGCGACGCATCTGCTCGGCCGCGGCGGCGATTTGCGCAGCATTCAGGAGCTGCTCGGCCACGCCTCGCTCTCGACGACGCAGATCTACGCCGCCGTCGACAAGAGCCGGCTTTTGGACGCTTGGCGCTCGGCTCATCCCCGCGGCCGCGACAATTCGAAATCGAATTGATTTCGCTTACATTCCGAACGATCTCGTCAAGCGCTTCCTCGCTGAAATTTTGAATCCTGGCGAGGTCTCGCCTTTTTCTGGCTCCGCCCTTCCTACCTTGCGAAGCCGCTGGTTTTTCGCATCGTGCTCTCGCGCACGCGCGCGATTTTCCGGCTCAGGCAGGTTGACGGCGTCCCGTACGGGGACGGGCGCCGGCGATCGGTGGAGGGGAAAATGGGTCAGACGCCGAGACTGTCTCTGCTCGGAGTGGTGCTCGTCATGGCTTTCGCCTATGGCGTATGGATCATCGTCACCTCGGGACAGGCGGCTTCGGCCGACGCCTGTCTCGGCTATGCGCTCTGCCGCTGAGCGGCGGAGCCGAGCTTTCGGTCACGCCGCGTCGCGGCGGCGGACGCGGGCGCGCAACAGGGCCAGCTTGCGCAAGAACAGCGAGCGGCCCTCCTCGCCCAGCACGCGGGCGATCTGCGCCTTCAGATAATCCTTCGCCTCCCGAATTTTCTGCTTGAACGGCTCCACCCGCTCATGCGCCCAGCGGCTGACGCGCAGCGTCAGATCATAGACGCGCGCGAACCAGGCGAGCTGCAGCAGCTTCTCGCGGCTGGCGTCGAAGAGGAAAGAGGTGACGCCGAGCGCCAGCGTCTTGGCGGCGAGGATCACCGCCAGCCCCGCGAGCACATGGCCATGGGCGATGGCCGCCACCGCCAGCAGCTTCAAGGGCAGGATCGTGATCGCCGGCAGGGCGAAGACGGCCAGCGTCGCAATGGGCGTGAGGCCGGCGATGAAGCCGCGCAGCTGCGCCTCCAGCTCCTTCACGCCCAGCGCGGCGGCGAGGCGCAGCAGCCACAGCTTCACATGGTCCCACAGCCAGCTCTCGACGAGGAACAGCACGGCGAGGCTGAACCAGAATGCGCGCGTGAGGCGGCGGCCGATCGATTCCATGGCGTTTCGTCCTGTTCCCGGGCGTTTCGTCCTGTCCCGCTCCATCATGGCGCCGATGCGCAAAGGGTTGGGCCGTGAACAGAAATACGCGCTCTCCCCCGGCCGCGCCACAACTTCGCGGCGATCGCGGGCGGCTTTCGGCGCAGTCCGCGCCTTGACGAGAACCTTTCGGCGTATTCTACTATAGTAGTTCTATAGACATTGGAGACAACAAATGCGCTTCCTCACGGCCGCCGCCGCTCTCGGCGCTCTCTTCCTCACCCTGTCCGGCGCCGCCGCCGCAGAGGGCGACAACAAGGGCGTGAAGCAGAAATTCTCCCTCACCTTGGACGGCGCCAAGAAGGCCGCCGCCGCCGCCGAGGCGGAAGCCGTCAAGAACGGCTGGAATGTGGTGATCGCCATCGTCGACGACGGCGGCAATCTCCTCTATCTGCAGCGCCTCGACGGCACGCAGGCCTCCTCTTCCGAGACCGCGACGCGCAAGGCGCGCACCTCGGCCCTGTTCAAGCGTCCGACCAAGGCGCTCGAGGACGCCGTCGCCGGCGGCCGCGTCGCTCTGCTGAGCCTGCCCAATGTCACCCCGCTCGAGGGCGGCGTTCCGCTCGTCTACAAGGGCGAGATCATCGGCGCGATCGGCGTCTCCGGCGCGACCTCGCAGCAGGATGCGCAAGTCGCGAAAATCGGCGCGGACACTCTCACGCAGTGAGTTTCGCACGCGAGAACGTCCGCGCTCCCCGATTTTTCGGAGCGCGGACGCCCTTATCATCAGCACTCGCTCGCTGCTGCTGCTAGCGATTTGTTTTTAAAAGATTATTCGGCATTCGCCTTGCATGATGATCGCAGTCGAACCTATCGTTCATGCGATCGAAGAGGAGGCGTCTGATGGCGTCGCGCGAATTTCGCCGAATGCTCGAAGGCTATGGGCTGACGACTGCCAATATTTTCTACCGTCTGCCCGATCACCCCGCGATCATGCAGTCCTACATCTGGCAGGACTACGATCTGCAGCCCGAATTTCCGCAATTGCGGAAGTTTCTGGACTTTTGGCAGAGGAGCCTCGACGGACGGCTCCACTCGGTGCAAGTGGCGCATAGCGGGCTCATTCGCCCGGCGGAAATCTCCTTGGTGGACAAGGAGTTCCGTCTGCATTGAGGGCGCGAATCCTTCCTCGAATGGGAGAAGGAGACGGAAAGCTTTTCCGCAATCGAACGGCGCAATTCCTTCTCCCGCAGGCGGGAGAAGGAGACGCGAGCCCGTCACAAATGGATCGAGCGCTTGGCGACGCCGAGCGCCGCTTCCTTTATCGCCTCCGACAGAGTCGGATGCGCGTGGCAGGTGCGGGCGAGATCTTCCGCCGCGCCGGAGAATTCCAACAGCACGCCGCCTTCGGCGATCAGCTCGCCGGCGTCCGAGCCAAGAATATGCACGCCGATCACGCGATCGGTGGCGGCGTCGGCCAGAACTTTGACGAATCCCTCCGTCTGCCGATTGGCGCGCGCGCGGCCATTTGCGGAGAAGGGGAATTTGCCGACATTATAGGCGATTCCCGCCGATTTCGCCTCTTCTTCGGTCAGGCCCACCCAGGCGACCTCCGGCATCGTATAGACCACAGACGGAATCACCCCGTAATTCACATGCCCCGCCTGGCCGGCGAGGATTTCCGCCACGGCGACGCCCTCCTCCTCCGCCTTATGGGCGAGCATGGCGCCGCGCACCACATCGCCAATCGCGAAAATGCCCGGCACATTGGTGCGGAAATGCTCGTCGATGACGACGCGCCCGCGCTCGGTGGCGATGCCCGTCTCCTCGAGGCCGAGGCCCGCCGTATAGGGAATGCGCCCAGTGGCGATCAGCACGGCGTCCGCGGTGATCGGCGTGCCGCCGCCGCCCTTGGTGGAGGCGTAGGAGACGGAGACGCCCTCCGGCGTCTTGTCGATCTTGGTGACCTTGGCGGCGAGATGGAAGGCGAAGCCCTGCTTCTCGAGAATTTTCTGGAAGCGGGTCGCGACCTCGGCGTCAGCGCCCGGCAATATGCGGTCGAGATATTCGATCACCGTCACCTGCGCGCCGAGCCGCCGCCACACTGAACCGAGCTCGAGGCCGATGACGCCGGCGCCGACGACGACGAGATGCCTCGGAACCGATTCGAGCTCCAGCGCCCCGGTGGAGGAGAGAATCGTCTTCTCGTCGAAGGCGATCTCCTTGCCGTCGACGTCGCGCAGCGGCGCCACGGCGGAGCCCGTCGCAATGACGATATATTGCGATTCGAGAATCTGCGTCGCGCCATTCTCGCCCGTCACCTCGACGCGGCCGGCGCCGAGAATGCGGCCGGCGCCGTGATACGAATCGATCTTGTTCTTCTTGAACAGAAAGGCGACGCCGCCGACATTGGCGGCGACCGTGTCGGCCTTGTGCTTCATCATCTTCTCGAGATCGAGCCGCGGCGGCTCGACGATCACGCCGAGGTCGGAAAGGCCGTGGCCCGCCTCCTCGAACATATGCGAGGCGTGCAGCAGCGCCTTGGAGGGGATGCAGCCGACATTGCCGCAAGTGCCGCCATGGGTCGCGCGCTTCTCGACGACGGCGGTCTTGAGGCCGAGCTGCGCCGCACGAATCGCGCAGACATAGCCGCCCGGCCCCGTGCCGATGACGATGAGATCATATGCCATCCGCCAACTCCTTTGTCGCGCTGCGATCGATCGCTAGATAGCTTTTATGCAAGGAGAATATCCGCTTCGCAGGGGTGAGGTCGAACCATTTCTTCCGCGCGCGCGTCATGCGCCCGCCGATTGCGGCGCCAGCAGCCGCTCATAGGCGTCCAGCGTTGCGGCGCACATGCGCTCCACGGAAAAATGCGTCTGCGCATGGAGCCGCGCGCGCGCCGTCAGCCCCTCGCGCGCGGAGGGGCGCAGCTCCAGCGCCTCGCGAATCGCGCGCGCCAGCGCGGCGGAATCGCCGGGCGGCGCGCGCCAGCCGGTGCAATCGGCCGCGTCCACTTGCGGCGGGGCGAGCACGGTTTCGACCGCCGCGCCTATATCCGAGACGACGATCGGCGCGCCCATGGCCTGCGCCTCTATGGCGACGCGGCCGAAGGCCTCCGGCGTCGTCGAGGGCGCGACGGCGACGGCGGCGGCGAGATAGGCGGCCGGCATATCGGAGCAATGGCCGGTCGCGCGCACGATTCCAACGAGGCCGGCGCGCGCGATATGCGCCTCCAGCTCGGCGCGGAAGCCGGCGCTCGGCGCATCTCCCGCCAGAATGAAACGCACATCGGCAAAACCTTCGGCGACGAGCAGCTTCGCCGCCTCGATCAGCGTCCCATGGCCCTTGCGCGCCGAGAGCCGCGCCGGCAGCAGCACGACGCGCTCGTGACGCGCCACGCCCCAGGAGGAGCGCACGCGCTCCACGCGGGCGGGCTCGACGGCGAAAGGCGAGAAGGCGCGCAGATCGAGCCCGCGCGCGATGACGACGATGCGCTGCGTCGCTTGCGGATAGAGCTCGGCGATATGACAGGCGGTGAAGCGCGAGTTGGCGATGACGAGATCGCCCGCCGCCATGATGGAATTATAGCGCTGCTTGATGGCGGAGGCGCCGCCATAGATGCTGTGATAGGTGGTGACGAAGCGCGCGCCGGCTCGCCGCGCGGCGTGATGCGCGACCCAGGCGCAGGCCCGCGAGCGCGCATGCACGATATCGACGTTCTCCTCGCGCAGAATGCGGGCGAGACGGTAGGCGTTCAGCGCCATGGCGAGCGGATTTTTCGTCGCGGCCGGAAAGGGGAGCCACACTCCGCCCTTGGCTTGCAGCTCGCTGACCATGCGGCCGCCCTCCGAGGCGACGAGCGACCGCGCGCCCGCCATATGCAGCGCCTCGGCGATGTCGATCGTCGTGCGTTCGGCGCCGCCCGATTGGAGAGCCGGCACGATCTGCAAAATGGCGCGACCGGCGAGGGGACGGCTGGTCGAGGGGAAGGCGTGGAAATTCTCTAGCATGGAGCCTAGCTGCCCAGTAAACGAGATCGTCGTCTTGGTCGAGAGGCGGGGGCTCTCTTCGCCTCAGAAATGGGCCGGCAATATGGCCCCTTTGGTCCCAGGATCGGACCATGTTACTGAGCAAGCGATGAAATTCCTTTAATTTGCGGGTCGGCGCGCCCGCGCGGCGGGGAGACGATGGCTGTGGACGGCGTCGAGGAGGGGCTGAGCTTCGTCGATCTTGCCCTCGCCGGGCGGGAGCCCTGGCGCATCGCCCGGCGCATTCGCGCCGCGCGCGGCGCGGGGGCGGAGCGTCCCGGCGTGATGTTGCTGGGCGGCTTCAAATCCGACATGCAGGGCTCCAAAGCCGCGCATCTCGACGCCTGGGCGGAGCGCGAGGGGCGCGCTTTCGTCCGTTTCGACTATTCCGGCCATGGCGAATCGAGCGGCCGTTTCGAGGATGGAACGATTGGCGATTGGCTGGCGCAGAGCCTCGCCATTCTCGAGGCGTCGACGCGCGGCCCGCAAATTCTCGTCGGCAGCTCCATGGGCGGCTGGCTCGCTCTGCTGATGGCGCGTCGACTCGACGAGCAAGGCCGTCGTCCGCATGCTCTCGTGCTCATCGCGCCCGCCGTCGATTTCACCGAGGAGCTCATCTGGAAGAACGCCGACGACGCTATTCGTCGCGCGATTCTCGAGGAGGGCGCATGGATGCGTCCCTCGCCCTATTCGCCGGAGCCGACGCCGATCACGCGTCGGCTCATCGAGGAGGGACGCGCGCATCTCATGCTCGAGGATGTCATTCGCGTGAATGCGCCCGTGCATATAATGCAGGGAATGCGCGACGAGGATGTGCCCTATCGTCACGCGTTGCGGCTGATGGAATGTCTCGCCTGCGATCCTGTCGTGCTGACCTTGGTGATGGAAGGCGATCATCGTCTCTCGCGCAGCGAGGATCTCGCGCATCTCACGACTACGATAGAGGCGCTCTGAAGCAGCGCGCGTGAGCTGAGCAGTACCGCGCATTAGGCATAACGGCTTCTTTGCGAAGCGCGAAAGCATTCAATAAACATTGTCCCATTAACCTCCATTCTTAAGGAAGGCGCCATGTCAGGCGCTCTTGATCGAGAGACGCGAATATTCGCGGACATTCCCGCGCGCGTCGCCCGATCGGGCCTGGGAATGAAGAGTCATGATGCTCTCGAGAACAGCTTTGCCGCTGGTGTTCTTCGCGGCGATTTGGTCGACGGCGCGCGCCGCCGATTGGTATACGGGCGCCCCCACGCCGGAGGCGTCGGCGCCGCCGCCTCCGGCAACGCCTCAGCCGACGGTTTCCATCGATCTTTCCGTCGACGGCACGTCGCGCAGCTCCATCGCCGGCGCCGCGATCGGCAAGATCGCGCCCTTCGGCTCGCTGGCGGAGAGCGGACCGCGCATTCGCGTTTCCACCGTCATCGGCAAATACGCTTATGACGCCAGCGATCTTCCCGTCTACGTCCCCGTCGGCGCCGCTTTCATTCCGAGCAATACCGGCTATGGCCGCGTGCACGGAACGCTGGAGGACGGCTCCTTCATGGTCGGCTATGAGGTCGTCACCAATCAAGGCGGCGTCGCTCTCTATGTCGGCCCGGATGTGATGAATCACAGCCTGTCGCCCTTCGATCCGGGCAATCAGGTGCGCGGCGTCTCCGCCGGCGCCAAGGTCGGCGTCGAGGCTTTCGCACGCCCGACCGACTCCACCATGGTCGCGCTCATCGCCTATTATTCCACCGTGCATAATTCCTATTACACGCGGCTGAAGTTCGGCGTGGAGCTCGCCGATTATGTCTATGTCGGCCCGGAGGCGCTGGCGCTCGGCGATGATTATTTCTCGCAATGGCGCGCCGGCGCGCATCTCACCGGGCTGAAATTCGGCGCGCTGCAGATCGGCCTCTCCAGCGGCTATCTGCGCGATCGCGTGCGCGGCAGCGGCGCCTATGGAATTCTCGACACGCATATCGCTTTCTAGATCGACGGCCGCAATTTTTCTTCCCGCTTCTGTTTCGTTGTTCGTCTTTGCTCATGGGCGTCGTCATGTCTCTCTTGCGTTTTCTCTCCTTTCTCCTTCTCGGCGGCGTCGCCGTCGCTCTCGCCACACAGCCGGTGAGCGTGCAGGCGCAGCTGGCGACCAGCGTTTCGGTCATCTTCCTCCTCGCCCTCTTGTGGAAGTTCTCGCGCGGCGCGGAAGCGCGCCAGCTGTTCATCGCGCTCGCGCTCTTCGTGGTGCTGCGCTATGTCTATTGGCGCATCACCTCCACTCTGCCGCCGCTGTCCGATCCGGTCGGACTGACTTGCGGCTCCATATTGCTCGCCGCCGAGCTCTATTGCGTCGCGATGCTGCTTCTCACCCTCGTCGTCAACGCCGAGCCGCTGAAGCGCGAGCCGGCGCCGCAGATAGAGGATGACGCTCTGCCGATCGTCGATGTGCTGACGCCGAGCTATGACGAGGACGTCTCCATTCTCGCGACGACGCTCGCCGCGGCGAAATCCATGGATTATCCGGCCGATCGTCTGAATGTGTATCTGCTCGACGATGGCGGCACGGATCAAAAATGCGCGCATCCCGATCCCGCGATCGCGGAGCGCGCCCGCGCCCGCCGCGCCGCTCTGCAGGAGCTCTGCGCCGCGCTCGGCTGCTATTATCTGACCCGCGAGCGCAATGAGCACGCCAAGGCCGGCAATCTCAACGCCGCGCTGGAGCATGTCGATGGCGACATCGTCGTCGTGCTCGACGCCGATCACGCGCCCTTCCGCTCCTTCCTGCGCGAGACGATCGGCTATTTCTTCGAGGATGATCGGCTCTTCCTGGTGCAGACGCCGCATGTCTTCCTCAATCCCGATCCGATCGAGCAGAATCTGCGCACCTTCCGCCGCATGCCGTCCGAGAACGAGATGTTCTATGGCGTCACCCAGCGCGGATTGGACAAATGGAATGCGGCTTTCTTCTGCGGCTCTGCGGCTCTGCTGCGCCGCGCCGCGCTGGACGAGGCCGGCGGCTTCTCCGGCGTCTCCGTCACGGAAGATTGCGAGACCGCGCTCGAGCTGCATGCGCAAGGCTGGACCAGCGTCTATGTCGACAAGCCGCTCGTCGCCGGATTGCAGCCTGAAACTTTCGCCGCCTTCATCGGCCAGCGCGTGCGCTGGTGCAAGGGCATGCTGCAAATCTTCCTGCTGCGCAATCCGCTGCTGAAGCGCGGCCTCGAGCCGCTGCAGCGGCTCGGCTATCTGTCGAGCATGAGCTTCTGGTTCTTTCCTTTCCCGCGCCTCGTCTTCATGCTGGCGCCGCTCGCCTTCATTCTCTTCGATGTGAAGATCTTCGTCTCCAACATAGAAGAGGCGATCGCCTATACCGCGACCTATGTCGTGGTGAACGCCATGCTGCAGAATTATCTCTTCGGCAAGGTGCGCTGGCCCTGGGTGTCAGAGCTGTATGAATATTGCCAGGGCGTGTTTCTGTCCAAGGCCATCGTCTCGGTCTTTCTGCGGCCGCGCAGCCCTTCCTTCAACGTGACCGCCAAAGGCTCCGCGCCGACGCAGGATCGTCTCAGCGAGCTCGCCTGGCCCTTCTTCGCCATCTATGGGCTGCTCGCGCTCGGCGCCGGCGTCGCCGTCTATCGCTGCGTGGCGGAGCCCGGCGTGCGTCAGCTGATGTTCTTCGTCGGCTTGTGGAACGTCTTCAATCTCGTCACCGCCGGCGTCGCGCTCGGCGCTGTGGCGGAGCGCCGTCGCCGCGAGACGCACCCGCGTCTTTTGGTGGAGCGGCGCGGCGCGCTCGTGCTCGGCGAGGAGCATGTTCGCGTCGCCATAGAGGAGGTCTCCGCCGGCGGCTGCCGCCTGCGCGCCGCCACCGATTCCGACGCCAAGGCGATCGCCGCGGCGAAGGAGACGGAAGGGCGTCTCTATATCGACTCCATCGCCGACGCCGCGCGCCGTCCCAGCCTTTCCGCGCGCATCATCGGCGTCGCGCCGGATGGATGCCGTCACATCGCCTTCGCGCTGTCGCAGCCGCAGGATCATCTCGCGCTCGCCGATCTGATGTATGGCGACGCGACCGCGCTCGAGCGTTTCCAGGCTGCGCGCCGCAAGCACAAGGGCATTGTCGCCGGCACGGTGCAGTTTCTCTGGTGGGGCGTGATCGAGCCGCTGCGCGCCTTCGCCTATCTGCGCCCCCGCGCCAGCGAGGCTGCGCTGCGCGAGCCGCCGCCCTTCGCCGATCTCTCCAATCTCCTCGGCCGGCGCCCGCCGCGCCTGCGACCGCCGGCGGAAGCGAAAGCGCCGCGCGCGGCGGAGCGCGCGCCGTCTTCGAAGAACGAGAACGTCTGATCCTTTTCCTCACAAAACATTCTCGCAAAAAAAGAGTGCCAAGATGCAGTTCCGAGTCCTCGCCCTTCTGCTCGCGACCACGACGGCGTTGACGCCGATCGCGGTCGGCGCCCAGGCGATCTTCACGACAGCGCCGCAAGAGCAGCTGTTTCATCTGAAAGTCGACAGGCCGAGGCCGGCGATTTCCGGCCTCCAGCCGATCATCCCCGCGCGTTTCGCCGCGCGCGAGACTGCCCGCATCGCCGCCGTGGAGCCGCCCGCCGCGTCGACGCGGGCGCCGTCGCAAGCGCCGCAGCCTGCGGCCGTCGCGCCGGTCGCCTCGCGGCCCACAGTCGCCGGCGCCATGCTGCGGCATCTCACCAATAATATTCAGGGCTATCGCCTCGCCGGCGAGATCGGCTCCTCGGAATGGCCGATCTATGTCACCGAGGCGCAGGCGTCGCGCCGTCTGCAATTTCGTATCGGCTATCTCGCCGCCGTTTCGGTGATGCCGGAGGCCTCCGCGCTCACTCTCACCATCAATGATCAGGCGATCGGCGACACGCAGATTCGCGCGGTGCAGGAGGTGGAGACCATCGTCTTCGACATTCCGCCGGGCGTGATGCGGCCGGGCTTCAACTCCGTGCGCATAGCGACGAGCCAGCGCCATCGGGTCGATTGCTCGCTCGAGGCCACTTACGAATTATGGACGCAGATCGATCCGACCGAGACCGGCCTGGTGCTGCCGGAGGACGACGCCGGCGTCACCAGCATTTCCGATCTCGGCGCGCTGCCGCCGGACGAGCAAGGCGCGCTGCCGATCCGCGCCGTGCTCGGCGTCAACGCCAAATCTTTCGAGATCGAGCGCATGCTGCGCGCAGCGCAAGCGATCTCGCTCGCCGGCCGTTTCGAGCAGCCGGTCGTCGACGCCGGTCCTGCGGCGAGCGGACGTTACGGCGTCAATCTCTTCGTCGGTCCTGCGTCGGAGCTGGTCGGCCGCATCGATCTATCGCGCGTCGGCCCCATAGACGAGCCGCGCGCCTTCGTGCTGCCGGCCGCGCCCGGCCGCCGCGTCAGCATCGTCGTGACCGGCGCGACTTCCGCGCAAGTGGATGAGGCGATCCGCCGTCTCTCTGTCTCGCCCGCGCCCAAGGGCTCGCCGCAAGGCTTGCGCGCATCGGCCGCTTTTCCCGGCTATCGGCTCGACGGCGGACGCAAGGTGAAGCTGCGCGATCTCGGCGTCGCCAGCGAGGAGTTCACCGGCCATCTCTATCGCGCCGCCTTCAACATCGTCATGCCGCCGGATTTCTACGCGGCCGATTACGGCAATGCGCTGCTGCGCCTCGCCGGCGGCTATGCGGCCGGGCTCGACTCCAATGCGCAGATCGTCGTCAAGGTGGACGAGCGCACGGCGGTGAGCCTCAATCTTCTGAAGGCCGCGGGCGATGTCTTCCGCGACAATCCGCTGCCGCTGCCGCTCGGCTTTCTCAAGCCCGGCCTCAATCGCATCGAGATCGAGGCGCATGTGCCGACGCGCCAGGACGCCGATTGCGATCCGCTCGCGTCGATGCGCGCGGCCAAGCGCTTTCTCTTCCTCGACGAGACGGAGATCGAGCTGCCGCCGATCGCGCGCATCGCGCGAATGCCCGATCTCGCGGTGACGGCGACCGGCGGCTTTCCTTACGCCGGCGCCAAGGGGCGGCCCAAGCTCTACATGCCGTCGCTCGACACGGATGCGGTGGGCGCGGCGGCGACGATCGTCGCGCATTTCGCCGTCGCCGCCGGACGGCCGATCGATTTCGAGATCGTCGATGCGCCGCCCGGCGAAGGGCAGGGGCCGACGCTCGCCGTGGCGCCGCTCGACTCCTTCGACGCTCCGCTGCTGCAACGTCTCGACATGCCGGCTGACACTCTGCGCGAGGCTTGGGGGCCGAATCTGACCGCCGATCGTCGCAAGGCGTCGGAGAAGCGGCTCTCGCCGCTCGAGATCGCCGCGCGCAATCGCTTCGTCCTGCAGCGCAATTTTCCCATGGCCTGCTATGCGCCGCGCAACATGCTGGACAAGACGATCACCGCGCAGGCGGGCGGCGCGGCCGCTGCGCCGGCGCCGGGCGGCGAGCCGGAGCGCGTCGATTTCGCGCCCGTCGGCTCGGTGCGCAGAGGCATGGAGCGCGGCGAGGGCGAGCAGGATCTGCTGGAGGCTTGGCGCGACGATCTGCGCCGCGAGGGCCGCTGGGGCTATGGCGTCGTCGAGCGTCTGCGCGTCGCCGGCGTGTGGAGCGCGGCGCGCGTCGCCGACGCGGCGCAATGGCTGCGCGCAGGCTTCGAGGCGGAGGCGGCCGATCATGTCGCCACGCAGCAGGCCTCGCTGGCGATGAGCCAATCGATTCTCGGCGACACGGCCAAGGATGTCTGGACCGTGGTCACAGCGCCCAACGCCGCGACTCTGGCGGAAGCCTCCGCCTGTCTCGTCGATCCGCGCGTGTCGCGCCGCGTGCAGGGCCAGCTCGCCATGCTGGACATGAAGGACGCGAAAATGGTGGCGACTCCGGCGGAGAGCGCGCGCTTCATCGTCACGCGGCCGCTCTCCTTCGGCAATCTGAGGCTCATCGCCGCCGGCTGGATGTCGCTGCATCCCGGCGTCTATGTCGGCCTCTCCATTCTCATCGCCGCGCTCTTCGCCGCTTCCACTCTGTGGCTGACGCGCAATATCGGAAGGAGCTCGAGATGAGAATTGCGTCTCTCGCCGCGCCCGTTCTCGCGGTCCTCGGCCTCGCCGTCGCTCTGGCGCCGGCGCCGGCGCGCGCCGAGCCAATAGCGGAGATCGCCGCGATCATCGGCGTTCCGCTGTCGCTCGACGCGCATAAGATCAAGCTCGGCGGCGCGCTGCGCGCGCCGGAGGCGTGGAGCGCCTATAAGAAGCGCTTCATCGCCGAGCAGGGCCGCGTCATCGACACGGCCAACGACCAGGTGAGCCACAGCGAGGGGCAGGGCTACGCCATGCTGCTCGCGGTGGCCGCCAATGACCGCGCCACATTCGATCGCCTGTGGGGCTGGACGCGCGCCAATCTCATGGTGCGCAATGACGAGCTGGTCGCTTGGCGCTTCGATCCGCAGCGTCGTCCCGCCGTCGGCGACATGAACAACGCCTCGGACGGCGATCTCCTCATCGCCTGGGCTCTGGCGGAGGCGGCGGAATATTGGGACGATCTGCCGTTTCGCATGGCGTCGCGGCGCATCGCCGTCGAGCTGTCGCGCAAGGCAGTCTTGTTCAAGACCAAGATGGGCGCGCTGCTGTTGCCGGCGGTCGCGGGCTTCAACGCCTCGGATCGTTCCGACGGCCCGGTGATCAATCTGTCCTATTACGTCTTCCCGGCCCTGGCGCGGCTCGACAGCGTCGCGCCGGAAGTCGATTGGGCCGGCCTCACGCAGACGGGTCTCGATCTTTTGGAAGCGGCGCGGCCGACGCCGCAGGCTCTGCCCGCCGATTGGATCGCGCTCGAGGGCTGGCGCGCGCGGCCGGCCGAAGGCTTCGCGCCGGAGTTCGCCTATAACGCCGTGCGCATTCCGCTCTATCTCGCCTGGGCCGGCGTCGGCGAGCGCGCGCATTACGCGCCCTTCCTCGCCTGGGCGCAGCGCGCCAAGGAGGCGCCGCCGATCGTCGATGTCGCTTCCGGCAAGGAGGTCGGCCAATTCGGCGGCAGCGGCATAGCGTCGATCGCCGCGCTCGTCGCCTGCGTCGTCGACGGCGCCAAGCTGCCCGCCGATTTCGCCGCGCCCAAAGCCAATGAAGATTATTACCCCGCCACTCTGCATCTGCTGGCGCTGCTCGCCGCGCAAATGAGGTATTCGTCGTGTCTCGCCAAATGAGAGCCCTTCTCCTCGCGGCCTGCGCCGTTTCCTTTGCGGCGGCTCCGCGCGCGCACGCTCAAGGCCCCGCGCCCCAATCCATTCTCGTCGCGCCGGCGCCCGCCGCCGCGGCGTCCGAAAAGCCCGACGATCTCGCGCTGCGCTATTACGCATCGCTAGATCAGCGCGCGCGCGTGCGCGCCGAATTCTCGCGGCTGCGGCGGCTCTATCCCAATTTCGAGCCGCCGGCCGATCTCTACGGACCGCGTCGCGGCGATGTCGACGAGGCGGGATTGTGGGAGCTGTTCTCGAGCGACAGGCTCGACGAATTGCGCGAGAACATTGCCGCGCGCCGCAAGGACATGCCCGGCTGGCGTCCGTCCGACGATCTGATGCAGAAGCTCAAGCAGAAGGAGCAGCGCAATCAGATCTTCGCCTTCTGGCGCGAGGGGCGCTGGCTCGACATCGCCTCCTTCGCGCGCGACGGCCGCTTCTTCATCGCCAACGCCGATGCGGAGGCGCAATGGACGATCGCCGAGGCCTTTGCGCGCACCGGCCAGATCAATGAGGCGGTCGAGGTCTACAAGGCGATCTTCGCCTCCAATGAGGACAAGCATATTCGTCTCGCCACCATGCAGAAGGCGATGGCCACGCTGCGCATGAGCGATGTCGAGACGCTGCTGATCGAGGCGCGCAAGAGCTCGAAAGGGTCGGAAGACGAATTCGCCGAAGTGGCGATCGACATCACCCGCGCGCGCATCGTCGCCGTGCTGCGCGACGAGCGCAAGGACGATATCTCCGCCGACGAGCTGCAGCGCTTCGAGAATTTCGCCAAATTCACGCGCGAGCCGCAGCAGCTCGGCCTCGTCGCCTGGCTGCGATACAAGCGCCGCGATTTTCGTTACGCGCTCGAATCCTTCAAGGCGGCGATCGAGAATGGCGGCGACGCCATGATCGCGCATGGGCTCGCCCATACGCTGCGCGCGCTCGATCTGCGCCGCGAGGCGGAGGAGGTCTCCTACGCCTGGCGCGCGCCGCTGGTGAACAATGGCATTCTCTTTCTCGATCTGCTGGAACGCGATCTCACGCAGGAGACGCCGCCCTATGTCGAGCCGGCGCGCCTCGCCCGCTATGCGGCGGTGACGATCGAATCGGCCTCCGGCGAAGGCGCGCAGGGCCTCGGCTGGTACGCCTATAATTCCTGCCAATTCGACGTCGCGCGTTTCTGGTTCGAGCGCGCGGTCGCCTGGTTCCCGAAGGAGGCGACGCTCTACGGCTATGTGCTGACGCTGAAGCGCCTGCGCAAGGACAAGGAGGCGCTGGAGCTCATCAACCGCTACGACGGGCTGTTCCCCAAGCTCGTCGAGCTGCTGTTCCCGGATGATTATTATCATCCGCCCTTCCCCTGCGACTCGCGCGTCGCCGCCAAGGCGCATGGGCCGGCGGTGAAAATGGCCGGCTATGTGGTGCCGGGGCCGGCGGGGCCGGCGCTCGCCGCCGAGCGCGATCGCCTGCGCGTCGAGGCCGAGAAGAAGGAGGCGACGACGCCGGACGCCGCCAAGGTGGCGGCGCAGGAGCAGCAGCGCGAGCGCGTGCTGAAGGCCGCACGCGGCAAATTCCCGCTGGCGGTGACGGCGGAAAATCCGCTGCGCTTCGCGCCTCTGCCGCTGGTCGCCGCGCGCTCGTCCTCCGCTCAGCCGGCGCCGGCGCCGGTCGCGGCCGCCGCCGTTCCGGTCGGCCTGCGGACGGAGCCGCTCGCCGGCAAGGCGCCGCTGGTGGCGCGGCGCGTGCCCGGCGTCGGACCGATGCCCTCGGAGCGCTATGGCTTCATCCTCTCGCCCGGCTGGAACGCCGTCGATCTGGCGAGCTGGCCGCCGGCCTCCGAGCAGGTCGCGCCGACCGGCACGCAATGGGCCAATCAGGAGGCGGATCCGGCCTGGATCGGCCAGCAGAAGGCCGACGCCGACACGCAGCTCACGGCCAGCGCCGCCGAGCATGTCGCCACCGCCATGGCGCCGCGCAATCGCTACGGCGCCGCGCCGCCGCCGCCCGATCTCGCCGCGGTGCTTTCATTGCCCTCGTCCAAGCAGAGCCAGTCCCGCTGAATTTCTTTTTCGGAGTTTCGTCATGAGCCGTTTCTCGAGACATTCGCCGCCGCTGCTGCTCTTGGCGCTCGGCCTTTCCGCCTGCTCCCCGACGCGCGGCATTCTCGCCGTCGATCCGACGCCGACGGGCGCCACAGCGGCGCCGCCGCCGGCGCAGGGCGTCGAGGCGCGCAGCGGCGCCGCCGCCATTCTGGCGCTGCCGGTGGAAGCGCGCGTGCGCGGCGGCCTCGAGGAGCGCCGCTACGCCAATGGCTGGCGTCAAAGCGTCGCGCTGGACCGCGCCCTTATGGGCAAGGGCTGGAACGAGCTGACCGTCGACATTCGCGCGGCCGCCGCCGGGAGCGGCCATGAGGGCGAGATCCCCATGGGCAGGCCCACCGAGGTCGGCGTGCGTCAGGAGCTGTCGCTGCGCTTTCCGACGACGCGCATGCGCATCGTCGCCAAGCCGCTGCGCAATGAGCTCGGACCCTTCGGCCTCGCCGTGGGGCCGGGGCCGGAGGGAACGCGCTGCGCCTTCGCCTGGCAATGGGTCGATGATCTGCGCGCCGTCGCCCGGCCGGACGCCGCCGCCACGACCATCGTTCGCGGCGACGAGATTCCCGCCTCGATCCGCATGCGCCTCTGCCGCAAGGGCGTCACCGAGCAGCAATTCGCCGATTGGTTCTCGCGGCTGCGCGCCACCGAGGCCGCCAATGTGGAGCGCGTCGTCGACGCCGCCCGCAGCGGCGTCGATGCGCCTGCGCGCCCGCCCGCCGCCGGCGAGCGGCCCGCGGCCCCGGCGACGGTGGCGAGCATCGCCGCCCCGGCCAAGCGGCCGCCGGTCCATAAGGCGAAGGTCAGGCCTCTCCATCGCCATGAGGAGACGACGACCGAGGTTCGCCGCTACAGCGAGCCGGCCAGATCGGTGGAGACCAAGCCGGTGGAGACCCGGGCCGCCGCGGTCCATTTCGATCCCGGCCTGCCGCCCCAGGCCTTCGCCGGCCCGCCCAAGTCCGCGACGCGGTGAGGGGCCGCGGACATGCGCCCTGAACGCCCAAGGCCTTGACACTCTCCTCTCGGCCGCCGATGTTGCCGAACAAATTGTTCGGCATATCGAACAGGAGAGAAGAATTTGGCCAATGCGCTTCCAGCCATAGAGACGTTGTCCTCTTCGGACCCGCTCAATGGGCGCATCGTCGAGTTCCCGCTGGACCAGCCGCTCATCACCGATGGGGGCGGCTGCGTCGCGCCTTTGACGATCGCTTACCAGGCCTATGGCGAGCTGAACGCCGCGCGTTCCAACGCCATTCTGCTGTGCCATGCGCTGACCGGCGACCAGCACGCCGCCAATGTGCATCCGCTGACCGGCAAGCCCGGCTGGTGGGATGTCATGGTCGGCCCCGGCAAGCCCTTCGACACGGAGCGTTATTTCATCGTCAGCTCCAATGTCGTCGGCGGCTGCCTCGGCACCTCCGGCCCATCCTCGATCGATCCCACGACGGGCCACGCCTACGGCCTCGATTTTCCGGTCGTCACCATTCGCGACATGGTGCGCGCGCAGGCGATGCTGATCGATCATCTCGGGATAGACCAGCTCTTCTGCGTCGCCGGCGGCTCAATGGGCGGCATGCAGGTTCTGCAATGGGCGGCGAGCTATCCAGAGCGCGTCTTCTCCGCCATGCCGATCGCGACGGCGCCCAAGCACTCGTCGCAGAATATCGCCTTTCACGAGGTCGGCCGGCAGGCGGTGATGGCCGATCCCGATTGGCGCGGCGGGCGCTATCTGGAGCAGGGCGTGCGGCCCGAGAAAGGCCTCGCCGTCGCGCGCATGGCCGCGCATATCACCTATCTCTCGGAGCCGGCGCTGCAACGCAAGTTCGGCCGCAAGCTGCAGGACCGCGAGGCGCCCACCTTCTCCTTCGACGCGGATTTTCAGATCGAGAATTATCTGCGTCACCAGGGCATGGCCTTCGTCGATCGCTTCGACGCCAATTCCTATCTCTATGTCACGCGCGCCTGCGATTATTTCGATCTCGCGGCCGATTACGGCGGCTCGCTGGCGCAGGCGTTCAAGGGAACGAAGACGCGCTTTTGCGTCGTCTCCTTCAACACCGATTGGCTCTATCCGACCTCCGCCTCGCGCGCCATCGTGCATGCGCTCAACGCCGGCGGCGCCTCGGTCTCCTTCGTCGAGATCGACAGCGACAAGGGCCATGACGCTTTTCTCGTCTATGAGCCGGATTTCATTGCGACGACGCGCGGATTTCTGGAGGCGGCCGCCGCTGCGCGCGGCCTGCCGCGGGCCGGGGAGGCCTAGCCGATGAACGCTCCTATCTTTCCGCAGAGCGCGCAGGAACGCCCCGTTCGTCTCGATCTCGCCGCCGTCGCGGCGATGGTCGCGCCGGGCAGCCGCGTGCTCGACGTCGGCTGCGGCGACGGCGCGCTGCTGCAATTGCTGGCAGACACCAAGCAGGTGGACGGACGCGGCGTGGAATTGTCGCAGCGCGGCGTCAATGACTGCGTGGCCAAAGGCTTGTCGGTGATTCAAGGCGACGCCGACACCGATCTGCGCGACTATCCGACCGATGGATTCGATTATGTGATTCTCTCGCAGACGCTGCAGGCGACGCATCATCCACGACAAGTGCTGGTCGACATGCTGCGCATCGGCCGGCGCGCGATCGTCTCCTTCCCCAATTTCGGCCATTGGAAAGTGCGGCTGTCGCTGCTGGCCAAAGGCCGCATGCCGCAGACCACGACGCTGGCGCACGCCTGGTACGACACGCCCAACATACATCTCTGCACGATCAGGGATTTCGTCGATCTCGTCGAAGCGCTGGGCGCGCATATAGAGCGCGGCGCGGCGCTGGATCACGCCGGCGCGCCCATCCGCGTGAACGCGCCCTGGTGGGTTTGGAATCTCTTCGGCGCGCAGGCGATCTTCCTGCTCGAGCGCGATCCGCCGAAAAAAATATCATGATTAGCTGCGAAAAATACTTAGGCGATTGAATCTCGCGGGGCTCGGCGTTTGCGCAATATTGCCGAGACGCTGCGCTCTCTCATTTTCATGCAGCGCCGCGCGAATAGCGAAAAGTCCAGAAATCAAAGGCGGATCGCGGCTTTTTACGAGCGCGCGCGGCGCCGGAGCGCGTGCTTCGTGCGACCTCCTGTCCGAGAGCGAGCGCTTTCCCAGGGGGAAGCTTCGCGGTAGATTGCCTGCAATGACCGACGAACGCGCCGATTTGCGCAAATAAAGTCGGCGACCGCGGGAGCGCGCTGATGCTGGAGCCGCCGTCTCTTAGAGGCGTGCCGATGTTTGCGACTGTCGATGCGCAGTCGATGCAGCGGCTCACCCGCGATGCGAAATTAGAACAGTTCGAAGACGGACAAACGATTTTTCGTCAAGGCGATCGCGCGCTGCATGTGGCCATTGTGGTCGACGGATTCGTGAAGCTGACGCGCACTGCCTCCTGCGGCGACGAGACTCTCATCAATATCTGCAATATCGGCGAGAGCCTCTATGAGGCGCTGAGCCCGGACGGCGAAAGCTATCGCGTCGGCGCGGAAGCCGTTGGACCGGCGCAGCTCATGAAGCTCTCCGCGCCGCGATTTCGATTCATGCTGCGCGAATCCCCGTCGCTCGCATCGGCGGTGATCGAGGAGACCGCGCGCAAGCTGAGCGGGCTGATCGGCGAGATCGAATCGCTCAAAGGCCAAACCGCCGAGCAGCGGCTCGCGCGCTTCCTGCTGACGCTGTGTCCGCCGAATGTCGAAAGCTGCAGCCTGCGCTTGCCCTATGACAAGCGGCTCATCGCCGCGCGGCTCGGCGTCAAGCAGGAGACATTGTCGCGCGCTTTCGCCAAGCTGCGCGAGATCGGCGTGCGCACGGAGACGCGCGACGTCACCATCGAGAATGTCGCGCGTCTGTCGATCGAATGTTGCGGCGGCGAGCGCGAGCCCACTCTGCCCTCCGAGCGGCGCGATCTGATCGAGAGCCGCGGCGCGCTCGCCTGAGCTTCGCCGCCTTCGCGCCATGATTTCGGCCCCGCATGCCGCAATTCTCCGCCCTCGCGCGCAAGGCGCGAAGCTCGGAAGGAATTGCGCATGAAACGGATTTTCGTGACCGCTCTTTTCATTCTCGCGGCCGATGGCGCCGCCCTCGCCGCCTCCACGACGGATGGCGCCGGCGCCTTGTCGCTCGCCGCCCTCGCCGGCAAGCATTCGCCGGCGGTGAAGCCGGCCGCGAAGGCGGCGCTCGGCAAGCTCGCCGACGGACATGCGAAAATCGCTTTTCCCAAGGGCAAGACGATAGAAGTGATCGTCGATTCGATCAGCTGCCGCGCGAGCAATGTGGACATCACGCAGCATGCATGCGAGCTGACCTTCGGCCAGAAGAAGGTCCAGCTCGCCGGCCGCCTCGCGCATGAGATATTCGCGACGCTGCTCGAGGTGGGCGTGCCGCCGGACGGCGCAGCCGGAACGATTTATGCTGCGGCCTCCGCTATCGACTGCGCGGTCGAGCCCGACGAGGTCGCGCAAAAGGCCGGCGGCGGGGCGCAGTGCAAATATGAGCCGCCGAAGTGAGCGGCGAAGGAGGTCAGGTGAGCGAGCCGGAAACGACGGTCCAAGAAACGACGGTCTATGTGTGCACCGTGTGCCGAGCCAAGGATGATCCGGAGGTGCGTCCGGGCCATGCGCTGCTCGAGGCGCTCGGCGCGCGCCTCACCGCGGAGGACCGCGCGATCATCGCGGCGGAGCCGGTAGAATGTCTCGGCGTGTGCTCGCGCCCCTGCACGGTGGCCATGGCCGCGCGGGGCAAGTGGACCTATGTGCTGGGCGATTTCGACAAGGTCGTCGATGTGGACGATCTCATCGAGTCGGCGCGCCGCTATACGGCGTCGGAAACCGGCCTGGTGCCGAAGAAGGATCGGCCGGACGCGATGCGCAAGGGGATCATCTCGCGCACGCCGCCGGCGCCCAAGGGGTGAGCGAAGAGCGAAATAGCGAGTAGCGAATAGTTTTTGCTACTCGCTATTCGCTACTCTCTATTCGCTCTCTACTCGGCTTTTTTCGCCCGCGCGATCGCTTCATTGATGATCTTATGCGCCGCCGCGGCGTCGCCCCAGCCGGCCGCCTCGACCCATTTGCCGGGCTCGAGGTCCTTGTAATGGGCGAAGAAATGCTCGATCTGCCGCGTCGTGATCTCCGGCAGGTCGGTGTAGTTCTGCACCTTGTCGTAGCGCTTGGTCAGCTTGGGCGCGGGCACGGCGATGATCTTCTCGTCGCCGCCGGCCTCGTCGCGCATGTAGAGCACGCCGATCGGGCGCACGGCGATCAGCGCGCCGGGCGCGATCGGCCGCGTGTTGGCGACGAGCACGTCGCAGGGGTCGCCGTCTTCCGACAGAGTGTGCGGGATGAAGCCGTAATTGCCGGGATAGCGCATCGACGTGTAGAGGAAACGATCGACGACGAGCGTTCCAGAGGCTTTGTCGAGCTCATATTTGATCGGCTCGCCGCCCAGCGGCACTTCGATCACGACATTGACCTCGAATGGGGGATTCGCGCCGATTTCAATGGCGTCGAGACGCATCTAGTAACTCCTGACGGTGGGAAAAGTCAGCGGACGGGCGCGGAGACGAATCCGAAGGCGACGCGCGCCAGCATGTCGTCGCCGAAGCGCTCTTCCGCGCGGCGAACGGTGAGGCCGCCGAGCCGCCGATAAAAGGCCAGAGCCTTGTCATTATCGGCCAAGGCCCAGACGATGGTGGAGAGATAGCCATGCGCGGCGAGCTCCTGCCGCGCGGCGTTGAACAGGCGTCGGCCGAAGCCGAGGCCCTGATATTCGGGCAGCAGATAAATCTCGAAGATCTCGCCCGAGTAAGGCATTGAGGGCACGCGATTGCGCCCATAGGTGACATAGCCGACGACGTCCTGGTCGAACTCCAGCACCAGAATGCCGCTGCCCCGCACGATCGCCCGCGCCCACCATTGCGGCCCGCGGCGGGCGATCATGCGCTCGAGCTCCCCGCCCGGAATGACGCCGCGATAGGCGTCCCGCCAGGAGGCGTCGTGCACATGCGTGATCGCCTCGGCGTCGCCGGGTCCAGCATGGCGAATGAGGGTGGCGGTCTCGACCATGGCTCCGATGTTAGGTCCCGAGGGCCTGTTTGGGCAAGAGCCGGGCGCCGACAAAGCGAACAAAAATAAAAGATCGCGGCGTCGAAATGGCCGAATCGGCGCCGCCTCCCTTGCGGCTCAAGACAATAGGCCGGTGGCGGCGCCGGCGAGCAGGACCACGCCGATAAAGGCCCGGTAGGCGACGAAGGGCCAGGTGGAGAAGCGCTCCAGAAAGCGCATCAGCCCCCATATGGCCGCGAAGGCCGAAATGGAGGCGACGACGAGGCCGACCGCCAGCACCGACCAGCCGTGGCCGTCGAGATGCGCCTTGTGCAGCTCATAGAGCTCCTTGAGGCCGGCGAGGGTGATGGCCGGCAGGCCGAGCAGGAAGGAGAATTGCGCCGCCTGCTCGCGCTTGAGGTCCAGGAACAGGGCCGCGGTCAAGGTGGAGCCGGAGCGCGAGACGCCCGGCACCAGCGCCCCCACCTGGGCGAAGCCGACGACCAGCGCATCCTTCAGGCTCACATGGTCCAGCGTGCGGGAGTGGTTGCAATAGAGCTCGGCGATGGCGAGCAGCGCCGCCATGACGATGCAGGAGATGCCGATGACCGGCAGCGAGCGCAGCGGCGAGCCGCAGGCGTTCAGCACGCCAGAGAGCGCGATGCCGGCTAGGCCGATGGGGATGGTGGCGAGGACGATCCAGATGAGGAAGCGGAAGTTCCAATCGCTGAAATCGCGCCGCAGCGCCGCCTGGATGGAGCCGACGGCGATTCCGCGAATATCCTTCCAGAAATAGCTGACCACGGCGGCCAGAGCGGCGAGCTGCATGGCCGCCGAGAAGGCCGAGCCCGGGTCCTTCCAGCCGAGCAGCGCCGGCACGATGCGCATATGCGCCGTGGAGGAGATGGGGAGAAGCTCGGTGATGCCCTGCACGACGCCGAGCGCCGCCACTTTCGCATAGCCGAGCTCGACGAAGCCGGTGTCGAGACCTGAAGTGCAAGCCAAGGCCATGAAACGCTCTCCGAAACGAGGCCCAAGGCCGCGCCGGAGGGCGCGAATCGCCCCCGCGCGGCGGTTACGGTCTTGTCTCAGACAGATGGTTAAGGATTGCTCACGGCCGGACCTCAGCGGCCGTCATAATAGGCGCGATACCAGTCGACGAAGGCCGAGACGCCTTCCTCCACCGAGGTCTGCGGGCGATAGCCGGTCAGCCGCTCGAGCAGCGAGCAATCGGCGAAGGTGCGGGGGGCGTCGCCCTTCTGCATCTCGAGATAGTTGCGGATCGCCGTCTTGCCCAATTTTCGCTCGATCGCCTCGATGAAATCGAGCAGGCCCACCGGCTCGCCGCGCCCGATATTGACGATGCGGAACGGGGCGACCGGCGAGACCGAGGCGTCCGCGCCGATCTGCGGCGCGCGGTCGACGAGGCGCAGGATCGCCTCGACGAGATCGCCGACATAGGTGAAGTCGCGCTGCATCTCGCCGTGATTGTAGATGTCGATCGGCCGGCCATTCTCTATGGCGTCGACGAATTTGAACAGCGCCATGTCCGGCCGGCCCCAGGGGCCGTAGACGGTGAAGAAGCGGAACATTGTCGTCGGAATGGCCCACAGATGCGCATAGGAATGCGCCATGGCCTCATTGGCCTTTTTCGTCGCCGCGTAGAGCGTCAGCGGAAAATCGGCGCGCTCGCTCTCGAGGAAGGGCACGTCCTGATTGCCGCCATAGACGGAGCTGGTGGAGGCCATCAGCAGATGGCGAACGCCCTGCGTCCGCGCCAGCTCGAGAATATTGAAGCCGCCGACGAGATTGGCGTCCACATAGGCGCGCGGATTCTCGAGGCTGTAGCGAACGCCCGCCTGCGCCGCGAGATGGACGATGACCTCGGGCTCCGCCGCGGTGACGGCGCGGGTCAGCGCCTCCATATCCTCGAGCATGGCGATATGGGGGCGAAAGCCTTCGAAGCTGGCGAGCCGGGCGTGGCGCGCCTCTTTCAGCGTCACATCGTAATAAGGCGTGAGCCCGTCGAAGCCGTCGACCCTGTGGCCGAGCTCGAGCAGGCGCCGCGCGAGATGGAAGCCGATGAATCCGGCCGTGCCGGTCACGAAGACGCGCATGAGCCCGCTCTCGTTGGAGACGGGCGATCTCTGCGGAAAAGCCCCGCCGCTGTCAACTTGCCGCGACGTACGGGGCTTCCGCGACCACGCCGGCCTCGACGCAAAAAGCCGGTTTTCACTTCCGCCCAAAAGGCGCTAAACATCGCGCCGAGCATTTTTCTCTAGCGGGACCGATCACCCATGGCGCGGCAGTTCATCTATCATATGCAAGGTCTCACCAAGACCTATCCGGGCGGCAAGAAGGTCCTCGACAATGTCCATTTGTCCTTCTACCCGGACGCGAAGATCGGCGTGCTCGGCGTCAACGGCGCCGGTAAATCGACATTGCTGCGCATCATGGGCGGCATGGACAAGGAATATACGGGCGAGGGCTTCGTCGCGGAGGGCGCGCGCGTCGGCTATCTGCCGCAAGAGCCGCAGCTCGATCCAGAGCTCGACGTGCGCGGCAATATCATGCTCGGCGTCGCCGACAAAAAGGCGATTCTCGACCGCTACAATGATCTCGCCGTGAATTACTCGGACGAGACCGCCGACGAGATGACCCGCCTGCAGGACGAGATCGAGGCCAAGGGCCTGTGGGATCTCGACAGCCAGGTGGATCAGGCGATGGAGGCGCTCGGCTGCCCCTCCGACGACGCCGACGTCACAAAGCTCTCCGGCGGCGAGCGGCGCCGCGTGGCGCTGTGCCGCCTGCTGCTCGAGCAGCCGGAAATGCTGCTGCTCGACGAGCCGACGAACCATCTCGACGCCGAGACGGTGAATTGGCTCGAGGGCCATTTGCGCAATTATCCGGGCGCGATATTGATCGTCACCCATGACCGCTACTTCCTCGACAATGTGACGGGGTGGATTCTCGAGCTCGATCGCGGCCGCGGCATTCCCTATGAGGGGAATTACACCAGCTGGCTGAAGCAGAAGCAGAAGCGCCTCGCCCAGGAGAGCAGCGAGGACAAGGCTCGCCAGCGCGCCCTCGAGGCCGAGAGCGAGTGGATCGCCGCCTCGCCCAAGGCGCGGCAGGCCAAGTCCAAGGCGCGTATCCAGCGCTATGAGGAATTGGTCGCCAAGCAGAATGAGAAGGCGCCGACCACGGCGCAGATCGTCATTCCGGTGGCCGAGCGTCTCGGCGCCAATGTCATCGATGTCGAGCATGTGTCGAAGGCTTTCGGCGATCGCCTGCTCATCGACGATCTGACCTTCAAGCTGCCGCCCGGCGGCATCGTCGGCGTGATCGGCCCCAACGGCGCCGGCAAGACGACGCTGTTCCGCATGATCACCGGTCAGGAGAAGCCCGACAATGGCGCCGTCACTGTCGGCGAGAGCGTGCAGCTCGGCTATGTCGACCAGTCACGCGACGCGCTCGACGACAAGAAGACCGTGTGGGAAGAGATTTCCGGCGGCAATGACATCATCTATCTCGGCAAGCGCGAGATCAACTCGCGCGCCTATTGCGGCGCCTTCAACTTCAAGGGCAGCGACCAGCAGAAGAAGGTCGGCATGCTTTCCGGCGGCGAGCGCAATCGCGTGCATCTCGCCAAGATTTTGAAGCAGGGCGCCAATGTTCTGCTACTCGACGAGCCGACCAATGATCTCGACGTCGACACGCTGCGCGCGCTGGAAGAAGCGCTGGTCGATTACGCCGGCTGCGCCGTCATCATCTCGCATGACCGTTTCTTCCTCGATCGTATCGCCACGCACATGCTCGCCTTCGAGGGCGATTCGCATGTGGAATGGTTCGAGGGCAATTTCGCCGATTACGAGGAGGACAAGAAGCGTCGCCTCGGCATCGACAGCGTCATTCCGCATCGGCTGAAATATAAGAAATTCTCGCGCTGAGTCCCCCTCCCGCACCCTCCCCCGCTATCGCGGGAGAGGGAAGGCGGCAAACGCTGCGCGAACATTCGATGAAGCGCGGAATCCACCCCCTCTCCCGCGAAGCGGGGGAGGCCGGGGAGGGGGCTTCTCACACAGCCTCTCGCCCTTTCGCACGCGCCCGCGGCGCTTCCTCCGCCGGCTCCTCCACGACGCCGCGGCAAATCTCCACGATCTCGCGGCGCAGCCAGGCGTGCGCCGGCTCGCGGTCTTGCAGCGAGTGCCAGACCATCAGCAGATCATAGGTCGGGAACTCGATCGGTATCTCCAATATTCGCAGCGGCGCGAGGCGCACGAAATGCTCGGCGATGCGCAGCGGCAATGAGAAGACGAGATCGCTGCTCGCCACGATCCAGGGCGCCGAGAGAAAATTCGGCACGACGAGCGAGACCTTGCGCGCGAGGCCGCGGCGCTCCAGCCAATCGTCGATGATTCCGGTGCCCGCTTCGCGTCGCGACATCAACATGTGCCGCGCCGCGACGAATTGCTCGAGCGTCGGCTCATCGGTCGGAAAATCGGGGTGGTCGCGCCGCACCAGCGCGACGATGCGATCGGTGTAGAGCCGCTCGCGCCGGACATAGGGCGTCGAATCGAGGATCACGTCGAAGCCGATGACGAGATCGACATCGCCGGCGTCCGCCGCCTCGCGCAGCGAGCCGGAGGTCTGCACCAGATGGATCTCCACATTGGGCGCTTGCCGGCTCACCGATCTCATCAGCGGCGGCAGCAGGCAGAATTCGACATAATCATTCGTCGCGATCGTGAACCGCCGCTGCGTCGTCGCCGGAGAGAATTCCTTCGAGCCGCGGATCACGAGCTCGACCTCGTTCAATATGGAGGCGACGGGCTCGACCAGGGCGAGCGCGCGCTGCGTCGGCTTCATTCCCTGCGGCGTCTTCACCAGCACCGGATCGTCGAGCTGCTGCCGCAAGCGCTGCAGCACATGGCTCATCGCCGATTGGGTGATGAACATTTTCTGCGCCGCGCGCGACACATTGCGCTCCTCCATCAAAAAATTGAAGGCGACGAGCAGATTGAGATCGAAGTTCCGCAGCTCGGTCATTGGTCCGCCATCCGCATCGTCGCGCGCGCGAGGATCGTTCGGAAGATGACGCCAGAACGGCGCCTTCGACGCCACTGAAAATTTTCGATCGCGCGATGAAATCGATGCATTTGCGCGCGCTCGGGACGAACCATGCCATTCCTCGCCCCGCCGCGAAAGAGCGCAGGCGGCCTCGCACCTTCATAATCGTCCCCGATGGCTCCTCGTGCGTTCTCTGAGGGTCGGAAGGGCGAGGCGAGGGGATGCGGCGTCACATTGCGGCCGCGAACCATCTCGCAACCGCGAAAAGGAGTCTGCGCAAGAAATGGACAATCGCGGAAAAACCCTGGTTTTCCGGGCGATTCGCGGCGGCGGCTGCGGCTTGACACGAAATGGCGCTGCCCATATGTTGCGCGCGGCTCGAACGACTTGGCCGCCCGGCCGATATCGCGTCGCGTCGAAATCCCTTCCGTCGCCCCTGTCCGGGCGTTTCTTCGGCGATCATCTATGCTGCTCGCGCGTGCTCTGAAGCTTTTGCGCGAGGAGGAGAGCCGATGGCCACGGACAAGAATGTGAGCGACCGCGAGCTGCGCGCGAGGCTGGAGAGGCTCCAGGCCGAGCTCGGCAGCAAGGAGGAGGAGCGACGCGCCGAGACTGGCGGCGGATTGCCGGTCGGCGGGTCGTTCGGAAAGGCGCTGAGCGCGGGTTTCACCGTGCTGTCCGAATTCGTTGCGGCGATTCTCGTCGCGACGCTGATCGGATGGCAGGCGGATCGCTGGTTCGGCACCGGGCCGTGGCTGCTGATCCTGTTTCTGGGGCTCGGCGTCGCTGCAGGCTTCTACAATGTGTTTCGCTTCGTCGCGCCGAAAGACGCGCGAGGCGGCGGATGAAACAGGCGGCCCGACTCCCTCGGCGCCGCGGAGATGAAGGGCCGGGCGCCGTCCGGATCGAGCGATGAATCCTACCGAGCAGTTCGAGCTCCAGCGTATTGCGCCTTACTTCATCAATGGCGTCGACGTCTCCTTCACCAACGCCTCGCTCTATATGCTGCTCGCCGCCTCGGCGGCCATCATCCTCACCATATTCGCGACGTCCAAGCGCGCGCTGGTGCCGGGCCGCGGACAGGCGCTCGCCGAGGTTCTCTACGAATTCGTCGCCAATACGGTGCGCTCCACGGCGGGCAAGGAAGGGATGCGCTTCTTCCCCTTCGTCTTCACGCTGTTCACCTTCATTCTGATGTCGAATCTGATCGGCCTCGTCCCCTACACCTATTCGCTGTCGAGCCAGATCGTCCTCACCTTCGCCTTCGCGGCTTTCGTTCTCCTTCTGGTGATCCTCTACGGGCTCTATCGCCACGGCTTCGGCTTTCTGCGGCTGTTCGTGCCGCATGGCGTTCCCGCGCCGGTGCTGGTCATTCTGATCCCGATCGAGATCATCTCCTTCCTGTCGCGGCCCGTGTCGCTCTCCGTTCGTCTCTTCGCCAATATTCTCGCGGGCCATATCACGCTCGCCGTCTTTGGCGGTCTCGCGGTGATGCTGCTGGGCGCCGGCTCCTGGGCGGCGCTCGCGCCGGTCCCGGTCCTCGGCGTCGTCGTGCTCTACGCTCTGGAGCTGCTGGTCAACTGCCTCCAGGCTTTCGTCTTCACCGTCCTCACCTGCGTCTATCTCAATGACGCGATCCACCCGGGCCACTGATAAATATTCGAACAATAAATGGTCGCCCGTCTAAAAAAGAGCAGGAGCTAACAATGGCTGATGTTTCCGTCTACGGTCCGATCGGCGCTGGTCTCGCCGCCATCGGAACGGGCGCCGCCGCTATCGGCGTCGCGATCATCTTCGGCAACTATCTCAACGGCGCTCTGCGCAATCCGTCGGCCGCGGCCGCCCAGTTCACCAACGCCATCATCGGCGCGGCGCTGGCCGAAGGTCTCGGCATCTTCGCGTTCCTGATCGCGATCCTGCTCTATCTCAAGGCCTAAAGGCCTCAATGAACGAAGGCTCGGGACGCGTCCCGAGCCTTTGTCGTCTCCCACGCAGACAAGAGGCTGGAAGCCGTCATGGCGAATATCGTTCTCGCCGCCGAAGAGGCGGCGCCGCATGGAGCCCATGAGCCGAGCGCGACGCAAACGAGCGTCGAGCATCACGGCGGAGGCGAGTTTCCGCCGTTCCAGACGGAGAATTTCGTTCCGCAGCTCGTCTGGCTGGCGCTGACCTTCGGGCTTCTCTATCTTCTCATGTCGCGCATCGCATTGCCGCGCATCGGCTCCATCCTGCACGATCGCGAGAGCCGCATCGAGAGCGATCTCTTCGCCTCGCGCGAGCTTCAGGCGAAGGCGCAGGAAGCCGCCGCCGCGCATGACGAGAAATTGCGCGTCACCAAGGCGCAGGCGCAGGACATCGGCCGCGCCGCCCAGCAGCAGGCCGCCGCCGACACCGCCGCGCGCCGCGCGAGCGAGGAAGCCGCCTTCGCCGAGAAGGTCGCCGCCGCCGAAGCGCAGATTCTCGCCGCCAAATCCGAGGCGCTGGCCAATGTCGAGGCGATCGCCACCGACGCCGCCGGCGCGATCCTCGAGAAGCTGACGGGCGCCCGTTTCGCCGCTGAGACGCTGCAGGGCGAATATCGTAACATCAAGGCGAGCTGAGAGGTCGAGCCATGCATTTCGACGCAGAAGTTTTCGTCGCCATCGGCTTCGGCATTTTCGTCCTCCTGCTCCTCTATGTGGGCGCGCATAGGAAGCTCGCGGCCGCGCTCGACGCGCGCGTGATCCGAATCAAGAGCGAGCTCGCCGAGGCCGAGCGCCTGCGCAGCGAGGCCGAGAGCCTGTTCGCCTCCTTCGAGAAGAAGCGCGAGGAGGCCGAGGAAGAGGCCAAGGCGATCGTCGCTCAGGCCAAGAGCGAGGCCGAGCTGCTGGCGACCGAAGCGCGCCAGCGCCTCGAGGACTATATCACCCGCCGCACCAAGCAGGTGGAGGACAAAATCGCTCAGGCCGAGGCTCAGGCCGCCGCCGAGGTGCGCGCCAGCGCCGCCGACGCCGCGGTGAAGGTCGCCGAGGCCGTGCTGCGCAAGGGCGTCGCCGGAACCGATTTCGTCTCCGCCGGCATTGCGGATGTGAAGTCGCTGGCGCACTGATCGCCGGGTGCTTCCGGGAGGCGGCCGCCGCGCCGCTTCCTCAGAGAGACCAATTCAAAACGCCCGAAGTCGCGAGACTTCGGGCGTTTTGCTTTTCACGAATGGGCGGGCGCCGGTCGGCTCAGAGGCGGGCGGCCCGAAAGGGCTTCCCTTCCGACTCGCGGTCCTTCGACCGTCACGCCGCGCGCGCCAGCTCGCCGATCATCATGGCCGGGGCGGCCGCCCGGACGGTCAGGCCGGCGGCGGAAACACGGCCCGACGCTCCCGTCAGCCCGCCTTTCGTCAGCTCGAGGCCGAGGAAGCGCTCGCGCTCGACCGGACCGGGCATTGTGAGCCCGTCGGTGAAGCGGGTCTCGAAGCCGAAGCGCGCATAATAGGGCGCGTCGCCGACGAGCAGAACGGCGCGATGATTGCGGACCGCCGCACGCGACAGGCCCGCCTCGATCATGGCGGCGCCGAGGCCGAGAGACCGATAGTCGCGCGCCACTGCGAGCGGGCCGAGCAGCAGCGCCGGACGTCCCGGACCGGCGAAGATCGCCCACATGCGCATTGTGGCGACGAGGCGATCCTCATCCTTGCAGACCAGCGCGAGACCGCGCGCCGGCATGCGGCCTTCGCGCAGCCGCTCGCAAGTCTTCAGAAAGCGCGCCGGGCCGAAGGCCGCGTCGAGCAGCGCCTCGCGCGCGGCAATGTCTTCCGGGGCTTCCTCCGAGATCACGCAAACGGGACGGCGAGCCGAGCGGCTCCCTTCCGCCGCCATGCCGACGCCCGGAAAGCCGAGCGATCCGGTCTCATGATAAGAGAATTCAAAGGCCATCGGTTCCTCCCTTCGAGGACGGACGACCCTCGCGCCTGGCGCGCATCGCAGCGCGCCCGCCGAACGGGACAGAGATTTGGGCGGGAGGCCGCGAGCCGAGAGGCCCGCGGCCGAGGCGTCAGATCACGAAGGATTCGAGCGGCGGGAAGCCGTTGAAGCCGACCGACGAATAGGTCGTCGTATAGGCGCCGGTTCCCTCGATCAGCACTTTCGAGCCGATCTCCAAGCTGATGGGCAGGAGGTAGGGCTCCTTCTCATACAGCACGTCCACCGAATCGCAGCTCGGCCCGGCGATGACGCAAGGCGCGGTCGCGGAGCCGTCCGCCTCGGTGCGGATCGGATAGCGGATCATCTCGTCCGTCGTCTCGGCGAGGCCGTTGAACTTGCCGATGTCGAGATAGACCCAGCGAACCTCGTCCTCGCGCGACTTCTTCGACACGAGCACGACCTCGGCCTCGATCACGCCGGCGTTGCCGACCATGCCGCGGCCCGGCTCGATGATCGTCTCGGGAATACGATTGCCGAAATGCTTCGACAGCGCCCGGAAGATCGCCTGCCCATAGGCCTTAACGGCCGGCACATTCTTGAGGTAGCGGGTCGGAAATCCGCCGCCGAGATTGACCATCTGCAGCTGAATGCCGCGCTCGGCGAGATCGCGGAAGATGGACGAGGCCGACCTCAGCGCGCCGTCCCACATGTTCGGATTGCCCTGCTGCGAGCCGACATGGAAGGAGACGCCATAGGCGACAAGGCCGAGGCGATGCGCGTGCTCGAGGACGCGCGGCGCCATATCCGGCGTGCAGCCGAATTTGCGCGACAGCGGCCATTCGGCGCCGGTTCCGTCGCAGAGAATGCGGCAGAAAACCTTGGAGCCCGGGGCCGCGCGGGCGATCTTCTCGACCTCCGCCTCGCAATCCACGGCGAAGAGGCGCACGCCCAGCGCATAGGCGCGGGCGATGTCGCGCTCTTTCTTGATCGTGTTGCCGAAGCTGATGCGCTCCGGCGTCGCGCCGGCGGCCATGGCCTGCTCGATCTCGACGACGGAGGCCGTGTCGAAGCAGGAGCCGAGCGAGGCGAGCAGCGAGAGCACTTCCGGCGCCGGATTGGCCTTCACCGCGTAGAACACGCGCGTGTCCGGCAGCGCCTTGGCGAAGCTCGTGTAATTGTCGCGCACGACCTCGAGGTCGACGACGAGGCAGGGGCCGACATCGCGTCCGGCGCGACGACGGGCCTCCAAAAATTCGCGAATACGATCCGTCATTTGCGGCATCCCCAACGAAGTCGCGGCATATAGCGCCGCGGAGTGGCCAAGGGCTTCGATCGGATGCACGACGTCGTTTGCGCAGCACGCTGTGGAGGCGCGCTGAACATCGAGACGACTGCGTTCCATGACCGCCAAGGCCTCGCTCGCGGCGAAGCGCAGGACGGTCGGGTGATGCGCCGTCGGCTAGACGAAGCACGGACGCGAATGTCCAGACGGACATCGAATCCGATTCGAATAGCCATCGCTTGGAAGGGGATTTTTCCCTTTCCGCACGCCCGGCAAGAAAGACAAGCCTCTTCGGTACGCCGACCTTTGGAGGGTCGACAGAGACGAAAAAGCCCGGTCCGTCGTTGCTTTAAGTCGCGATCCCTCGCTCAGGCGAGGTTCGCCGGTTTCGCCTCCGGCTGCCGGTTTTATTCCGATGGTTGACCGGCCTCTTGTCCGGATCCCCATCGACCGACACACGACCACAGGCACGTGCGAAAGTGGGCGAGAACGTAAATACGCGCTTTCGCCCGCTCTGCAAGGGCTTTTTCGCGCCCCGGCGAAATTTGTCGCCCTTTCGCCCATTTTGCGCCCCGCCCGGGGTGATAGCTCCCCCGTCTTGCGGGCCGGCGCAAAGCCGGATACGCAGAAGCTCGGACGGGGCCGGGCGACGCGCGCCGCGCTCGCAGACGGGGCGGCGTCCCCAAGAACGCCCGATTCGTCTGCGACCCCGATTCGTCTGCGACCAGAAGACGGGCTTCCGCCCGTCGCTCAATTTTCTCGGAAACCGACTGAAATGATCGACATCACACGCCGCCGGCTTCTCGGCGCGATGGTCGCGGCGGGCGCTCAGGCCGCGCCGCTCGGGCGCGCCGTCGCGCAATCCGTGCAGAACGGAACGCAGCCGCGCTTCGGCCTCGAGGATGTGGCGCGTCGCGCTCGCGACCTCGCCGGCGCGCCTTTCGAGGCGGCGCCGCCGCAGTTGCCGGACGAATTGGCGAAGCTCGACTTCGATTCTTTCCGCGATCTGCGCTTCCGTCCGGAAAAGGCGCTGTTCTCGAATATTCCGGGCTCTTTCCGTCTGCACACCTTCCATCTGGGCTTTCTCTACAAGCGCCCGGTGACGGTGAACACGATAAGGGACGGCATTCCGACGCCCATTCCCTATTCGGCGGCGCTGTTCGACTATGGCCGCAACAAATTCGAGCGGACGCTGCCGATCAACATAGGCTTCGCCGGCTTCCGCCTGCATTTCCCGCTCAATGATCCGCATGTGCACGACGAGGTGATCTCCTTCCTCGGCGCCAGCTATTTCCGCTTTCTCGGCCGCGGCCAGCGCTATGGCCTCTCGGCGCGCGCGCTCTGCGTCGACTGCGGCGACAATACGGAAGTCTTCCCCTTCTTCCGCGAGTTCTGGATCGAGACGCCGCAGCCGGGCGGCAATCGCATCACCTTCTATGCGCTGCTCGACGGCGAGGCGGCGACCGGAGCCTATCGCTTCGATCTGACGACGGGCCAGGACAGCACGATCGACGTGCAGGCGACCATCTTTCCGCGCCGCAAGGCGAAATTCGGCCTCGCGCCGCTCACCTCAATGTATCTCACCGGCGAGAACGACCGCCGCATGCGCGACGGCTTCCGCACAGAGCTGCATGATTCGGACGGGCTGCTCGTCCATGGCGAGTCGAAGGAATGGCTCTGGCGCCCGCTCGCCAATGCGCCCATCGCGCGGCTCACCACTTTCTCGGACCCGAATATTCGCGGCTTCGGGCTGATGCAGCGCGACCGCAATTTCGAGACCTATCAGGACATCGATCTCGCCTATGAGCGGCGGCCGAGCTATTTCATCGAGCCGCAAGGATCATGGGGCGAGGGCGCCGTCGAGCTCTTGGAGCTGCCGACGCTCGATGAGACAAATGACAATATCGTCGCGGCCTTTGTCGGCGCGCAGCCGCTGGAGATCGGCAAGCCCTTCTCCTACGCCTATCGCATCACCTCGCTGCTCGATCTGCCGCGGCTCTCGCCCAATGGCCGCGCGGTGAACACATTCGAGGCGCCGGCGCGGGCGCTCGGCTCGAGCGAGGCGACGACCTTGGGTGCGCATCGCTTCATCGTCGATTTCGCCGGCGGCGATCTCGCTTATTACGTCAATGATCCCGCGCAGGTGGAGGTCGTCGCCTCGGCGGCGAATGGCACGGTCATCCGCTCGAGCGTCGCCGCCAATCCGCACATAGACGGAATGCGCGTGATGTTCGACATAGCGGTGAAATCCGGCCAGACGGCGGATATTCGCGCCTTCCTCAAGGCCGGCCCGCTGACGCTGACGGAGACGTGGACCTATCCGTGGACGGCGCCGTGAGGCTTCGCCGTCTCAGACGGCGAGGCTCATCTGCGGATCCTCGCTTCCGCCCGCGGGCGCGAGCGAGGAGAGCGTGACGCCGAGCAGGCGCACGCCTTTATCTGACGGAAACAGCGGGCGCAGCAGCGCCAGCGCGCAGGCCTCCAGCGCGGCGCGGGAGGCGATCGGCGCAGCGCCGGTGCTGCGCCGCGTGATCTGCTGAAAATCCGCATATTTGACTTTCAGCGTCACCGTGCGTCCTTCGATGCGCGCGCCTTCGCAATGGGCGGCGACGCGCGCGACGATGGGCGAAAGAGCGGCGATCGCCTCCTCGAGCGCGAAGAGATCATGCGCGAAGGTCACTTCCGCGCCGATCGATTTGCGAATGCGGTCCGGCCGCACCGGACGCTCGTCGACGCCGCGCGCAATGCCGTAGAAATAGCCGCCCGATTTGCCGAAGTGCCGCTGCAGAAAGGGCAGGGGCTTGGCGCGCAGATCGAGCCCCGTCTCTATGCCGAGCGCATTCATCTTCTTCGCCGTCGCCGGCCCCACGCCGTGAAACTTGCCGATCGGCAGGGCGGCGACGAATTCCGCGCCTCTGTCCGGCGTGATGACAAAGAGACCGTCCGGCTTGTTCTGGTCGGAAGCGAGCTTGGCCAGAAATTTATTGTAGGAGACGCCCGCCGAGGCGGTCAGCCGCGTCTCCTCGCGAATGCGCGCTCTTATCTCCTCGGCGATATGGGTGGCGGAGGCGATCTTCTTGCGATTTTCGGTGACGTCGAGATAGGCCTCGTCGAGCGAGAGCGGCTCGACCAGCGGCGTGTAGTCGAGGAAGATCGCGCGAATGCGCCGCGACACATCGCGATAGACGTCGAAGCGCGGCGGAACGAAGAGAAGATCGGGGCAGCGCCTGAGCGCGGTGACGGAGGGCATGGCCGAGCGCACGCCGAAAGCGCGCGCCTCATAGCTCGCCGCCGCCACCACTCCGCGCTCGCGCGGCGAGCCGACGGCGACGGGGCGTCCGCGCAATCGCGGATCGTCGCGCTGCTCGACCGACGCATAGAAAGCGTCCATGTCGATATGGATGATCTTGCGTTGCGACGCCATCGGGTGAGGAAACGCCGAGCGGCGACGCCGCGGAAGCGCGAAGCTCTCACGTCGCTCCGCCGGATTCAAGCCGAGGCCGCATGCGACGTCCCGCATCTTCGCCGCGGCCGACCCCTTGGAACCACGCCCGCGCGCGCCATTTGAGCGACGTCACCCGACGCCGCGGCGCAGTCATGATCCGACTGGAGCATGTCCGTAAATGTTTCGGCGGCGCGCGCGTCGTCGACGACGTCACGCTGACGATAGAGCCCGCGCGCACGACGGCGCTGATCGGCCCCTCCGGCTCCGGCAAATCCACGCTTCTCTCGATGATCGTCGGGCTCGTGACGCCGGACGACGGCGAGATAGAGGTGGCGCGCCATCTGCTGACGCCGCGCTCGGCGGAGAAGCTCCGGCGCCTCATGGGCTATGTGATTCAGGAGGGCGGCCTCTTCCCGCATCTCACCGCGCGCGGCAACATAGAGCTGATGGCGCGCGAGATGGGCTGGCCGGCGGAGCGCCGCGCGGCGCGGCTCGAGGAGCTGCTGCGGCTCACGCGCTTTCCGGCCGAGGCGCTGGAGCGCTTTCCAGCCGAGCTTTCCGGCGGCCAGCGGCAGCGCGTGGCGCTGATGCGCGCGCTGATGCTCGATCCCGAAATCTTGCTGATGGACGAGCCTCTGGGCGCGCTCGATCCGCTGATCCGCGCCGATCTGCAGGACGATCTCGCCGCCATATTCGCGCGGCTGCGCAAGACCGTCGTCATCGTCACGCATGACCTCGCCGAGGCCGGATTCTTCGCGGAGAGAATCGTGCTGATGAATCACGGACGCATCGTCCAGCAAGGACGTTTCGCCGATTTTGTCGAGCGGCCGGCGGAGGAGTTCGTCACGCGCTTCGTGCGCGCCAGCGCGCGGCGTCTCGCCGATCTGCCGCTTCCGCCGGAGGGCGCGCGATGAGGGGCGCTCTTGCAATTTTGCTCGCGCTCCTTCTGCTCGGCGCCTGTGCGCGTGAGGGCGATCTCGTGCGCATCGGCTCCAAGAGCTTCACCGAATCCGTCATTCTCTCGGACATGGTCGCCGATCTCGCCGCCGCCTCGGGCGCGCGCGTCATTCGCCGTCCGGCGCTCGGCGGCACGCGGCTCGTGTGGAACGCGCTGCTCTCCGGCGAGATCGACGCCTATCCCGAATATACGGGCACGCTGCGGCAGGAGATTCTGGACGAGCTGCGGCTCGCCAATGATCGCCAGCTCGCCGACGCCCTCGGCGAGCTGGGGCTGCGCATGAGCCTGCCACTAGGCTTCGGCAATGGCTATGCGCTCGGCATGCGGCGCGACAGAGCGGAGGCGCTGGGCGTCGAGACCATCTCCGATCTCGCGCGGCATCCCTCGCTCGTCTTCGGCTTGAGCGAGGAATTGCTCGCCCGCGCCGATGGCTGGCCGGCGCTGCGCGCGGCCTATGGATTCACGACGGAGGATGTGCGCGGGCTCGATCACGACATCGCCTATAAGGGCCTCATCGAGGGCGCGATCGACGTCGTCGATCTCTACGCCACCGATCCGCAGCTCGCCGACCGGCGCATTCTCGCGCTCGTCGACGACCGCAAGCTGTTTGCCGAGAATCGCGCCGTCCTGCTCTATCGCGCCGATCTCGAGCGGCGCGCGCCACAGGCGGTCATGTCCATGCTGCGCCTCGAGGGCCGCATAGACGCGCCGGCGATGATCGCGATGAATGTCGCGGTGCGGGCGGGCCTTCGCACAGAGCGCGAGGCGGCGGCGAATTTCGTCGCGACGAAATTCGGCGTCGAGGCGCCCGCGCCTTCGCAGAGCCTCGCCGAGCGGCTGTGGCGACGCACGCGCGAGCATCTCTTTCTCGTTGGCGTCTCGCTCGCGGCGGCGATCCTCGTCGCTCTGCCGCTCGGCGTCGCGGCGGCGAAGCGTCCGCGTCTCGGCCATGCGATTCTCGGCCTCGCCAGCGTGCTGCAGACGATTCCCTCGCTCGCTCTGCTCGTCTTCATGATTCCGCTGCTCGGCATAGGCGCCTCGCCGGCCATCGCCGCGCTGTTCCTCTACAGCCTTTTGCCGATCGTGCGGAATGTCGCGACCGGCCTTGCGACCATTCCGCGCGCGATCCGCGATTCGGCGATCGCCATCGGGCTCACGCCCTGGCGGCGTCTGCTGCTCGTCGAGTTGCCGATGGCGTCGCCGGCGATACTCGCGGGGCTGAAGACGGCGGCGGTCATCAATGTCGGCACTGCGACGCTCGGCGCGCTGATCGGCGCCGGCGGCTATGGCCAGCCGATCTTCACCGGCGTGCGGCTGGATAATTTCGCGCTGATCCTCGAAGGCGCGATTCCGGCGGCGCTGATGGCGCTCGCCGTGCAAGGGCTGTTCGATATTATCGAGCCGCGCATCGTTTCGCGGGGATTGCGGCTGAAGGCGAGCGGATGATCTCGTCGCACAATGTCGACCGCGTCATTCCTTCGGGAAATCGAGCCGCATCTCGCGATAGCGCTCAGGATCGTCGGCCCAATTCTCGCGCACCTTCACGAACAGGAAGAGATGCACCTTCTGCTCGGCGGCTTCCGCGATCTCGCGGCGCGCGGCCTGGCCGATCGCCTTTATGGTGCGGCCGCCTTCGCCGATGACGATCTTCTTCTGCCCGTCGCGCGTGACATAGATCGTCTGCTCTATGCGCGCCGAGCCGTCTTTCTGATTTTGCCAGGAATCGGTCTCGACCGTCGATTGATAGGGCAATTCGTCGTGCAGACGCTCGAAGATCTTTTCGCGCGTGATCTCGGAAGCGAGCAGCCGCAGCGGCGCGTCGGAGAGCTGGTCTTCGGGATAGAGCCAGGGCGAGGGCTTCATCAGCGCGGCGAGCTTGGCTTTGAGATCGGCGACGCCGTCGCCGTTCAGCGCCGAGATCATATAGGTCTCGATGAAATTCGCCTTTTGCGTGAGCGCGGCGGTGAGCGCCAGCAGCGAATCGCGCGGGACGAGATCGATCTTGTTGAGCGCGAGAATCTTGGGCGCGGTGAGCGCGGCGAGCTTGGCGACGATCTCCTCCACCTCGGGAACGAGGCCGCGGCGCGCGTCGACCAGCAGCACGATGGCGTCGGCGTCGCCGGCGCCGGAGATGGCGCTCGCCACCATGGCGCGGTCCAGCCTTCGCTTGGGCGCGAAAATGCCGGGCGTGTCGACGAGGATTATCTGCGCCTCGCCCTCCAGCGCTATGCCGCGCACGAGCGCGCGCGTCGTCTGCGCCTTGCGCGAGACGATGGAGACTTTCGCGCCGACGAGCTGATTGAGCAGCGTCGATTTGCCAGCGTTGGGCGCGCCGACCAAGGCGACGAAGCCACAGCTTGTTTCGGTCACGAGAATGCGCCTTTCGATGTCATCGGATTTTCGGAATATGTCCCTCTCTCCGCTCGCGGGGAGAGGGTCGGGGTGAGGGGCTCGGGGCGCGAGCCAGCAAGGGAAAACGCCCCGAGCCCCTCATCCTCACCTTCTCCCCGTGAACGGGGAGAAGGAAAGCGGCGAATATCGCGCGAGCCGGCGCTGCATGTCGCTCACGCGTCCTCCCTCTCTATCCCCTCGCGGTCGAGAAAGGCCTGCGCGGCGGATTGCTCCGCGGCGCGCTTGGAGGCGCCGGCGCCGCGCGCGGCCTCGAAACCCTCCACCTCCACCGCCACCTCGAAGAAGGGCGCATGGTCCGGCCCGCTGCGCGCGGCGAGGCGGTAGCGCGGCGTGGCGAGGCGGCGGGCCTGCGCCCATTCCTGCAGCGCGGTCTTGGCGTCGCGCAGGCGGCGTCCCGGCGCGCGCATGCGCTCGGCGAAGCTGGCGCGCACCACGGCCTCGGCCGCCTGCGGGCCGCCGTCGAGATAGACCGCGCCGATGATCGCCTCGCACATATCGCCCAATATGGCGCGCTTTTTCCGTCCGCCCGTCTGCGCCTCGCCGTCGCCGAGCCGCATGAAGGGGCCGACGCCCCAGCGCTCGGAGACCTCGGCGCAGGATTCCTTGCGCACGAGATCGGCGAGCCGCCGCGATAATTCGCCCTCGCTCTCCTGCGGGAAATTCTCATAGAGCATATGGGCGACGACGACGCCGAGCACGCGGTCGCCGAGAAACTCCAGCCGCTCATAGGACTCCGGCCGCGCCGCCGAGGCGCTGACATGGGTCAGCGCATGCTCGAGCAGGCCGCGATTGACGAAGCCATGACCGACGCTCGCCTCGAGCGTGGCGAGGTCCTCCCGACCGAGAGCTCCCATTTGCGTCTGCTTTGCGTCGAGCCGCGTCAATGCGCCGGCTTGAACAGCCGATCCCATCTGACCGTCCAGGGCCAGCGCCAGAAGGCCAGAGCATATTCGTCCTTCTGCACCGAGAAGAAGATGATTTCGGCGCGGCCCACCAGATTTTCGAAGGGCACATAGCCGACTCCGCCTTCTTCCGGCGCGAAGCGCGAATCGGTGGAATTGTCGCGATTGTCGCCCATCATGAAATAATTGTTCGGCGGCACCACGAAGAGCTCGGTGTTGTCCTTATAGCCGTGGTCGCCCTCGATCTCGATGATCGTATGGGCGACGCCGCCGGGCAGCGTCTCGGTGTAGGTCGGCACCTCGACCTCGCGGCCGTCGCGGCCCTCGTGCTTCTCCTTGGCCTTGGCCTCGCGCGGCACGATCTCGCCATTGATATAGAGGCGGCCCTCGATCATCTGCACGCGGTCGCCCGGCAGGCCGATGACGCGCTTGATGTAATCGGTCTCATTGTCGCGCGGCAGCTTGAACACCACCACATCGCCGCGCTTGGGCTGCGAGCCGAGCACGCGGCCGGAGAAGAGATCGAGCCGCCAGTCGAGATAAGGCACGGAGGGCAGCGAGTAGTTCGAATAGCCATAGGCGTATTTCGAGACGAAGACATAATCGCCGATCAGCAGCGTCGGGATCATCGAGCCCGAGGGAATGTTGAAGGGCTGAAACAGCAGCGTGCGAATGACGAGCGCGATGACCAGCGCCTGGACGATCACCTTGATCGTCTCGAGCAAACCACCTTCGTCGCGCCGTTCGGCGACCGAGACGTTCCTGCTCAAACCACGTCACTCCTTAGTTGGCCAAAGCCGCTCTTGGTCGTCCGTTTGCGAGCGAGCCGGAAGGCGCGCGGTCCATCGGGCCTCGGACCGCGCGCCTTCCGGCTCGCTCGCAAAGCTCGTCTATCACGTCAGCGCCTCTATGAGAACCTGGGCCTGCGCGAGCGGATATTCGTCGGTCAAGGTGAGGTGAATGACGATCCGCGCGCCCTTTGGCGCGATCTCGGCCAGACGCTCGGCGGCGCCGCCGGTCAGCTCCACCGTCGGCTTGCCGGAGGGCAGATTGACCACCCCCATGGTTTTCCAGGTGATTCCGTCGCTTATGCCGGTGCCGAGCGCCTTGGCGCAGGCCTCCTTGGCGGCGAAGCGCTTGGCGTAGGAGGCCGCGCGGGCGGCGCGTCCTTCCGATTTCTCGCGTTCGACATCGGTGAAGCAGCGGCGGATGAAACGCTCGCCATAGCGCTCGAGCGCCTGCTCTATGCGGCGAATGTCGCAGAGATCGTTGCCGAAGCCGATGATCATGCGGCGCCCGCGCCTTCGTCGATCGCCCGACGCATGGCGCGGATCGATTCGGCGAGGCCGACGAAGACCGCTTCGCCGACGAGGAAATGGCCGATGTTCAGCTCGACGATCTGCGGCAGCGCCGCAATGCGCCGCGCCGTCGCATAGTCCAGCCCATGGCCGGCGTGGCACTCGAGCCCGCGCTCCGCCGTATGCGCCGCGGCCGTGACGATGCGGGCGAACTCGCGCTCGGCGGCCTCGTGATCTCCCACCTCGACGGCGTGGCACCAGGCGCCGGTGTGCAACTCGACGACCGGCGCGCGAATAGAGTCGGCGGCGTCGATCGCCTCGGCGCCCGGCTCGATGAACAGAGAAACGCGAATGCCGGCCCGATTGAGCTCATCGACGAAGGGGACGAGATGATTATGGCCGCCGATGACGTCGAGCCCGCCCTCCGTGGTGCGCTCGGTGCGGCGCTCGGGCACGAGGCAGACGGCGTGCGGCTTCGTCTTCAGCGCGATATCGAGCATTTGCTCGGTCGCGGCCATCTCGAAATTCAGCGGCTTGGAGATCTCGGCTCTGAGGCGCGCCATATCCTCGTCGCGAATATGGCGACGATCCTCGCGCAAATGCGCGGTGACGCCATCCGCGCCGGCCTCTATCGCCAGCAGGGCGGCGCGCACGGGGTCCGGCCCCTGGCCGCCGCGGGCGTTGCGAATGGTGGCGACGTGATCGACATTCACGCCGAGACGTATGCGGCGAGCGGTCATGTTTCCTCACCCGATGACGCGCTCGACCTTGCTGACCAGAGCGCTCGCCCGCAGCCGGGCGATGATGTCGTTCAAATGCTTCAGATCGGCGACCTCGAGATCGAATCGCATCTCACGAAAGTCGGGAGAATGGATGGCGAAGGCGACATTGTCGATATTGGCCCCCGTCTCGCCGATCAGCGTCGCCAGACCGCCGAGCGTTCCCGGCTCGTTGATCGCCGTCACCACGAGGCGGGCCGGGAACAGCTCGCGGCTCTCCGGGTCTATGTCCCAGCGCACGTCCAGCCAGCGGTCGGGCTGATCGTCGAAGGCGGTCAGCGCCGGCGATTGGATCGGATATATGGTGATGCCTTCGCCCGGCGTCAGTATGCCGACGATGCGGTCGCCCGGCACGGCGCCGCCCTCCGGCGCGAAGCGCACCGGCACGTCGCCGCGTAGGCCGCGGATCGGAATGGCGCTCGCCTGATCCGCGGCGCCCGGCGCCTTGAACACCACATTGACGTTGGACTTCATGCCGAACCAGCCGGGCTCGCCAGGCTCGAGCCGCATCTGCGGGGCGGGCTTTCGCTCCTCGCTGAAATCGGGATAGACCGCCTTCACCACATCGCCCGAATAGATCTCGCCGCGGCCGACGGCGGCGAACGCGTCCTCCAGCGAGGCGCGGGCGAGGCGCGGCAGCGCGGCCTTCAGCTTCTCGTCCGAGACCGGACGCCCGGCGCGCTCGAAAGCGCGGGTGACGATCTGCCTGCCGAGCCCGGCATATTGCATCCGCACCGCCTCGCGCGTCGCGCGGCGAATGGCGGAGCGCGCCTTGCCGGTGACGACGAGCGATTCCCACGCCGCCGGCGGCACATGACTTTCGGCGCGGACGATCTCCACCTCGTCGCCATTCTGCAATTGCGACAGAACCGGCGCGATGCGTCCGTTGATCTTGGCGCCGACCGCCGAATCGCCGACGCGCGTATGCACCGCATAGGCGAAGTCGATCGGCGTCGCGCCGCGCGGCAGCGCGATCAGCCCGCCCTTGGGCGTGAAGCAGAACACCTGGTCCTGGAACAATTCGAGCCGCGTATGCTCGAGGAATTCTTCCGGGCTGTCGCCATGGGCGAGCAATTCCAGCGTGTCCTGCAGCCATTTGAAGGCGCGGCTCTCCTTGGCCAGCTCCTCCTTGCCCTCGTCGCTGGAGGAATCCTTGTAGAGCGCATGGGCGGCGATGCCGAAGCGCGCGATCTCATGCATGGTCGCGGTGCGGATCTGCAGCTCGACGCGCTGATGGCCGGGGCCGATCACAGTGGTGTGAATGGAGCGATAGTCGTTCTGCTTGGGCGTCGAGATATAATCCTTGAACCGCCCCGGCACGCTCGGCCATTTGGTGTGCACTATGCCGAGCGCGCGATAGCAATCCTCCACATCGTCGACGATGATGCGAAAGCCGAAAATATCGGAGAGCTGCTCGAAGGCGATCGACTTGCGTTCCATCTTGCGCCAGACGGAATAGGGCGTCTTTTGCCGCCCGGTGACGGCCGCATGAATCCCGCGAGCGGCGAACTCCTGCGTCAGCTCCTTCTCGATTTTCTTGATGATGCGGCCATTCTTGGCGCGCAGATCGTGCAGGCGCGATTCGATCGCCTGATAGGCCTCCGGCGTCAGATGGCGGAAGGCGAGGCCCTCCAGCTCCTCGCGCAGGCGCTGCATGCCCATGCGGCCGGCGAGCGGCGCATAGATGTCCAGCGTCTCCTGCGCGATGCGGGCGCGCTTTTCCGGCGGCACGAAATGCAGCGTGCGCATATTGTGCAGCCGGTCCGCGAGCTTGACCAGCAGCACGCGCACATCTTCGGAGACCGCGAGCAGAAGCTTGCGGAAATTCTCGCCCTGCGCGGCTTTCTTGGAGACGAGGTCGAGCTTCTCGATCTTGGTCAGCCCATCGACCAGCTTGCCGATCTGCGGGCCGAACAGGCGATTGATCTCGTCGAGCGTGGAGCTCGTGTCCTCCACCGTGTCGTGCAGCACGGCGGCGACGATGGTGGCGTCGTCGAGCTTGAGGTCGGTGAGTATGGCCGCCACTTCGAGCGGATGCGAGAAATAAGGGTCGCCGGAGGCGCGCGTCTGCTGGCCGTGCGCCTTCATGGCGTAGACATAGGCGCGATTGAGCAGGTCCTCGTCGACCTGCGGATTATATTTTCGAACTCGCTCGACGAGCTCGTATTGGCGCATCATAGGCGTCGACCGGCGATCGGGTTGCGCGGATCGTCGGGGGCGTCGCGGAGCTCACGGGGAAGATCGGACGGGAAGCGGCGCGAGCGCCCGAAACCGGCCGACGGCCGCATTCATATTTATTGTAGAACAGCTCGCCGCCGGTCCCTAGCGTTTTCAGCAAGGAAGATCGGACGAAGGTAGCGAGGAGCGGCCGGACGGCAAAGCCGTCCGGGGCAGCGTTCTCGTTCGCCCTTCGGTCGGCGAATTACTCGCCCTCGTCCTCGACCTCGGCGGGAGGCACGAGACCCTCGAGGCCGCGGAGAAGATCCTCCTCCGTCATGCGGTCGAACTGCGCGTCGCCGCCGTCGGAATCCGGCGAGGCGGCCAGGGACGGCACGGTCTCGGTCTCGGGCTCGTCGACCTCGACATGGCGCTGCAGCGAATGGATGAAGTCTTCCTTCAGATCGTCCGGCGAAAGCGCGGTCTCGGCGATTTCGCGCAGCGCGACGACGGGATTCTTGTCCTTGTCGCGCTCGACCAGAATGGACTGGCCGGAGGAGATCAGCCGCGCGCGATGGGCCGCGAGCAGGACCAGATCGAAGCGGTTCTCGATTTTGTCGATGCAGTCTTCGACGGTGACGCGCGCCATGACTTCTCGGACTCCTCTAGCGTTCGATCGATCGGGCTGCTACACTAATTTTTTGCCGCTGGCAATGCGCGACAGCGCCCGGCCGCCGCGGCCGGGAGGGGCTGCCGCTTGAGGAGCCGTCTATTGCTGTAGTATTTCTGGGCAGAATTTTCGCGTACCCCCTTGACGACCGCCGATACATGGTCGATTTACGGCTTTAACGAAGGGCGTGACTTTAATGTGACGTAGAGCTGTTCGGAGACGGCTCGCCTGTCAGAGACGGCAGTTCGAGATTATCGTCACTGTCGATTCGCGTCATTGTAGAGATGCGTGCTGCCAGTAGGGTCGACAGCGCGTGCGGCAAGCGGCGGCCCCCTCCATACTGGACCCGACAAGAGACCAACAACTATGGCAGACCCGGAACGAATTGCCTTATTCATTGACGGCGCCAACCTCTACGCGACGGCCAAATCGCTCGGATTCGATATCGATTACAAGCGGCTGCTGCGCGAGTTCCAGGGCAAGGGCCGCCTCATTCGCGCCTTCTACTATACGGCGCTGATCGAGGATCAGGAATATTCGTCGATTCGTCCGCTGATCGATTGGCTCGACTATAATGGCTATGCCGTCGTGACCAAGCCGACCAAGGAATTCGTCGACTCGCTCGGCCGCCGCAAGGTCAAGGGCAATATGGACATAGAGCTCGCCGTCGACGCGATGGAGATGGCCGAGCATATCGACCATATGGTCCTGTTCTCGGGCGACGGCGATTTCCGCTCGCTGGTCGAGGCCGTGCAGCGCAAGGGCGTTCGCGTCTCGGTGATCTCGACGATCACCACCCAGCCGCCGATGATCGCCGACGAGCTTCGCCGTCAGGCCGACGAATTCGTCGATCTCATCCATCTCGTCGGCAAGATCGGCCGCGATCCGGGCGAGCGCGCCGAGCGCATGCAGCGCTTCCAGGAGCGCCGGCCGCAGCCGGTGACGCCGGGCGGCGCCCCCGACGACGATCACGAGGCCTGATCCTTCGAAATCAGTATCCTGCGCGGACGAGCCGGGCCATGATTGCCCACTCTGTCCGCGCTTGGTCGCGTACCGGCATGAGCTGAGGGCGCGCCATCCCGACTGGCATAATGCGCCCGTCGCAGATTTCGGCCCGCGTGCGGCGCGCCTGCTGATCGTCGGCCTCGCCCCGGGGCGCATGGGCGCCAATCGCACCGGCCGCCCTTTCACCGGTGACGACGCCGGCCGCCTCCTCTACGCCACTCTCGCCGCAACCGGTTTTTCCCGCGGCGTCTATGACGCCCGCGCCGATGATGGCGTCACGCTCGTCGACTGCCGAATCACCAATGTTCTGCGCTGCGTTCCGCCCGGCAACAAGCCGCTACCCGCCGAGCTTTCGGCCTGCCGCCCTTTTCTCGAGGCGGGCTTGCGCCGGCTGAAGCGGGTGAGACTAATTGTCGCGCTCGGCCGCATCGCCCATGAGGGCGTGCTGCGCGCCTTCTCACTGAAGCCCGGCGGATTCCCCTTCGCCCATGGGCGCGAGCATGAGGTCGTCGCAAATACTCGCAATAGGCGTATTATTCTTATCGACAGCTATCATTGCTCGCGCCTCAACACGAATACGGGCGCGCTGACGCCGCAGATGTTCAGCGCAATCTTCGCGCGGGCTCGGGAAATTTTGGAAAAATAACGCTGAATATTTCCCTCAGCCGCGGTCGCGCAGCAGCCGGCTCTTCTCGCGGCCCCAGTCGCGCTTCTTCTCCACCTCGCGCTTGTCGTGGAGCTTTTTGCCGCGCCCCAGCGCGATCTGCAGCTTGGCGCGGCCGCGCTCGTTGAAATAGAGCTTCATCGGCACGATGGTCATGCCCTCGCGCTCGACGCCCTGCGCCAGCTTGGCGATCTCGCGCTGCTTCAGCAGCAGCTTGCGCAGCCTCTTGGGCTCGTGATTGAAGCGATTGCCGGAGAGATATTCGGGAATGGTGGCGTTGACGAGCCAAGCCTCGCCCTTGCGGTCGACATGGGCGTAGCTCTCGGCGATGGTCGCCTTGCCGGTGCGCAGCGACTTCACCTCTGTGCCGGTCAGCGACAGGCCGGCCTCGAAGGTCTCGCCGATCTCATAATCATAGCGCGCGCGCCGATTGTCGGCGACGACCTTGAAATTGGGGTTTTCCTTCTCGGCCACTGGCGCGCGTCCTGCTGCTGTCCGCTCAGGCGTCCAGCACGCCGGCGAGAACCATCGCGTCGCGAATGGCCTTTTTCGTCGGCTCGGCGGAGGCGACCAGCGGCAGCCGGACTTCCTCCCGCACGCGGCCGAGCAGAGCGAGGCCATATTTGGCCCCGGTCACGCCGGCCTCGAGGAAGATCGCCTGCTGCAGCGCGGTCAGGCGGTCCTGCAACGCCAGAGCGGCTTTGAAATCCCCGGCCAGAGCGGCGTTCTGCAGATCGGCGCAGAGCCGCGGCGCGACATTGGAGACGACCGAGATGACGCCGATCGCGCCGACGGCGACGCTGGCCAGAGCGAGAATGTCGTCGCCGGAGAACTGGACGAAGTCCGGCCCGCAGGCGGCGCGCTGCTGGAGGATGCGGCCGACATTGCCGGTCGCGTCCTTCACGCCGACGATGGACTCGATCTGCGCGAGGCGCGCCAGAGTGGCGACGCTCAAATCGACGACCGAGCGCGGCGGGATGTTGTAGACGATGATCGGAATGGAGACCGCCTCCGCCACAGCGGCGAAATGCTGGTAGAGCCCTTCCTGATTCGGCTTGTTGTAATAAGGCGTGACCACGAGAACGCCATCCGCCCCCGCCTGCTGGGCATGGAGCGCGAGCTCCACCGCCTCGCGCGTGTTGTTGGAGCCGGCGCCGGCGATCACCGGAACACGGCCGGCCGCCTGCTGGATCACGGTCTCGACGACGGCGCGATGCTCCTCATGGCTCAAGGTCGGGCTCTCGCCCGTCGTGCCCACGGGAACGAGGCCATGCGTCCCACTGTCGATCTGCCAGTCGACGAGCGCGCGCAGAGCGGCGTGATCGACCACGCCATCGGCGAAAGGCGTGACCAGAGCGGTGTAGGATCCTCGGAACACTGGCTTGTCGTTCATCTGCCGTCGCTTTCGCTGCGCCACGCGGGCGCCGTAATCGCCGCGCTTACTGACTGGGATTGGTACGGAGAAATTTCGGTCCGTCCTCGCGGCGGCCGTTCCGCCCTGGGAAGACGGGACTGTCATAGCCTCTGGGCGTTTTGGTGAAAAGGGTTTGCGGCGTCCCTCCGCGCGGAATCGGCGAACAGCTCGAGCAGCCGGTCGACGCGGAGCGAAAAATTCGAAAATGCCGCTGCTTAGCGATTTGGTTGACAGTTCCGCAACGAAATGGCCGCAGGCTGGCTTACGTTAAGAGTTCGGAGCGTTGGGCCGATGACGAATCGCCACAGTGGGGCCGCGCGCCTCGTTCTCATCGTCGCCGCCTTGGGTTTGGCGGCGGCCTTCTACCCGGCCACGCAGCGCCGCACGCTCGATCGCGACGGCGACGATCCGCCGCCCGCCGGCGCCGCCACCTCGCCTCGAGAGCCCTTCTCGCCTCGAGCGCCCTGGGCGCCCCGCGATTCGGCGCGCGAAGCGCTGCATGATTTCCTCGGTCCCGCCGCGCCGCCCGATCCGCGCGCCGCCGGCATGCTGCGCCGGCCGCCGGCGGGAGAGGCCGCGTCCAAGCTGCTCTCTTACGCGCCGCCGGACGGCGGGCTCGATCTCGAGGCGCGCGTCGCGCAGCCGCCCGAGGCCGCCGTTCTGCTCGGAACGGATTACGACGCTTTCGGCCGCGCGCTCGCCGCCTATAAGGCCAATGATTTTTCCGGCGGCGATCAGGCGCTCGCCGGCGTCGAGGCGCCGCTCGCCCGCGCCGCCGCGCAATGGGCCGGCTTGCGGCTGCATCCGCGCGAGGCCGGCTTTGTGCGCCTGTCGAAATTCCTCGCCGAGCATCCCGAATGGCCGGCCTCGGCCTGGCTGCGCCAGCGCGTCGAGGAGGCGCTCTATGGCGACAAGCACCCCGATCGGCTGATCGTCGACTATTTCGCCGAGCGTCCGCCCAAGACGCCGGCCGGACGGTTGGCGCTCGCCCGCGTCATGGCCCGCCGCGGCGAGCCGCTGGAGGTCGCGGCGCTCATCAAGCCCATGTGGCGCGAGGATGATTTCAACGAGCAGCTGGAGGCGGCGGCGAAAAAGGAATTCGGCGATTATCTCGACGTCGCCGATCACAAATATCGCGCCGATCGTCTGCTCTACGCCGAGAAGACCGGCCCCGCTCTGCGCATCGCCGCCCATGCCGGCAAGGATGCGCTCGATCTCGCCCGCGCCCGCGCGCTGGCGATCAATGAGAGCGTTTCGGAAAAGACTTTCTCCGCTCTGCCGGCCGAGGCGCAGAAGGACCCCGGAATCCTCTTCGCGCGGATTCACATGCTGCGGCATCAAAAGAAGCTCGTAGAGGCGGCGGCGCTGCTGCGCACGGCGCCGCGCGATCCGCGCCTCATCGTCGATGGCGACGCCTGGTGGGTGGAGCGGCGGCTCATCTCCCGCAAGCTCATGGATCTGGGGCAGTTCGGCGAGGCCTATGCCCTCTGCGCGCAGCATTCGGCGCGCTCGCTCTCCTATCGCGTCGAAGCGGAGTTTCATGCCGGCTGGATCGCGCTGCGATTCCTGAGCGATCCCGCCAAGGCGCAGCGGCATTTCGAGGAGATCGCCCGCATCGCCGAGACGCCGATTCAAAAATCGCGCGGCGCCTATTGGCTCGCCCGCGCCCGTGAGGCCGCCGGCGCGGCCGAGGCGGCGCGCGCCTCCTATGAGGCCGCGGCGCTGCAATCGACCACTTTCTACGGCCAGCTCGCGCGCGCGCGGCTCGGCGCCTTCGATTCGCCCTTGCGTCCGACGCCCGAGCCCGCCCATGGCGACGCCCGCGACGAATCGGTGCGCGCGGTGGAATTGCTCTTCGCCGCCGGCGAGAAGGAGATGGCGGCGCAGCTCGCCGCCGACGCCGCCAAGACGCTAGTCGGCGAGGCGCAGCTCTCGGCGCTGACCGAGGTGGCCCAGCGCCGCCGCGAGGCCAAAATTTCCCTCACGCTCGGCAAGCTCGCCTCCTATCGCGGCATAGCGATCGACGACGCGGCTTTCCCCTCTTTCGGCATACCCACTTTCGCGGCGCTGCCGGGCTCCGCCTCGCGGGCGATCGTCTACGCCATTGCTCGGCAGGAGAGCGCCTTCGATCCCAAAGCCGTCTCCAGCGCCGGCGCCATGGGGCTGATGCAGATGATCGCCTCCACTGCGCGCCACACCGCGCAGCAGACGGGCGTCGGTTTCGATCTCAAGCGCATGATCGACGAGCCCGCCTTCAACGCGCGGCTCGGCGCGGCGCATCTCGGCATGCTGCTCGACGAGCACAAGGGCTCCTATATCCTCGCCTTCGCCGCCTATAACGCCGGCGGCAAGAGGGTGAAGGAATGGATCGACGCCTATGGCGATCCGCGCAAAAGCGAGATCGATCCCATCGATTGGGTGGAACGCATTCCGATCAGCGAGACGCGCAATTACGTTCAGCGCGTGATCGAGAATCTGACCGTCTATCGCGCCCGCTTCGGCGACCGCGAGACGCGCGCGCCGCAGGGCGATCTGTGGCGACAGCAGGCGGCGAATTGAGGGGAGCCGATTTCTCTCCTCCTTTCATTGGCGCGGGCGCGGCGAGCCCCTATATCGAGGTCGCCGAATAAAGTGTTTTCGAGCGAAGCGGGAACTGCTTCGCGTGAAGAAAACACGACAGAATAAAGGAATCGAGCATTTTTCCGGTTCGATCTGAACCGGAAAAACGCGAGTGGAGCGTCCTGTGTCGCAAAAGCACGATATCGACAGACCGGCCGAGATCGAGATCCTCCCGCCCGAGAGCGAGAGCCGTCCCCGCTTCCGCTCGCGCACGCGCATTTGGATCGGCGGGAACGATGGCGTGAAGGTCATCAAGGTCGGGCCGGTGGGCGCGGCTCTGCTGACGCTCGCCAGCGCGGTGATCCTCGCCATGGGGCTCATCTTCTTCGCCAGCGCTTTTATGGTGCTGCTGCCCATCGCGCTGGTCGTCGGGGCGATCGCCTATCTCACCGGCGCCGGCGGCAATCCTTTCCGCCGACTCCCCTGAAGGCTATTTCAGCCGCTCGTCGAGCGGAAAATGTTCCGTCGCGACGATCCGCATCGTCGTGGAGTCCGCATGTCGCGGATTGAGCAGCTGATTCCATGTGCGCGGCGCTAAAACCGAGGGGACGCGCAAGGCGAGGCTGCGCCCGCTGGCGAGCCATGCGTCTCCGATCGACCGCGTGACGGAAATGTCCTCGCGCCAGAAGGGCGGAAGAGCCTCCGGCGAGAGCGTCTCCAGCGAGGGCGGATCGGCGATATCGATCTCGATCAAACGCAGTGCGTCTGGAAAATCCTCGCGATCGAGATGGGCGAGCACCTCCAGCAAAGCCCCGGCCGGGCTCTCCGCCGCATAGAGTATCGGCCGCCCGGCATTGTGCCAGCGCGCCGGAAACAGCAGTCCGCCGCCGCCCTCGAGATCGGCGAAATTCGAAATGCGCCAGAGCCGCATTTTTGTTCAGACGAACATGCCATGCGCGATTTGGCCGAGCAGCTCGGCGACGAGCTGCGCCCCGGTCTCGCTGCGCAGCATGGCGATGGGCGTCTGCCCGGCGAGCGCGGGCGAAGGCTTGCGCAGCCAGCGCCCGGCTTTCTCTGGATTGCCGAACACGCGTTCCGCCTGCGCGCCGATCCGGGCAAGGCGCAGGGCGCGGTCCGTCTCCTCGACGGTCAGCGGCTCCTTTTTGGCGAGCCGGCGCGCCAGCGTTCGCTTGGGCACGACGATCGCCTCTATCTCCTCGCGCGTGAAGCCGCCCGAAAGGCCCTCGATCGCGTCGACGGCGAAGCGAGGCTCCTCGCCGCGCGAGATCAGCGATTTGAACGTCTCGACAGCTCTCTCCGCGAAGCTCTCCAGCGCATCGGGACGCTGCGGATCGAGCAGGGCGGCGGCGGGAGGCGGGAGCGTGACCATGCGCCAGTTTTCCTCATTTTCAGACAATATGGCGCCGGACGGGCGAAAGGTCCATATTCCGGCTTTGCGGCGGCCGTCTGCGCTGGTAGAAAACCGCCATGGTCCTGCGCCGCAGCATACGAATTATTGGCCCGGCCCGCGCTCGAGCGTGATCCAAGCTCGCGCGGCGACCGGGTTCTCGCGCCGATCAAGGCGCCCTTCCGCTTGTTTTCCCTTCCCTTTCGCGCGCCGCCCCGGCTCGGGGCGCAGCCCGCGAGCGCAGCGGTTTCCGATAAGATGAACGAGAAGACCAGAGACAAGTCCCAAGACGACAAGTCCCAGCAGGACAAAGGCCCCGATTTCTCCAAGAGCCTCTATCTGCCGCAGACGGATTTCCCCATGCGCGCCGGCCTGCCGCAGCGCGAGCCGGAAATCCTCGCGCGCTGGGAGAAGATCGGCCTCTACGCCAAGCTGCGCGAGAGCGCCAAGGGCCGGCCGAAATTCGTGCTGCATGACGGCCCGCCCTACGCCAATGGCAATATCCATATCGGCCATGCGCTGAACAAGATCCTCAAGGATCTCGTCACCCGCAGCCGCCAGATGGCCGGCAAGGACAGCAATTACGTCCCCGGCTGGGACTGCCACGGCCTGCCGATCGAATGGAAGATCGAGGAGGAGAACTACCGCTCCAAGGGCAAGAAGAAGCCCGATTTCGCCGATCCCAAAGCGATCGTCGCCTTCCGCCAGGAGTGCCGCGCCTATGCCGCGCATTGGCTCTCCGTGCAGCGCGAGGAGTTCGAGCGCCTAGGCGTGACGGGCGATTGGGCCAATCCCTACGCCACGATGAATTTTCCCGCCGAGGCGCATATCGCCCGCGAGCTGATGAAATTCGCCGAGAATGGATTGCTCTATCGCGGCTCCAAGCCGGTGATGTGGAGCGTGGTCGAGAAGACCGCGCTCGCGGAGGCGGAGGTGGAGTACGAGGATCATGTCAGCGACACGGTGTTCGTGGCGTTTCCGCTTAAATATCGGGAGTCGGCCGGCCAAAAATTGCCGCTAGGCGACAAGTTGCAGAACACCTCGATTGTAATCTGGACGACGACTCCTTGGACGCTTCCCGGAAACCGGGCAGTGAGTTTCTCCAACAAGATCCATTATACCCAGGTTGAGGTCAAAGAGATCGAAGAAGGCTCAAGATGCAAAGTGGGGCAGCGCTTCGTCATAGCGGGATCACTTCTTGATGAAGTTCGCCGTGCGGCAAAAATCGCGGAATGGACGCTTCTCGAAAACATCACAGGATTTGAAGGCTTAGTTTGCGCGCATCCTTTGGCGCATTTGGGCTATGACTTTCCTGTCCCCCTCCTCGATGGCGACCACGTCACCGACGACACCGGAACGGGCTTCGTCCATACTGCGCCGGGCCATGGCGCCGACGACTTCAACATTTGGCTTGCGAACGGCCAACAGCTGACAAAGCGCGGCATCGACACGCGCATCCCCTATACGGTCGACGCCGACGGCTTCTACACCGATGAAGCGCCGGGCTTTCCGGGCAAGCGCGTGCTCACCGAAAAGGGCGACAAGGGCGACGCCAATGAGGCGGTGATTCAGGCGCTGATCGCGGCGGGAAATCTCGTCGCGCGCGGGCGGCTGAAGCATCAATATCCGCATTCGTGGCGGTCGAAGAAGCCGGTCATCTTCCGCAACACGCCGCAATGGTTCATCGCGCTCGACAAGAAATTCGCGCAGTCGAGCCCTCATCCTGAGGAGGCGCGAAGCGCCGTCTCGAAGGACGAGGGCTCGCCCCGCGGCCCATCCTTCGAGACGCCGGCTGCGCCGGCTCCTCAGGATGAGGTGGTTGGCGGCAACGCGCCCACATTGCGCGACATCGCGCTCGACGAAATCTCCCGAACGCAATGGGTTCCCGCTGCGGGCGAGAATCGCATTCGCGGCATGATCGCCAACCGTCCCGATTGGGTGGTCTCGCGTCAGCGCGCCTGGGGCGTGCCGATCGCGGTCTTCGTGAAGAAGGGCGGCCACGACATTCTCGTCGATGCGCGCGTGAACGCCCGCATCGTGGACGCCTTCGAGAAGGAGGGCGCCGACGCCTGGTACGAGGAGGGCGCGGCGAAGCGCTTCCTTGCGCCCGACTACGACCCCGAAGATTACGAGAAGATCGACGATGTTCTCGACGTGTGGTTCGACTCGGGCTCGACGCATTCCTTCACGCTGGAAGACCCGGTTCATTTCCCCGGCCTCGCGGGGATCAAACGCAAGCGCGACGGCGGCGCCGATGAGGTGCTCTATCTCGAGGGCTCGGATCAGCATCGCGGCTGGTTCCATTCCTCGCTGCTGGAATCCTGCGGCACGCGCGGCCGCGCGCCTTATGACATCGTGCTGACGCATGGCTTCACGCTCGACGAGCACGGCCATAAAATGTCGAAGTCGAAAGGCAATGTGGTCGCGCCGCAAAAGGTCATCGCCGACGCAGGCGCCGATATTCTGCGCCTGTGGGTGGCGAGCGTCGATTACAGCGACGATCAGCGCATCGGGCCGGAAATCCTCAAAAGCGTCACCGATAATTACCGCAAGCTGCGCAACACCATCCGCTGGATGCTCGGCACGCTCGCGCATTATCGCGCCGACGAGAAGGTTGCCCATGCCGATCTGCCGGAGCTCGAGCAGCTGGTGCTGCATCGTCTGTCGGAGCTCGGCGAGGAGGTCGCTGCGGCCTATGCGGAGTTCGATTACAAAAAGGTCGTCGCGCTGCTGACGCCCTTCCTCACCAGCGATCTCTCGGCCTTTTATTTCGACATTCGCAAGGACGCGCTCTATTGCGATCCGCCGTCGAGCGCAAAGCGCAAGGCGGCGCTGACCGTGGTGGAGGAGGTGTTCCGCGTGGTGACGACATGGCTCGCGCCCATCCTCGCCTTCACGGCGGAGGAGGCTTGGCTGTCGCGCTATCCCGATGCGGCGTCCGTGCATCTCGAGACTTTCGCCGATCTGCCCGCGTCCTGGCGCGACGAGGCGCTGGCGGAAAAATGGGAGAAGCTGCGCGCCATCCGCTCCGTGGTGACGGGCGCGCTGGAGATAGAGCGCGCGCAAAAGCGCATCGGCTCCTCGCTGGAGGCGGCGCCGCTCGTCCATGTGGCGGACGCCGATCTGCGCGCGGCGCTCACGGGCGTGGACTTTGCCGAAATCTGCATCGTGTCGGATATAGCGATCGACGCGGGCGAGGGGCCGGCCGAGGCCTTCCGCCTGCCCGAGGTCGCCGGCGTCGCCGTGGTTCCGCGGCGGGCTTCGGGCGTCAAATGCGCCCGCTCCTGGAAATATTTCGACGCCGCGACGGCGCAGGCCGATTATCCCGGCGTCACCCCCCGCGACGCGCAGGCGCTGCGGGAGCTGACGGCGGCGGGCAAATGGCCGGCGTAAGGGTTTCTTCGTCCCTGGCCGCTAGCCTCGATCTTCGTGTTCGCTCCTTCTCCCACGCGTGGGAGAAGGTGTCGCGCGAATGCGCGACGGATGAGGGTCCGCGCCGCCGCCCGCGATTTGCAAGATTCCAGGAAGCCTCGGGGACCCTCATCCGACCCGGCTTCGCCGGGCCACCTTCTCCCGCAGGCGGGAGAAGGAGACGCGAGCCTTCGGGAGATAGGGTCAATTGAAGGTTCTCGCCGCCTTCCTCGCCAACACCATCGCCAATTTCCTCATCGGCCTGCTGGTGGCGAAATTCCTCGGGCCGGAGGAATATGGCCGTTTCGCGCTGGCTTTCGCGATCGGCGTCGTCATTCAGACCGGCGCTTTCGATTGGATGCGCCTCTCGGCGACGCGCTTTTATTCGACGCGCGTGCGCGAGGCGGAGCCCGCCATTCGCTCGACGCTCGATTTCGCCTATCTCGCGACCACGGCGGCGGTCATTGTCGTCGGCGGGCTGTTTCTGCTCGTCGCGCCGCCCTTCGCGCTCGGCGATACGCTCATCGCGCTCGCTCTGGCGACGGCGGCGATCAATGGGCTGTTCGACTATTCCACGGCGCTGCTGCGCGCGCGCTTCGAGGACAAGAGCTATAGCCGCGTCGTTCTCGCCAAGAATATTCTGGCGCTCGCTCTCACCGGCGGCGGCGCCTTCCTCTTTCATTCGGCCGGAATGGCCATCGCCGGCAGCCTCGCCAGCCTGCTCGGCGCCGTCTTCACCGCGCGCGTCTCGCTGAAGGACCCCGGCGCCTCGCCGCGCGGCGCGCGCATGGCGACGGCGCGCACGCTCGTCGCCTATAGCGCGCCCATCGTCGCGGCGAACATGCTCTACCAATCCGTGCCGCTGGCGGCGCGGGCGCTCGTCACCGCCTATTACGGCTTCGCCGAGACGGGACAATTCTCGCTCGCCTATGATCTCGGCATACGCGCCATTTACGCGCTGGGCTCGGCGCTGGACGTGCTGCTGTTCCAGATCGCCGTCGCCGCCCATGAGCGGCACGGGGCGGAGAAGGGCAAGGAGCAGATCGCCCGCAATATGACGATCGTCGCAGCCTTTCTGCTGCCCGCCTGCGCCGGCATATGGCTCACAATGCCCTCGATCGAGGCGCTGATCGTGCCGCCGCAATTTCGTGGGCCGTTCGGCCATTATCTCGATCTTCTGCTGCCCGGCCTCTTCGCCATGGGGCTGATTCAATTCGCGATCAATCCGGTATTCCAGATCGAGAAGAAGACGGCGCCGCTCATTGGCGCGGCCTCGGTCGCGGTGGTCGCGGGCCTCTGCTTCGCCTTTGTCATCCCGCGCGGCGCGGACGCCTCCAGCCTCGCGCTCGCCCAATGCCTCGCCTATGTGGCGGCGCTGGCGGCGCTGGTGCTGTTCGCGGCGCGCACCTCGCCGCAATGGCCGCGCATGCGCGACATGCTGGGCGCGCTGGCGGCGACGGGGGCGATGATTGCGGCGCTGCATCCGCTCGCCGGCCTCGAGCCCGGCATTCTCACCCTGCTGTTGCAGGTCGGGGTCGGCGGCTTCGTCTATTGCGGCGCCGTGCTGGCCCTCGACATAGCCGGGCTGCGCGGCCTCGCACTCTCCCGCGTCGGCCCCATATTGGCCAGAGCTCGGGCCGCGCTATAAATTGGCGCGAGGCCGGGCGCGCATCGCCTGGGACGAGAAGGCGGCGCAGCCGGGGGAGAAGCGACGAGATGGTGCTGCCGCTACATGACGACGCGCCGCTGCATTATGTGCGGCGGCCTTACGTCAATTGGACGCTGATGGCGATCAACATCTTCGTCTTCGTCGCCGTGTTCAGTGAATCTTTCGGCGACCCGCTCACTGTGGTGCGCGGCTTCGGCCTCATACCGGCGGTGCTGTTCGGCCGCGCCGAGCTCGCCCCCTGGATCGTCACGCCCGGCCCCGAATGGACGCTGCTGACCAGCCTCTTCTTCCATTCCGGGCTCGGCCATCTCGCGGGAAACATGATCTTTCTCTATGTCTTCGGCGATAATGTCGAGGACGCCATGGGGTCCGCCGGCTATCTCGTCTTCTATCTGCTCTGCGGCGTCTCGGCCGCCATGCTGTTCGCTGTGGGCGCGCCGCTCACCCTCATGCCGCTCGTCGGCGCCTCCGGGGCTATCTCGGGCGTCTGCGCGGCGTTTATTCTGCTCTTTCCGCGCTCCACCATCTTCGGCCTCGTCGCCGGCATCATCCCCATCCATGCGCCCGCCTCGCTCTTCGTCGGCACATGGATTCTCTTTCAGCTGTTCAACGCCTTCACCGACGATCAGGGCCATGTCGGCTGGTGGGCGCATATCGGCGGCATATTGGCCGGGCTCATTCTGACGCCGCTGTTCAAGCGGCGCGACGTGCAATGGTTCGGCCCACGCCCATTCCACGGCCCCTGGGGCTGAGACGATCGGAGATGATGACCCGGCCGACCGTCCTCTTGCTGACCGCGACCGTCGATCCGGGCGATTACGCCGCCGAGATCGCGCGGCGCGACCTCGAGGTGAGAAAAAGCGACTACCGGAACGCGTTGCGGTTTTTCATGCGGCTGCCGGACGCGCGCATTTCGGGCGTCGTGCTGTGCGAGAATTCCGGCGCGGATCTCGCTTTTCTGGACGCGGACGCGATTCGCCGCGAGACCGGGCGGCCGCTCGAGGTCATCGGCTTCGATGGCAATCGCCGGCCGGAGGGCCTCCATTACGGCTATTCGGAGCTCGGCGTCGCCGATCACGCCTGCCGGCATAGCCGCTTGCTCGCGCAGAGCGAGCGCTTCTTCAAAGTGACCGGCAGGCTGACCTTCGAGCGGCTCTCCGCGCTGATGGACCATCTGCCGGAGGATCGCCGCTTCGCCGCCGATTTCCGCCGCGCCTATTCCAAGGAAGGCGGGGCGCCTTTGCGGGCGCGCACGGAACTGATGCTCTTCGCGAAGGATTTCTACCTCGAGCATTTCTTCGAGCGGCGCGACGAGATGATCTCGCCGCCCCTCGTGCTAGAAGAATTCGTCGCGCGCGTGATCGCGCCGCTTCGCGGCCGGCGAGGAGAGGACTGCCTGACGCTGCGCTGGCCGATCGAATGCCCGGCCTCCGGCCACGCCGCGCGGGACGATTCCGACTACAATTCCGCGCCCGTTCGCGCCAAGCGCCGCCTGCGCGCCTTGGCGCGCGTCGCCGCCCCTTGGCTGTGGATTTGAGCGGCGATTTTCCGATTGCCGCCTCTGCGGCCGGGCTTCGCGCCGGCCGATCGCATGCAGCGCCGGAGGTTTCGGCCGGTGCGGGTTTGACAGGGCGGCGAGCCGAGGCTACCAGAACGTCTTCCGAGCTTTCCGCGCGCGCCCCGCGCCGCGCGGCGCTAATTCGTTCTCGACGCGGCGCTCGAAAAAGCCGATCGGGGCCTTTCGGCCACAGAGCGCGATTTTTTCGAAACAATCGAGACGAAGGTCAATCTCGCCGGGAGTTGCGCGATGAAGGTTCTCGTGCCCGTCAAACGGGTCGTCGACTACAATGTGAAGATCAGGGTCAAGCCGGACGGTTCGGGCGTCGACGTCGCCAATGTGAAATTTTCGATGAATCCTTTCGACGAGATCGCCGTCGAGGAGGCCATTCGCCTGAAGGAGGCCGGCAAGGCGACGGAAGTCGTGCTCGTCACCATCGGCCCGGCCAAGGCGGACGAGACTCTGCGCGCCGGATTGGCCATCGGCGCCGACCGCGGCATTCACGTCAAGACCGACGAGCTGGTGGAGCCGCTGGCGGTCGCCAAGATTCTCGCCAAGATCGTCGCCGAGGAGGCTCCCGGCCTCGTCATTCTCGGCAAGCAGGCGATCGACGACGACAGCAATCAGACCGGCCAGATGCTCGCCGCTCTGCTCGGCTGGGGCCAGGGCACCTTCGCCTCCAAGGTGGAGATCACTGAGGGCTCCGTGGATGTGACGCGCGAGGTCGACGGCGGCCTGCAAACGGTGACGCTGAAGCTGCCGGCCGTGGTGACGACGGATCTGCGCCTCAACGAGCCGCGCTACGCCAGCCTGCCCAACATCATCAAGGCGAAGAAGAAAGAGGTCGCGGCCAAGACCCCGGCCGATTACGGCGTCGATATCACGCCGCGCCTCGAGGTGCTCAAGACGGCCGAGCCGCCGGCGCGCAAGGCCGGCATAAAGGTCGGCTCCGTCCCCGAATTGCTGGAAAAGCTCAAGACTGCGGGAGTTCTGTAAATGACGGCGCTCATCGTCGCGGAAGTCACAGAGTCCGCGCTCGCCCCCTCCACCGCCAAGGCGCTGACGGCGGCGCTGCAGATCGGCGGCGGCGTTCATATTCTCGTCGCGGGCGAGAATGTCGGCCCGGCGGCCGAGGCCGCGGCCAAGCTCTCGGGCGTCGAGAAAGTGCTCGTCGCCGACAGCGCGGCCTATGGCCATCACCTGGCCGAGCCGCTGGCGGCGCTGATCGTCGGCCTCGCCGGCGGTTATGACGCCATTCTCGCGCCTTCGACCTCCAGCTCGAAGAATGTGCTGCCGCGCGTCGCCGCTCTGCTCGACGTGGCGCAGCTGTCGGACATCATCAAAGTCGTCTCCGCCGACACGTTCGAGCGGCCGATCTACGCCGGCAACGCCATTCAGACCGTGCGCTCCAAGGACGCCAAAAAGGTCATCACCGTGCGCACCGCCTCCTTCACGGCGACGGGCGAGGGCGGCTCCGCTTCGATCGAGGCGATCGGCGCAGGCTCCGATCCGGCGGTGTCGAGCTTCAAGAGCGAGGCGCTGGCCAAGTCCGAGCGGCCGGAGCTGACGGCGGCCAAGATCATCGTCTCGGGCGGCCGCGGCCTGGCGAGCTCGGAGAATTTCAAGGAATATATCGAGCCCGTGGCGACCCGCCTCGGCGCGGCGATCGGCGCCTCGCGCGCGGCCGTCGACGCCGGCTACGCCCCCAATGATCTGCAGGTCGGCCAGACCGGCAAGGTGGTGGCGCCGGACCTCTATGTCGCCTGCGGCATTTCCGGCGCGATCCAGCATCTCGCCGGCATGAAGGACTCCAAGGTCATTGTGGCGATCAACAAGGACGAGGAGGCGCCGATCTTCCAGGTGGCCGACTACGGCCTCGTGGCGGATCTCTTCCCGACCTTGAAGGAGCTCGACGCCGAGCTGGCCAAGGCCGGCCGCTGAGGGGTTTGAGGCTCTTTTCCCGCTCGCGCGCGCAGCGAGCGGCGGAAGCCGGTGGGGGCGACGTCGCAAATATCTGGCGCCGCTCTCGATTCCCGGTCGGGCCGGCGGCCCGCCGGGATTGACGCCCTCCCAGGTCAGGGTGATGAAGCGGCCTGTTTCGCTGCGGTGCAAACGCCGGTTTTCACAAAGGCCGAACGCGCGCTATACTGACTTGGAAGCGCTCCGCTTCTCGCTGGTGGTGTTCGAAAGATGGGCTCTGAAATTCGCAAGATCGGCATTGTCGGCGCCGGGCAGATGGGCAAGGGCATTGCTCAGGTCTGCGCGGTCGCGGGTTTCGACGTGGCGCTCAACGACCTCTCGGAGAGCCGCATCGCCGCCGGGCTGGACGACATAGCGACGTATCTCGCCAAGGCGGTGGAGCGCGGCCAGATCGACGAGGAGGCCCGCAAGGCCGCCGTCGCCCGCATCCATCCGGCCAAGGATTACGCCGCTTTCTCGGACAGCGACCTCGTGATCGAGGCCGCCACCGAGAATGAGGAGGTCAAGCGCGGCATCCTCTCGGACCTCGGCCCCAAGCTGCGGCCGGGCGCCTTCATCGGCACCAACACTTCCTCTATCTCCATCACCCGTCTCGCCGCGGTGACGGGACGGCCGGAGCAGTTCATCGGCATTCATTTCATGAATCCGGTGCCGAAGATGCAGCTCGTCGAGGTGATTCGCGGCATCGCCACCGAGGACAAGACCTTCGAGGCGGCCAAGCAGTTCATCGGCGAGCTCGGCAAGACGGTGACGGTGTCGGAGGATTTTCCGGCCTTCATCGTCAATCGCATCCTGCTGCCGATGATAAACGAGGCGATCTACACACTCTATGAGGGCGTCGGCTCGGTGGAGGCGATCGACACGGCGATGAAGCTCGGCGCCAATCATCCGATGGGTCCGCTGCAGCTCGCCGATTTCATCGGCCTCGACGTCTGCCTCTCGGTGATGCAGGTGCTGCATGAGGGGCTGGCCGACTCCAAATATCGGCCCTGTCCGCTGCTGGTGAAATATGTCGAGGCCGGCTGGCTCGGCCGCAAGACGCAGCGCGGCTTCTACGATTACCGCAGCGGCACGCCGGTCCCGACGCGCTGACGTTTCACCCAGGCTCTCGATTGCTTCGTCGCTGCGCTCCTCGCAATGACGGCCTCCCGACATTGCGAGCCGGAGGCGAAGCAATCCAGAGCCACGAGGCGCTACCTCTCGATCAGGCCGCCAAAGCCGTTCTCGCGCGGCGCAGCACGGCGGGAAACGCCCGCACGGCCAGCAGAGCGGCGGTCGCGGCCGCGTAGAGCAGAGGCTCCGCCGGCCAGGATTTCACGATCAGCAGAAAATGCGCCGCCGCCAATATTGCGGCGACATAGGCGAGACGATGCAGCCGCGCCCAGGCCTTGCCGCCGAGCCGGCGGATCGCGGCGTTATTGGAGGTCGCGGCCAGAGGGACGAGGATGACGAAAGCCGCCATGCCGATCGTCACATAAGGCCGTTTCACAATATCGCGGCCGATAGCGGTCCAGTCGAAGCCGTGATCCAGCGCGACATAGGCGGAAAGATGCAGCGCCGCATAATAGAAGGCGAGCAGCCCCAGCGCGCGGCGATAGCGCAAGAGATCGACGCCCGCCGCGCGGCGCAGCGGCGAGATCAGCAGGCACAGCAGCAGAAAGCGCAGCGACCACAGCCCGAGCGCCTGCTCCAGCGTCTTGATCGGCTCCGGCCCCAGCCGGTCCTCGAGGCCGAGATAAAAGGTCCAGGCCGCCGGAATGAGGCCCACGACATAGACGGCGAGCTTCGGAATGCGGAGAGCGGCGCGCATCAGAAATACCGCTCGAGGTCCATGCCGCCATAGAGCGAGGCGACCTGATCGCCATAGCCATTATACATCAGTGTCGGCCGCCTTTTGGCGAAGAGGCCTCCCTCGCCGATGCGCCGCTCCGTCGCCTGGCTCCAGCGCGGATGGTCGACCTTCGGATTGACGTTGGAATAGAAGCCGTATTCGCGCGGATTTTGAATGTTCCAGGACGTTTTGGGCTGCGACTCCACCAGCGAGATGCGCACGATGGATTTGATGCCCTTGAATCCATATTTCCACGGAACCACGAGCCGCAGCGGCGCGCCATTCTGATTGGGCAGCGTCTCGCCATAGAGCCCGGTGGCGAGAATTGTGAGCGGATGAAGCGCCTCGTCGAGCCGCAGCCCTTCGACATAGGGCCAGGGCAGAAGCTGCAGCAGGCCCTTTTGGCCGGGCATCTCCTCCGGCCGCACCAGAGTCTCGAAGGCGACATATTTGGCGGAGCCCAGAGGCTCGGCGCGCTTCAAAATCTCGGAGAGCTGCACGCCGATCCAGGGAATGACCATGGACCAGCCCTCGACGCAGCGCATGCGATAGACGCGCTCCTCCAGCGCGAGCGGCTTGACGAGGTCTTCGAGAAGAAAATCCGCCGGCTTGGCGACGAGCCCGTCGATCCGCACCTTCCAAGGCTTGGTGGTGAGCGTATGGGCGTTGTCGGCCGGATCGCTCTTGCGGCCGCCGAACTCGTAGAAATTATTATAGGCCAGCACGTCGACCTTCGGCGTCTTGGGCTCGTCGGTCGAGAAAGGGCTGCGCGTGGCGGCGAGCGGCGTCGCCTGGGCCGCGCCCGCGAAGGCGAGGCCTGCGCCGAGGCCAGCGAGAAATTCGCGCCGCCGCAAATAGAGCGAGCGCGGCGTGATCTTAGATGGGGCGATATCGGGCGAATGACGAATCAGCATTTGCGCCTCGGGCAAAAAGAAAGAGCGGCCGGCCCTGGTGGGTCCGCCGCCCCTATTTCGTCAGCCGATGCGAGAGCGTTACGCCGCTCTCGGCCGCAGCGTCAGAGCGTGGCCGCGGGCAGCGCCTCGAGCCGCGCAATTCCGGCGCGCACCGCGGACTGCACCTTCTCGAAGGCGCGGACCTCGATCTGTCGCACGCGCTCACGGGAGACGCCGAACTCCTCGGACAAATCCTCGAGCGTCACCGGATCGTCGGAGAGGCGGCGCGCCTCGAAGATGCGGCGCTCGCGCGGGTTGAGCACGGTCAGCGCGCCGCGCAGCGCGTCCAGCCGATTGTCGCTCTCCTCCTGATGCATGAGCACATGCTCCTGATCGGTGGAGGAATCGTCGACCAGCCAGTCCTGCCACTCGCCTTCGCCTTCCTCGCGCAGCGGCGCGTTCAGCGAGGCGTCGCCGGCCATGCGGCGATTCATCTCGATGACGTCCTGCTTGGAGACGCCGAGACGGGTGGCGATCGTCGCGACATGCTCGGGCGTGAGATCGCCGTCCTCAAAGGCCGAGATTTTGCTCTTGGCCTTGCGGAGATTGAAGAACAGCTTCTTCTGGCTCGCCGTGGTGCCCATTTTCACGAGCGACCAGGAGCGCAGGATATATTCCTGGATCGAGGCGCGGATCCACCACATGGCGTAGGTGGCCAGCCGAAAGCCGCGGTCCGGCTCGAAGCGCTTGACGGCCTGCATCAGGCCGACATTGCCCTCGGACACGATCTCGCCGATCGGAAGACCATAGCCGCGATAGCCCATGGCGATCTTGGCGACGAGCCGAAGGTGGGAGGTGACGAGCTTCTGCGCGGCCTGTGGGTCCTCGTGCTCGCGCCAGCGCTTTGCGAGCATATATTCTTCCTGCGGCTCCAGCATAGGGAACCGGCGAATCTCGGCGAGGTACCGCGCGAGGCCGCTTTCACCGGAGACGATGGGCAGGGCGTTCGCCATTTTCACCTCCTGACGGACCCCCGCTATGCGGCGAGCCCGTAATGCGCGACCGCAAGCGCCGGCCGCAACGCCTCAATATAGACCGATCCGAGCATGGCCGAAAGATGGCTCTTCGCTAAGCGCCAAATGGCCGCCGGGTTAAATTTCTGTAATATGCGTAGGGGCGTCGCAAAGGGGGCGTCGCAGAATGCCAACGCTACTTAGCGCACGGCGGCGCGGTGTCACGCGCAGAGGCGGCGCAGGCGCGGACGGTGCGCGAATGCGAATGCGCCTACCTCTTGCGGATGCTAATCTCCGCCTATGCTCTGTCGAAACGACCCGAGGTTGCGCTATGCCGAAGAAGGTGACGATCACGCTCGACGAAGCGGTTTATGACGGCTTGGTCCGCGTCATTGGACGAAGGAAGATCAGCCGCTTCCTCGAGGATTTGGCGCGACCGCATGTGCTGAACGACGATCTCGCCGACGCCTATCGCGCGATGGCGGCGGATGCGACGCGCGAGCAGGAGGCGCTGGACTGGAGCGAGGCTCTGATCGCGGATGCGCGCAATGCTGCGCGGTGAGGTTTGGTGGATCGACTTCGACTCCTCCAGAGGGGGCGAGATACGCAAGCGCAGGCCAGCCGTCATCGTCAGCAACGACGCCGCCAACGCCGCATTGAACCGGTTGCAGGTCGTGCCACTGACCAGCAACACCGGGAGGCTCTATCCGAGCGAGGCCGTGGTCTCCATCGGCGCCAAGCAGAGCAAAGCGATGGCGGATCAATTGACCACCGCAGCGAAGGAACGGTTCGGAGATCGCCTCGGGAGGCTGTCGCGAGACGATATGGAGGCCGTCGAGCGAGCGATTAGAGTCCAGCTCGCTCTCTAAAGTGTTTTCAAGCGAAGCCTGAACCGGGTGGGGCGACGCGCCAGAACTCGACGGCTCCCGGTGGGAGCGTCGCCAGCAGGCGATCGAAAGCCGCCTCGTCCACGCAGGCGCGCAGAGCGCCGGCGACATCGACGATGGCGCTGTCGGGCGAAAAATTATGGTCGCGCCGCAAGGATCGGACTTCCTCCGTCAGCGCCGCTCGGGACGGGAATGGACGCGGCGGCGCCCCAATGTCCCAATCGGCGACGAATATCGCGCGTAGCACCGGAGGAAGCGCGGCGGCGAAGCGAATTGCGTCGGAGATGTCGAGGCGCCGGCGGAATGTCAGCAGGACGCCCTGCGCCGTCGTATAGGCCTGATTGCGCGTCGTCAGCCCCGTGCGCTCGACGACGAGCCGCAGGAAGCGCTCGAACTCCTCTGAGGCGTGCTGATACTCCCTCGGAATCGGCATGGCTCGTCTCGTCGTCGCGGGTCAGCTCGTTGCGAGCGCCTTCTGCAAAGCCACGAGGTCTTCCGGCAATTCGCTCTCGAACATCAGCTCCTCGCGCGTCACCGGATGGGTGAATCCGAGCGAGGCCGCGTGCAGCGCCTGGCGGCCGAGCGTCTCCACGGCGGCGCGGGCGGCGGGCGCGAGCAGGGCGGTCTTGGTCTTGAAGCCGGCGCCATAGGTGGCGTCGCCGATCAGCGGATGGCCGATATGGGCCATATGCACGCGAATCTGATGCGTGCGGCCGGTTTCCAGCTGGCAGGCCACGAGTGACGCGGGGCCGAAGCTCTCGACCAGCTCCCAATGCGTCACCGCCTCGCGGCCGCGCTCCTCGGGCACGACGGCCATTTTCTCGCGCTGCGTCGAGTGGCGGCCGATGGGCGCCTCTATGACGCCATGGCGGCGCTCCGGCGCGCCCCAGACGAAGGCGAGATATTCGCGCACCAGATGCAGCTTGCGGCCATGATCCTCGAAGAGGCGCGACAAGCCCTTATGCGCCGCGTCGGTCTTGGCGACGACCAGCAGGCCGGAGGTGTCCTTGTCGATGCGATGCACGATGCCGGGCTTTTTGACGCCGCCTATGCCGGAGAGGCTGGCGCCGCAATGGGCGAGCAAGGCGTTGACCAGCGTCCCCGTCTCATGGCCGTGGGCGGGATGCACCACCAGCCCGGCGGGCTTGTCGACGACCAGAAGATGCGCGTCCTCGAACACGACATTCAGCGGGATATTCTCGGGCTGCGGCTCGGCCGGCTCCGGCGGCGGCACGGCGAGGGTGACGGAATCGCCCGCGGCGAGGCGGCGGCTGGCGTCGCGCGCGGCGGCGGCGCCGATCGTCAACCGTCCATCCTCGATCAGCGCTTTCAGCCGCGTGCGGGAGAGATGCGCGGCGATGAGCTCCGGCCGCTCGGCGAGGAAACGATCGAGCCGCGCCCCCGCCGCCTCCGGCGGAACCTCGAAGGAGAACAGAATATCGTCTTCCTCATCGACCAAAGCGATTTCTGCGACGCCTTCGCGCATGGATTTCCTTCTCATGCTGTCGGCGTGCTAACCAGCGCGCCTGTCCTCGTTTTCGTGCCGGAGCCCGACCATCCCGCTCGCCCCACCCACGCCGAATTGCGTCATCGTCGGCGGCGGGCCGGCCGGCCTCTTCGCCGCCGATCTGCTCGCGCGGCAGGGCGCGAGCGTGACCGTCTATGAGCGCAAGCCGAGCGTCGCCCGCAAATTTCTGATGGCCGGGCGCGGCGGCCTCAATATCACGCATAGCGAGTCGCTCGATAGGCTTATCGCCCGTTATGGCGAAGCCGCAGATCGGCTCGGCCCGATCATCCGCGCCTTTCCGCCGCAGAGCCTGCGCGATTATTGCGCCGCGCTGGGAGAGGAGACCTTCATCGGCTCGAGCGGGCGCGTCTTCCCTAAGAGCTTCAAGGCCTCGCCTCTGTTGCGGGCGCTGCTCGGGCGGCTCGCCGCCAATGGCGTGCGCATCGAGACGCGCGCGAGTTTCGAGGGCTTTGCGGAGAGCGGCGCTTTGCTGATCGCGGATGCGAGCGGCGAGCGCCGCGAGATCGCGGCGGACGCCACGATTCTGGCGCTCGGCGGCGCCTCATGGCCGCGGCTCGGCGCCGATGGCGGCTGGGTCGAGACGCTGCGGGCGAAGGGCGTCGAGATCGCGTCGCTCCTTCCCGCCAATTGCGCCGTCGTCATCGATTGGCCGGCTGGTTTCGCAGAGGCTTTCGAGGGGACGCCGCTGAAGACGATCGCTTTGCGCCATGGCGAGGCGCGCAGTCTCGGCGATATTGTGATCACGCGCACGGGGCTCGAAGGCGGTCCCGTCTATGCGCTCGCTTCCGCGCTCGGACGCGCGCGCGCGCGCGGCGAGGGCGCCGCATTGCACATCGATCTGCGGCCCAGCAGCACGACGGAAGCGCTCGCGCAAAGGCTCGCGCGCCCGCGTGACAAGCAATCGATGGCGAGCTTTCTGCGCAAGACGTTGCGGCTGACGAAATTGGAGATCGCGCTGCTGCGTCTCTGCGAGCCATTGCCGCAGGCGTCGGACGCGCTGGCGGAGCGCGTGAAAAATCTGCCGCTCGCCATTGTCGCGACGGCGGGCCTCGAGCGGGCGATCTCCACCGCCGGCGGCGTGCGCTTCGTGGCGCTCGACGACGATCTGATGCTGAAAAAGCTTCCCGGCGTCTTCGTCGCCGGCGAGATGCTGGATTTCGACGCGCCCACCGGCGGCTATCTGCTTCAAGCGAGCTTTTCGAGCGCTTTCGTGGCGGCGCGCGGCGCAGCGCGGCGTCTCGGGCTGGCGGAGCCGAAATGACGACCTCTCGTCTTCGGCCGTCGTAGCACATTGTTTCTGTGGGATCGGGGCCGGCGAGCGAATTTCGCCGAATCGACAAAAGTCGCAATTAAGCCCATTGCGTCTATAGGAATTATAATCTTTAATAGCAGGTAATGTTTCGCACGAGGGGGATCATTCCATGACGGCTGCGGCTGCGGAGGCGTTCATTGCGGCGCCGGAAACGATCACGACGGGAGAATTTCGTAACACCCAATCGCTTCTGCTGCCCGATGGCGGCCGTCCGAACTATCCGGTGCGCGTCGCGGCGGTGCTGGCCTATGCGCTGCTCCTGACGGCGGGGGTGAATTTCTCGCTGCCGCATACGGAGCCGACGACAGAAGAGCCGCTCGAGCTCGTCGTCGTGCCGAGCCCTGCGGTCGATCAGCCGCCGCCGGAAGAGATTCCGCAGCCCGAGGAGATCGACGACACGCCGCCGCCGCCAGAGGCGATCGAGCCTGTCGCGCCGATCGAGCCGCCGAAGCCGCCGGCGCCCAAGCCCGTTCCCAAAGTGGTGGAGAAAAAGCCGCCGACGCCGCGTCCCGCCGCCGCCGCGCGCCAGGACGTCGCGCCGTCTCAGGCCGCAACGGCCAACGCCAACGCGCAGCAATCCATCGCCGCCAATCAATTCCTGTCCTGCATGCAGCGCTCGGCGCGCAACGCGGCGCCGGATTCGCCCATTCCCAAGCATGGCCGCGTCGCCTATCGCGCGACATTCAGCGCCAGCGGCGGGATGACGGGATTCAACATCGTCTCCTCCTCCGGCAACGCCACGCTGGACGCCATAGCGACGCGCGTCGGCTCGCGCTGCGGCTCGCTGCCGGCGATCGGACGCGTCTTCGCCGTCAGCGGCGGCGTCGTTTTCTAATTCGCTCGAAAGCCGCGGCGAGGACGCGCTCGCCGCAAACGTCTCTCTCTCGCCGACAAAGGACGAAAATCAAGATGAGTGATCCAGCAATCGGCGCGGCTTCGGCCGCCGTCGCCCACGCCCTCTCACCGGTCGAGCTGTTTCTGCAGGCGGATTCGATCGTCAAGACCGTCATCGTGCTGCTGCTGCTCGCCTCGGCCTGGGGCTGGGCGGTGATCGCCGAGAAGCTCATCCGCCTGACGCTGCTGCATCGCCGCGCCACCGCGCTCATCGAGAGCGTTCAGAACGATCTTCCGGTGACGGAGGTCGCGCCCGCCTTCCTCGCCGCCCCGGCCAGCGATCCTCTGGCGCAGGTCTACAAGGCCGCGGTGGAGGAGTATCAGCGCTCGTCCGATCTCGTCGCCTCCGAGGGCCAGCGCGACGCTCTGCAGGAGCGCGTGCATCGCGTCTCCGTGCTGGCCAGCGCCGCCGCGCTCGATCAGCTCCAGCAGCGTCTGCCGGGACTGGCCACCATCGGCGCCGTCGGGCCTTTCGTCGGCCTGTTCGGCACGGTTTGGGGCATTATGAACTCCTTCCAGGGCATCGCCGCCTCCAACAACACCAGCCTCGCCGTGGTCGCGCCCGGCATCGCCGAGGCGCTGTTCGCCACCGCGCTCGGCCTCGTCGCCGCCATTCCGGCGGTGGTCTTCTACAATCGCATCAGCGGCGACATCGGCGCTTACGGCAAGCGCGTGACCGCCTTCATCGGCGTCTTCGAGGTCGAGCTGTCCCGTCATCTGTCGCGCAAGGGGGAGCGTCATGGCCTTCGCGTTGCGTAAGCACGATTCGGAATTCGATTCTCAGCCGATCGCCGATATCAATGTCACGCCGCTCGTCGATGTTATGCTCGTCCTGCTCATCGTCTTCATGGTCGCCGCGCCGCTGATGACCTCCGGCATTCCGGTCGATCTGCCGAAGGTGCAGGCCAAGCAGCTCAACGATCAGAAGCCGCCGATCGTCGTCAGCGTCGATGCGGGCGGAGGCTTCTTCGTCGACAAGCGCGAGGTCCCGGCGGACGGATTGCTCGCCGCGCTCAGCGACGGCAGCGAAAACAGCAAGGATCGCCGCATCCATGTGCGCGCCGACAAGACCGTGCCTTACGGCCGCGTCGTCGAGGCCATGGGGGCGATCAACGCCGCCGGCTACACCAAGGTGGCGCTGGTCTCCGAGGCGCCGACGGGCGGAGCGAAATCCGCTTCGGCGCCGTGATCCGACGTCCGGCTGAATCATTCGGCGCATTCCCCCTCTCTCCGCTGGCGGGGAGAGGGTCGGGGTGAGGGGCTCGGGGCGTTAGCCACAGACGGAAAAGCGCCCCGAGCCCCTCATCCTCACCTTCTCCCCGCACGCGGGGAGAAGGAAGGCGGCGAAGGCCGCGCGCTTTTTTCTGAGCCGACGTCTTCGAGCCGCCCCGACTTTTCTAAATCCTCGACTTTTCACGCATCCTCGACTTGGCCCGACTACGGGTCGTCGGCGCAAACCCTCCCCAGGCGCGCCGGCGACCCGGTTTTTCGTTCGGGGCTCTCAAAACGCCGTGCGGCGCTCCAGCGCTGCGGCCAGCGTGCCTTCGTCGAGATAATCCAGCTCGCCGCCGACCGGCACGCCATGGGCGAGGCGCGTCGTCTTCACGCCCAGCGGGGCCAGCAGATCGGCGAGATAATGCGCCGTCGTCTGCCCGTCGACCGTGGCGTTCACGGCGATGATCGCCTCGCGCACGGAGCCTTCGCTCACGCGCTGCATCAAGCTCGCTATGTTCAGCTCATTGGGGCCGACGCCATCCAGGGGCGACAGCACGCCGCCGAGCACATGATAGCGCGCCGCCAGCAGCCCGGCGCGCTCCAGCGCCCAGAGATCGGCCACCGTCTCGACAATGACCAGAATGCCCGCGTCGCGCCGCCCGTCGCGGCAGATCGCGCAAGGGTCGCTGGTGTCGATATTGCCGCAGGTCGTGCAGGTGAGAATGCGCTCATGCGCGACGCGCATCGCCTCGCCGAGCGGGCCGAGCAATTCCTCGCGCTTGCGCATGAGATGCAGCACGGCGCGCCGCGCCGAACGCGGCCCGAGCCCGGGCAATCGCGCCAGCAATTGCACGAGGCGCTCGATCTCGGGTCCGGCGATGCGTTCGGCCACTTTGTTTCGCTCGGAGCGATCAGAACGGCAGCTTCAGACCCGGCGGCAATTGCAGCCCGCCGGTCACTTCCTTCATCTTCTCAGCGAGCGTCTCCTCCGCCTTGGCGCGCGCCTGCGCATGGGCGGTGACGATCAAATCCTCGAGAATGTCGCTCTCTTCCGGCTTCAGCAGGCTCGGATCGATGGCGAGGCGCTGCAGCGCGCCTTTGGCGGTCATCGTCACGCGCACCAGCCCGCCGCCGGCCTCGCCTTCCACCAGAGTCTGGTCGAGCTGCCCTTGCAGCTCGGCCATTTTCGATTGCATGGCCTGCGCCTGCTTCATCAGTCCCATGAAGTCGAGCATGTCTCTCTCCCCGCGCGGCGACGCTTCAGACGTCGTCCGGCTCCTCGTCGTCATAAGCCAATTCGGCGCCGGCCGTCGCGGCCTGCTCCGTCTCCTTGCCGCGCACGGCGACGATCTCCGCGCCGGGAAACCGCGCCAAAATGCTCGCCACCAGCGGATCGGCCTCGATCCCGGAGCGCTTCTCGCTCTCGCGGGCCAAGGCCTCCTCGCGCAACGTCGGCGCGCCGCCCGAGGCCAGCGCCACCAGCCAGCGCGTCCCGGTCCAGTCCTGCAGCTTCTGCATCAAGAGCTGCGGCAGCCGCGCCGAGCCGCCCGGCGTCAGCTCGAACTCGATGCGTCCCTGCTCGAAGCGCACGAGCCGCACTTCCGTCTCGAGCGCGATCTTCATTTGTATGTCGCGCTTCTCGCCCGCCAGGGCCACGAGCGCGCGGAAATCGGCGATTTTCACCCCCGTCGCCGGGGAAGGCTCCGCCGCGCGGCGCTGGGCCGGCGCGGCGCTGGTCGCGATTGCCGAAGGCGCCGCCGAGAAAGCCGCGGGCTTGGGCGCCGGCGCGAGCGCGACCGGAGGCCGCTCGCCGCCGGGGGCCGCTGCGGCGGCCGGGCCCGGCGCGGGACGCGGCGCGCCGCCTTGGCCGAAGCCGAGCTTGCGCAGCGCCTCCTCCGGCGAGGGCATTTCGGCGGCGTGGGTCAGGCGCACCAGCACCATATCGGCGCTGGCGAGAGGACGCGGCGAGCTGCGCAGCTCGTCGACGCCTTTCATCAAAATCTGCCACGCGCGCGTCAGCACGGAGATGGAGAGCGTTCCCGCCGCATCGCCGCCGCGGCGGCGCTCCTCCTCGGTCAGCGCATTGGATTGCGCGGCGTCCGGCGCGAGCTTCAGCCGCGTCACCAGATGGGTGAATTCGGCCAGCTCCAGCAGCACTTGCGCCGGATCGGCGCCGCCGTCGTATTGGTCTTGCAGCAGAGCGATGGCGGCGGCGATCTCGCCCTTCATCGCCGCCTCGAAGAGATCGATGACGCGCGATTTGTCGGCGACGCCCAGCATCAGCCGCAGGTCCTGCGCGGCGATCGCGCCGCCGCCGGCCGCGCCATGGGCGATGGCCTGATCGAGCAGCGACAGCGCGTCGCGCGCCGAGCCTTCCGCGGCGCGGGCGACCATGGCCAGCGCCTCGTCCTCTATGGTTACGCTCTCGAGATCGCAGATCTTGCGCAAATGCGCGGCGAGCAGGCCGGCGTCTATGCGGCGCAGATCGAAGCGCTGACAGCGCGAGCGCACGGTGACGGGAACCTTGTCGATCTCCGTCGTCGCGAAGATGAATTTCACATGTTCCGGCGGCTCTTCGAGCGTCTTCAAGAGGCCGTTGAAGGCGGCCTTGGAGAGCATGTGCACTTCGTCGATGATGTAGACTTTGACGCGCGCCATCACCGGGCGATAGCGCGCGTTCTCGATGATCTCGCGAATGTCGTCGATGCCGGTGTGCGAGGCGGCGTCCATCTCCAGCACGTCGGGATGGCGCGAATCGATGATCGCCTGACAATGCGCGCCGAGCGCATCCATATGGATCGTCGGCCGATCGACGCCGGGGCGGCCGTCCTGCGCGGGCAGCTCATAATTGAAGGCGCGGGCGAGAATGCGCGCGGTGGTCGTCTTGCCGACGCCGCGCACGCCGGTCAAGAGATAGGCCTGATGGATGCGGTTCAGCTCGAAGGCGTTCTCGAGCGTGCGCACCATCGGCTCCTGGCCGATGAGATCGGCGAAGCCAGAGGGACGATATTTGCGCGCCAGCACGCGATAGGCGGCCTGCCCCTCGCGCTTGGCCTGCGGCTCGGCGGGAAACAGGGCGTCGGATGGCGCAGAATGCTCGTCGTCCATCTCGTCGCCCGGAGGAGGGTCCGCCCTTTGGTCGGCGCCGGGGCGGCGGCGCAAAAAGTGGGAGGCTGGACGAAGACCCGCCCGGAACTCGTTAGGGCTGCTTCCTTCCGGACCTGACCCGGTTGGCGAGTGGAGCGTCCACCGCCAACCTCCCGCGCCCTATGTGGCAAAACTCGCGCGCCGGCGCAAGGGCGCCTTTGCTAATGCTCCCCCTTGCCCGCCTCGCGCGCCTTGGCGGCGAGCTTCTCGGTCTGCTCGCTGATGTCGGCGATGATCTTGCTGGCCGCCTCCTGGTTCGCCTTGGCCGCCTGCTCGCCCGCGCTCTGGGCGGAGACGAAGGCTTCCTTGGCGAGATTGGAGCACAGCTCGCCGACGCGCGAGGCGCGAGCGAAGAAATCGCCATAGGCGTTGCGGTAGAATTCCGACTGCAATTGCACGATGTCGTCGATCTTCTGCACGCGCAGCAGCTTCTCGAAATAGTTGCGGCTATTGTCGAGCGACTGCTTGGAGTAGTCGGTCGCCTCCTCCGCTATGGCGCGCAGGCTCTTGGCGGTGGAGCTGGTCGCGGTGTTGAAGGCGTCGAGCTGATATTTTCCGAGATCGCGAAAATCGCCGAAATTCTGATTGGCCATCGGATTCTCCCGCGGGTCGCGGCGCGGGGGAGGCGGCCCTCCGAGGCTACGCGCACGCGACAATGCTCGCTGCCCCGATTCTCGGAAATGCGCGGCGCGAGGGCAAATCGTGGAAACCACGTAATCGCGCCCGCGCCCGCGGCGTCAAATCGTCAGCTGAGCGCCGAGCTCCACCACGCGGTCGGTCGGTATGGAGAAGAAGTCGGTGGCGTTGGCCGATTGCTTGGTCAGAGCGACATAGAGCTTGTCCTGCCAGACCGGCATTTCCGAGGCCGGGCTCTCCTTGATCGAGCGCCGGCCGAGGAAGAAGGAGGTGGTCATAATATCGTATTTGACCCCCGCCTTGCGCATCGCCGCCAGCGCCGCCGGCACGCGCGGGCTCTCCATGAAGCCGAAGTGCAAAGTCGCGCGAGTGAAGTCGGGCGCGAGCTTCTCGATCTCGAAACGCTTTTCCGGCGGCACGCGCGGCGTGTCCTCCGTGTTCACGCATATGACCAGCACGCGCTCGTGCAGCACCTTATTGTGCTTGAGATTGTGCAGCAGCGCGGTGGGCGCGGCCTCCGGGTCGCTGGTCAGGAAGACGGCCGTGCCGGGCACGCGCGTCGGCTTGGATTTCTCCAGCATGGCGATGAGATCGCGGATCGGGATCGAATCGCGATGCGTCTTCTCGGCGAGCAAGGATGTGCCGCGCACCCAGGTCCACATCACCACCATGGAGCCGCCGCCGAGCAGCAGCGGAACCCAGCCGCCCTCGACCACCTTCATGAGATTGGCGGCCAGAAAGGCGAGATCGACGGTGAGGAAGGCGAGGATGAACAGCGACGCCGCCCAGAGCGGCCAATGCCATTTGCGCCACACCACGATGAAGGCGAGCGCCGTCGTCGTCACCATCGTGCCGGTGACGGCGATGCCATAGGCGGAGGCGAGCGCGCTCGAGCTCTTGAAGGCCGTGACCAGCACCAGCACGCCGATCAGCAGCAGCCGATTGACGCGGCCGATGTAGATCTGCCCCTCCTGCGTCGCGGAAGTGTGGGTGATCTCGAGGCGCGGCAGCAGGCCGAGCTGTATCGCCTGGCGCACGATGGAGAAGGCGCCGGTGATGACCGCCTGGCTGGCGATGACGGTGGCGAGCGTCGAGAGAATGACCAGCGGCAGCAGCGCCCAGTCCGGCGCCATCAGAAAGAAGGGATTCTCGATCGCCTTGGGGTCGGCGAGGATCAGCGCGCCCTGGCCGAGATAATTGAGGAACAGGGCCGGCAGCACGAAGAACATCCAGGCGATCTGGATCGGCGCGCGGCCGAAATGGCCCATATCGGCGTAGAGCGCCTCGGCGCCGGTGACGACGAGGAAGACCGAGCCCAGCACGGCGAAGCCGATCCAGCCATGAGTGAGCAGAAACATGAAGCCATGGCGCGGATCGAAGGCGCGCAGCACTTGCGGGGCGTCGCCGATATGGGAGGCGCCGAGCGCCGCCATCACGATGAAGAACACCGCCATTACCGGGCCGAACAGCGCGGCGACACGCGCCGTGCCATGGCTCTGCGCCCAGAACAGCGAGACGAGAATCGCCACTGTGATGGGAAAGACGAACTCGCCGAATTTCGGATTGACGATCTCGAGCCCCTCGACCGCCGAGAGCACGGAGATGGCCGGGGTGATGATGGCGTCGCCGGAGAACAGCGCCGCGCCGGCGACGCCGAGGAGGAAGACCGGCCTCGCGCGCCGGCCCAGCGCGATCTGCGCCAGCGCCATCAGCGAGAGAATGCCGCCCTCGCCGCGATTGTCGGCGCGCATCAGGAAGAACACATATTTCGCGGTGACGGTGAAGATCAGCGCGAAAATGAGCAGCGAGATCGTGCCGATGACGACATCCTCGCCGAGTCCGCCGGATTTGGCGTGGGCGAGCGACTCGCGCAGCGCATAGAGCGGGCTGGTGCCGATGTCGCCATAGACGACGCCGATCGAGCCGACGATGAGGCCGGCGGCGTTCGCCGAGCCGTGGCCCTCGGCGACGGGCGCCGGCTGCGTCGCCGCCGCGCCCTCCATGTCGCATCGAGAGGAAGAGCCCGCCGCGTCACGCGCCACATTGGGATCCATGGAGTTTTCCTCGAAAGACATAGGATGCGCGGGCGCCCGGCCGGTCCCTCGACATGCTGTTCGGCATGCTCGGACCCGGCTGCGCCGGCGCGGCGATATACGCCTGTTCCAGATAGAAGAGAAGCCGCCGCCGGCCATTTCCCGGGAAAATCCCGTAGACGCCGGCGGTTGCGACGCGCCGGCCGCCGGCCGGGCTGGCCTCGCGGCCGCGGCGGTGCTATGGCCGAGCCCTCGTCACATCGTCCCCGGCGACCCCGGCGACGCGAACGCTCGGAATATGATCGCGATTGTCCTCGGAGGCGTCGGCCTCCTCGTCTGGCTCTATCTCCTGCTCGGCAATGGCGGCTTCTGGCGCCTCACCGAGCACGACCGCCGTTTCGTTCCCAAGGGCGCGCAAGTCCCCCAGGGCGCGCGCGTCGTCGCCGTCATTCCGGCGCGCGACGAGGCGGATGTCGTCGCCATCGGCCTTCGATCCTTGTTCCGCCAGGAGTTTTCCGGCCGGCTCGAGATCGTCCTCGTCGATGACGAGAGCTCCGACGGCACGGCCGAGGTCGCGTGCGCCTGCGCCCACGAGGAAGGCGCCGAGGATCGGCTCACCGTGCTCCAGGGCCGGCCGGAGCAAGGCTGGACCGGCAAGCTCGCCGCCATGGACCGCGGCGTCGCTCATGTGCTCAGCTCCGGCGTCTCGCCCGATTTCATTCTGTTCTGCGACGCCGACATCGCCTTCGCGCCGGGCCTCGTCGAGCGGCTCGTCGCCGGCGCGGCGGCGCGGGGGACGGTGCTCTCCTCGCTGATGGTCAAGCTGCGCTGCGAGAGCCTCGCCGAGCGCTGGTTCGTGCCGGCTTTCGTCTTCTTCTTCCAGATGCTCTACCCCTTCCCGCGCGTGAACGATCCGAAAAGCCCGGTCGCTGGGGCGGCCGGGGGGGTGATGCTGGTGCGCCCGGCGGCGCTGGAGGAGGCCGGCGGCCTGCAACAAATCCGCGGCGCGCTGATCGACGATTGCGCGCTCGGCAAGCTGATGAAGAAGCAGGGGCCGATCTGGCTCGGCCTCACCGACGACGCCTGGAGCCTGCGGCCCTATCCGCATTTGCGCGACATCGAGCAGATGGTGACGCGCTCGGCCTATGCGCAATTGGGCTATTCGCCCTGGCGGCTCTTCGGCGCGGTTCTCGGCATGGGCCTCGTCTATCTCGCGCCGCCCATTCTCGCCTTCGCGGCGCCGGAGCCGGCGGCTTATCTCGCGCTCGTCGCCTATCTATTGATGGCGCAGTCCTATATGCCGTCTCTGCGTTTCTACGGACGCAATCGGCTCGGCGCCTTCGCCTTGCCGGCGGTCGCCGCCTGCTATACGTGGTTCACGCTATTGTCCGCCTGGCGGCACACACGCGGGCGCGGCGGCGCGTGGAAGGGCCGCTACCAGGCCCCCTGAGGAGGATGAGCGATCACATGAGCGACATCGCCGCCGCCGCTTCGGGGAAAGGCCATAAGGACGAGAATTTCCCCGTCGCCTCTCTGTTCGCGCCGCGCCATCGCGCGGCCGTGCTGGCCTTCTACGATTTCGTGCGCGCCGCGGACGATATCTCCGACCATGCGACGCTCCCCGGCGATCAGAAGATCGCCATGCTGGACCGCATGGAGGCGGCGCTGCTCGGCTCCGGCGAGGATATCCCCGTCGCCTCGCGGCTGCGCGCCGAGCTGGCCGCGCGCGGCCTCGAGCCCCGCCATGCGCAGGATCTGCTCATCGCCTTCCGCCGCGACGTGACGCAATTGCGCTATAGAGACTGGGACGATCTCATCGATTACTGCCGCTATTCGGCCATGCCGGTGGGCCGCTTCGTGCTGGACGTCCATGGCGAGGATCGCGCGCGGACATGGGCGGCCAATGACGCCCTCTGCGCGGCGCTGCAGATCATCAATCATCTGCAGGATTGCGCGAAAGATTATCGCAATCTCGATCGCGTCTATCTGCCGCAGGACACGCTCGCCGCCGCTGGCGCGAGCGTCGAGATGCTCTCCGCCGAGCGCGCCTCGCCGCAGCTCGCCGCGACTCTGCGCGCGCTGGCCGAGCGCACGCAGGAGCTGCTGAAGGAGAGCGCGCCTTTCGCCGATCTCATTGTCGACACGCGCCTCGCCTTGGAAGTGGGCGCGATCCAGCGCCTCGCCGAGACGCTCACCGCGCGGCTGCGCGTCGCCGATCCGCTGAGCGAGAAGGTTCACGCCTCCAAGCAGCAATATCTCCTCACGGCGCTCGCCGGCGCCGGGACCACTCTGCTGCGCCGGCTCATATCGCCGCGCGCCGCCTCCGCTGCGAGCGTCGCGCGATGAGCATGGAGACGATCGCTCCCGAGGCGCCGCGGGTCGCTGCGAAAAGCTCCTTCTATCTCGCCATGCGCATTCTCGAGCCCGAGCGGCGCGACGCAATGTATGCGATCTACGGCTTCTGCCGCGCCGTCGACGATATTGCGGACGAAGAGGGCGATCGCGCTTTGCGCCTCTCCCAGCTCGACGATTGGCGGCGCGATCTCGATGCGCTCTACGCCGGCCGCACACATAAGCGCTGCGCCGATCTGGCGCGGCCGGTGCGCCGCTTCGGCCTCGAGCGCGCCGATTTCGAGGCGGTCATAGACGGGATGGCGATGGATGTCGTGGAGGACATTCGCGCGCCGGAATGGGATCGGCTCGATCTCTATTGCGATCATGTCGCGAGCGCGGTGGGGCGGCTCTCGGTGCGTGTCTTCGGCCTCGCCGATGAGGCGGAGAGCGCCGGCGGCGCGCTGCCGACCAAGGCGCGAATGCTCGCCTATCACATGGGCCGCGCCTTGCAGCTCACCAATATTCTGCGCGATCTCGACGAGGATGAGGCGCGCGGCCGGCTCTATCTCCCGCGCGAGGCGCTGGAGGCGGCCGGCGTCACGAATTTCGAGCGCGGCGCGGTGCTGGCGCATCCTGGCCTGCCGGATGTTTGCGCGGCGGTGGCCGAGCGCGCGCGCAAGCATTATGCGGAATCGGAGCTGCTGATGCGCGTCTCGCCGCAGCGCGCGGTGAAGGCGCCCTATTTGATGGCGACCGCCTATCGCTCGGTTCTCGATCGTCTGGTGGCGCGCGGCTTCGCGCCGCCGCGCGCGCCGGTCTCCGCCTCGCGGACGAAAGTCCTGCTGGCGCTGCTGAGATTCGCGCTGACGTGAGCGGAACGACCCATATTATCGGCGCCGGCCTCGCCGGCCTTTCCTGCGCCATTCGCCTGACCGACGAGGGCCGCAGCGTGGCGCTCTACGAGGCCGCGCGCATGGCGGGCGGGCGCTGCCGCTCCTATTATGATTCCAGCCTCGATCTCGTCATCGACAATGGCAATCATCTGCTGCTCTCCGGCAATTCCACGGCGCTGGATTACGCCCGCCGCATCGGCTCGGCGGAGGAGCTGGTGGGGCTGAAGGAATGCGCCTTCGACTTTTTAGACACGCGTGACGGAACGCGCTGGCGCATGCGGCCCAATTCCTCGCGCCTGCCCTGGTGGATTTTTGTGCGTGATCGCCGCGCGCCCGGCACGGCGCCGGGCGATTATCTCGGCGCGATCGGCATTCTCCTCGCCAAAAAGGGCGCGACAATCGGCGAGGCGATGAATTGCTCGGGCGTGCTCTATGAGCGGCTGTGGGGGCCGGTGCTGCTCTCCGCGCTCAACACGGAGCCGCGCGATTCTTCCGCCGCGCTCGCCGCCGCCGTGCTGCGCGAGACGCTCGCCGCCGGCGGCGCCGCCTGCCGTCCGCTGGTTGCGCGGCGCGGGCTCGGGACCGCTTTCATCGAGCCGGCGCTCGCGACGCTGGCCGCGCGCGGCGCCGCGCCGCGCTTCGCCGCGCGGCTGAAGGGAATCCAGTTCGCGGGCGAGCGCGCCACAGCGCTCGATTTCGGCGACGATAAAATCGCTATCGGCGCGAATGATCGCATCGTTCTCGCCGTCCCGCCCTGGGCGGCGCAGGAGCTCGTTCCGGGCCTCGTCGCGCCGGATGATTTCCGCGGCATCGTCAATGCGCATTTCAAGATCGCGCCGCCGCCGGGTCAGCCGGCTCTGCTCGGCATGATCGGCTCGCTCACCGAATGGCTGTTCGCCTTCGAGGATCGGCTCTCGGTGACGATCAGCGGCGCCGATCGGCTGATGGACGAGCCGCGCGAGAGCCTCGCCGAGCGCATATGGGCCGAGGTCGCCGCCGCGACGGGCCTGCCGGCGGAGCTGCCGCCATGGCAGATCGTGAAGGAAAAGCGCGCCACTTTCGCCGCGACGCCGGCGCAGCAGCAGCGCCGCCCCGACGCGACGACGCGCTGGCGCAATCTCTTCCTCGCCGGCGATTGGACGGCGACCGGCCTTCCGGCGACGATCGAAGGGGCGATAAGGTCCGGCTATCGCGCGGCGGAGCTGGCGGGGCGTTCGTAACGCCCGGGCGGCCCCCTCCCCAGCCCTCCCCCGCTTTGCGGGAGAGGGAGCAGATTCGGCGCGTCATCGAGAGCTCGCGTAACGCCTGCCGCCTTCCCTCTCCCGCGCGAGCGGGGGAGGGTGAGGGAGGGGGCGTCGCTCACAACGCCGAGAATGCCCCCTCAATTCCTCCCGAAAGTCTCGTCGAAAGAATAGCCGGTGCCGCGCACGGTGCGGATCGGGTCTTTCTCGCGGCCGCGGATGATCGCCTTGCGCAGACGGCCGACATGCACGTCGACGGTGCGCTCGTCGATCTCCGCCGAGAGGCCCCACACGCTGTCCAGCAATTGCGCGCGCGAGAAGACGCGGCCGGGCTTTTCCATCAGATATTCCAGCAGGCGGAACTCCGTCGGGCCGAGATGAATCTCGCGCCCGCTGCGCTTGACGCGGCGCGTCTCGCGGTCGAGGTCTATGTCGCCGGCGACGAGGCGCGTCGCCACGCGCTCCGGCCGCGCGCGGCGCAGCAGCGCATGGACGCGCGCCATCAGCTCCGGCGGCGAGAAGGGCTTCACCACATAATCGTCGGCGCCGATGGAGAGGCCGCGCACACGCTCGTTCTCGTCGCCGCGCGCAGTGAGCATGATGACCGGCATGCTGCGCGTGTCGTCGCGCGCGCGGAGGCGCCGACAGATCTCGAGGCCGGAGACGCCGGGCAGCATCCAATCGAGAATGACGAGATCGGGCTGCGATTCGGCGAGGCGGATTTCCGCCTCGTCGCCGCGCTCAATATGCTCGACGAGAAAGCCCTCGGCCTCGAGATTATAGCCGAGCAGCAGCGCCAACGCCGCATCGTCCTCGACGACGAGAATGCGCGGCGCTCGGTCATGCGGCGCCTCGCGGGGAGCGGCGACGCGGATTTCATTCATTTTGCGGGCTCATCCGGTTCCGCGCTGGCGGGGAGGCTCGCCGATCTGCCCTTGGGGCGGTCGGTCGGCATCGCCTCGCCAGTGACGAGATAGACGATCGTCTCGGCGACATTGGTGGTGTGATCGCCGATGCGCTCTATGTTCTTCGAGCAGAAGAGCAGATGCGTGCAGAAGGAGATGTTGCGCGGGTCCTCCATCATGAAGGTGAGGAGATCGCGGAACACCGAATCTTCCAGCGCGTCGAGCTCGCTGTCATTGGTCCACACGGCGCGGGCGCGCTCGACGTCGCGCTGGGCGTAGGCGTCGAGCACGTCCTTCAGCTGTATGGCGGCGACTTCCGCCATCGTCTTGAGGCCGATGACGGCGCGCGGCACGCGCGCCTCTGAGAGGATCTTCACCGTGCGCTTGGCGATGCTCTTGGCGAGATCGCCGACGCGCTCGAGATCGGCGGCGATGCGCATGGCGGCGATGCATTCGCGCAGATCGATGGCGAGCGGCTGCCGCCGCGCGATGGTGAGGATGGCGCTCTCCTCTATCTCCCGTTGCAGCGCGTCGAGGCGCTGATCGGTGGCGACGACGCGATGGGCGAGCTCTATGTCGAAATTGGCGAGCGCATCCATGGCTTCGGCGAGCATCTTCTCGGCGATGCCTCCCATCTCGGCGATACGACGGCCGAGCACTTCGAGGTCGCGGTCATAGGAGCTGACGATATGTTCGCTCATGGTCTCAATGTCCTCGTGCGCGATGCGCGCTCAGCCGAAGCGGCCGGTGATATAGTCCTGCGTCTTCTTGTTCTGCGGCGCGGTGAAGAGATTATTGGTCTCGCCGAATTCGACGAGATCGCCGAGATACATGAAGGCGGTGAAATCGGAGACGCGCGCCGCCTGCTGCATGTTGTGGGTGACGATGGCGATCGTGTAGCGCTCGGACATTTCGTCGATGAGCTCCTCGATCTTCGCGGTCGAGATCGGGTCCAGCGCCGAGCAGGGCTCGTCGAACAGGATCACCTCTGGCTGAATGGCGACGGTGCGCGCGATGCACAGGCGCTGCTGCTGGCCGCCCGAGAGGCCGAGGCCGCTCGAGTTCAGCTTGTCGCGCACCTCGTCCCACAGCGCCGCGCCGCGCAGCGCCGCCTCGACGCGCCCGTCCAGCTCGCTGCGCGAGAGCTTCTCATAGAGGCGAATGCCGAAGGCTATATTGTCGTAGATCGACATGGGGAAGGGCGTCGGCTTCTGGAACACCATGCCGACGCGCGAGCGCAGCAGGTTGAGATCGACGCGCGGGTCGAGAATATTCTCGCCGTCGAGCAGAACCTCGCCCTCGGCCCGCTGCTTGGGATAGAGGTCGTACATGCGGTTCAATATGCGCAGCAGAGTCGATTTGCCGCAGCCCGACGGGCCGATGAAGGCCGTCACCTTATTGGTGTAGAGCGGCAGCGAGATCGACTTCAGCGCCTTGGTCGATCCGTAATAGAAGTCCAGATCGCGAACCGAGACCTTGGTCGGAATGGTGGCTTCGACAACCGGCATGGCGGTCATTTGTGTTTTCCCTGGCTGCTGAGCGCACGCGCGGTGATGGAGAGCAGAAGGACGGCGATGGTGACGAGCAGAGCGCCGGTCCAGGCGAGCTGCTGCCAGTCCTTGTAGGGCGAGAGCGCGAATTGGAAGATGACGACGGGCAGGCTGGAGACCGGCGCGTTGAGATCCGTGCTCCAGAACTGATTGTTGAGCGAGGTGAAGAGCAGCGGCGCCGTCTCGCCGGAGACGCGCGCAATGGCCAGCAGCACGCCGGTGACGATGCCGGATTTCGCCGCGCGATAGGCGACGCGCATCAGCATATGGGAGCGCGGCAGGCCGAGCGCCGTCGCCGCCTCGCGCAGCGGCAGCGGCACCAGCAGCAGCATGTCCTCCGTGGTGCGGACGACGACCGGCACCACCAGCACCGCCAGCGCCAGAGCGCCCGCTATGCCGGAGAAATGCCCGACCTGCGCCACCACCACCGTATAGACGAAGAGGCCGATGACGATGGAGGGCGCGCTGAGCAGAATGTCGTTGATGAAGCGCACCACCGTGCTGAGCTTCGAGTAGCGGCCATATTCGGCCATGAAGGTGCCGGCGAGCATTCCGAGCGGCGTGCCGAGCAGCACGCCGATCGTCGTCATCACCAGCGAGCCGGCGATGGCGTTGAGCAGGCCGCCGGTGGCGCCGGGCGGCGGCGTCATCTCGGTGAAGACGGCCGGCGAGAGGCCGCGCGCGCCTTCATAGATCAGCGCGCCGAGGATCAGCACCAGCCAGGCGAGGCCGAAGATGGTGCCGGTCCAGCACAGCGTCGTGGCGAGGACATTGATGCGGCGGCGGGAGGAATAGAGGGACAAGGGTCAGGCTCCCGATTTCTGCTCGATGCGCATCAGCATGAAGCGCGCCGCCGCCAGCACGAAGAAGGTGATGACGAAGAGGATGAGGCCGAGCTCGATCAGCGCGGAAGTGTAGAGGTCGCCGACAGCCTCGGTGAACTCATTGGCGATGGTCGCCGATATGGTCGTGCCCGGCGCGAGCAGCGAGCTCGACACCTTATGGGCGTTGCCGATGACGAAGGTGACGGCCATCGTCTCGCCGAGGGCGCGGCCGAGGCCGAGCATCACGCCGCCGATGACGCCGACGCGCGTGTAGGGAATGACGACATGGCGCATCACTTCCCATGTCGTGCAGCCGACGCCCGAGGCCGCCTCCTTCAGCACCGGCGGAACCGTGTCGAACACGTCGCGCGAGATGGAGGTGATGAAGGGCAGCACCATGATCGCCAGAATGAAGCCCGCCGTCAGCATGCCGATGCCATAGGGAGGTCCGGCGAAGAGGCTCGACAGCACGGGAATGTCGCCGGTGAGCGAGATCAGCGCCGGCTGCACATGCTGCTGCAGGAAGGGCGCGAGCACGAACAGGCCCCAAATGCCGTAGATGATCGACGGAATGCCCGCGAGCAGCTCTATGGCGACGCCGATCGGCCGACGCAGCGCATGGGGGCAGAGCTCGGTGAGGAAGATGGCGATGCCGAGGCCCAGCGGCACGGCGATGGCCATGGCGATGGTCGATGTCACCAGAGTGCCGTAGATGGGCGCGACGGCGCCGAATTTCTCGGTGACGGGATTCCACGATTCCGTCGTCAAAAAGCCGAGGCCGAAGGCTTTGATCGCAGGCAGCGAGCCATAGACGAGCGAGAAGATCACGCCGCCGAGAATGAGCAGGACGAGCACCGCGGCGGCGCGGGTCAAATTATGAAAGAAGAAGTCGAACAAGGCCATGCGGCCGAGAACTTGCCGGCGGTCGACTTCGGCGGCGCGGGGCGACGCTTCTACGATTGCTAGGTCCGACACGCTATTGTCTCTCGTTTGGCGGTTGAAGCCGACGTCCATCGCGCGCTCCCGAAGGCGGATTTTTCATCTTGAGGTCATAGCGCAGGTCTCGGGAGAACTCACCGCGTCGAGCCGCGCCGCGTCGAAAAGAAGCGGGCATGGCGCATTCGCGGGCAGGTCGTTTCGCGACATTCCACACCTTTCGCGATATTCCACACCTGCGGCTCTCGCGCGTCTCGCGAGCCGCGCCGGCGAAAAATCCCTTCTCGCCGGCGCGCAGACGATATTTTAGTTCGAGGCCAGCGGCTTGCCGCTCGCATCCTTCACATTGGCGTTCCAGCTCTTCTTGATCAGAGCCACCACATTGGCCGGCAGCGGGATGTAATCCAGCTCCTCGGCCGCCTTATTGCCCTTGGCGAAGGCCCAGCCGAAGAATTTCAGCGCCTCGCCGGCCGCAGCCGCATCCTGCGGCGCCTTGGGCAGCAGAATGAAGGTGGCGGCGGTGATCGGCCAGGACTGCGCGCCCGGCTGGTCGGTGAGGATCTGATAGAAGCCCGGCGCATTGGCCCAATCGGCGTTGGAGGCCGCGGCCTGGAAGGTCGGCGTCGTCGGCGCGACGGTCTTGCCGTCCTTGTTGACGAGCTTGGTGTAGGTCAGCTTGTTCTGCTTGGCGTAGGCGTATTCGACATAGCCGATGGCGCCCTTGGTGTTGGCGACATTGTTGGCGACGCCCTCATTGCCCTTGGCGCCGATGCCGACCGGCCATTCGACCGAGGCGTTCTCGCCGACCTTGGCCTTCCAGTCCGCGCTGACCTTGGACAGGTAATTGGTGAAGTTGAAGGTCGTGCCCGATCCGTCCGAACGATGCACGACGGCGATCGCGGCCGAGGGGAGCTTCGCCTTCGGGTTGAGCTTCTTGATCGCCGCGTCGTCCCAGCTCTTGATCTCGCCGAGGAAGATGGCGCCGAGCGTCTTGCCGTCGAGGACGAGATCGCCGGAGGCGACGCCGTCCAGATTGACGACCGGCACGATGCCGCCGATCACCTGCGGCCATTGGGTGAGGCCGGCGGCCTCCAGCTCCTCGGCCTTCAGCGGCTGGTCGGAGGCGCCGAAGGTCACGGTGCGCGCCTTGATCTGCTTGATGCCGCCGCCCGAGCCGATCGACTGGTAGTTGAGGCCGTTGCCGGTCTCTTTCTTATAGCTGTCCGCCCATTTGGCGTAGATCGGATAGGGGAAGGTGGCGCCGGCGCCGGAGATGTCGATCGCAAAAGCGGCGCCCGCCGTCGCCACGGCCAGGGTCGTCGCCAGAGCGACGCGATGGAAAATTTTGGAAAGCATGTTCGGTCTCTTTCGAGCTCGAGGTTCACTGTGTCGGCGCGCGTCCAGCGCCCCAGCGAGGCGCACACTAGTGGCGCGCGGCGAGGGTTTTACGACAACGGGATGACTGTCACATGACAGTGTATCTAGCGGAACTTATTTGCTGAATTTGCGACTGCTCAGGCGCCGTCGGGCTTGTCCGGGTCGATCAATGGCAAAAATACGCGAAAAGTGGCGCCTTTTCCTGGCGCGGAATCTATGGCGAGCCTGCCGCGGTGGCGAGCCACGATATGCTTGACGATCGCGAGGCCGAGCCCGGTGCCGCCCTTCGCGCGGCTCTTGCCGGCGTCGACGCGATAGAAGCGCTCGGTGAGGCGCGGCAAATGTTCCGGCGCTATGCCCGGACCGTGGTCGCGCACCGAGAAGACGGCGGAAGCGCCGAGCGGGGAGAGCGTGATCTCCACCGGGCCGGCTCCATATTTGATCGAGTTCTCGATGAGATTTTCGGCGACGCGGGCGAGCTCGTCGCGGTCGCCCGGCACGACCACCGTACCCTCTATGTCGAGCTTCAGCTCTATGCCGCCGTCCTCCGCCATGGGCGCCAGAGTGTCGACGATATGGGCGACGAGAATGCCGAGATCGACTGGCGTGTCCGGGCGCAGATGCAGATGCTGCTCGATGCGCGAGAGGGAGAGGAGATCGTCGACGAGGCGCGACATGCGCTGCGCCTGATCGCGCATGATGGAGAGAAAGCGGTCGCGCGCCTTGGCGTCGTCGCGGGCTGGGCCTTGCAGCGTCTCCACGAAGCCGAGCAGCGAGGCGAGCGGCGTGCGCAGCTCATGGCTGGCGTTGGCGACGAAATCGACGCGCATGCGTTCGACGCGGCGCGATTCGGTGAGATCGCGCAGGCTCACCACGGCGGCGTTCTCATAGCCCTCGAGGCGCAGCGGCGCGATATGCACCTCGAACCAGCATTCCACCGGCAGGCGCTCGAGCCAGATGACCTTCTCCGGCTGGCCGCCGCGCAGCACGCGGTCCAGCGCGTCCAGCACATCGGGCGAGCGCAGGCTGCGCGCCAGCGGATCATTGGGCCGCAGCGAGGGCAGCACGGAGCGCGCGGCGCGATTGGAGGCGACGATGCGCGCCTCCGAATCGATGACGAAGACCGCCTCCGGCAGCGCGTCGATGACGAGGCCGAGCAGGGCTTCGCCCTGATAGCGTCGGCGTAGATCCGGCATCGGTCCTCTCGTCATTTCGTCTGGCTCCGAAAGGGAGCCCCCTCAATCGCGGCGCCGCGACCGCTGCGCGGCGCAGATCACTCGCGCGTCTCCAATATGCGGGCGATGGTCTCGCGCAGGCTGTTCCAGCGCCGCGAGCCCTCGTCTGCGCCCAGAAGCGCGAGCGCGAGAATAAAGGGCAGAAAATAATAGATGACGCGGAACAGCAGCAGAGAGGCCAAAAGGCTCTCCTGCGAATGCGACGGCAGCGCGTTCAGCATCGTCGCCTCGAAAACGCCGATGCCGCCCGGCGCATGGCTGATGACGCCGAGAATACAGGCGAAGACATAGACCGAGACGAAGGTCGCGAAATCGAGATCGACGTCATGCGGCAGCAGCGCATAGAGCGCGGCCGCGGCGCAGCAGAGATCGACGACGCCGAGCAGAGTCTGGCCGCCGGTGGGCGCGAGGCCGGGCAGCTCGAAGAAATGCCCGCGCAGCCGCACCCGGCGCCGGCGCATCGACACCCAGACGATATAATAGACGACGCCGGCGCAGGTCGCGAGGCCGAGCCCGAAATTGAGGAAAGCCGGCAGCTTGTCTATGGCGCCGAGCTCGCCGGCGCGCGCCATGAGGCCGACGCCGACGACGGAGGTCATGCCGAGCCAGAAGGTGACGCCCGCTATGACGGTGACATTGGCCACCTGCACGGCGGTGACGCCGACGCGCGCATAGATCCAATAGCGGACCGCCGCCGCGGTGACGACGGGAAAGCCGAGATTGAAGGAGAAGGCGTAGCTCGCGAAGGAGGCGAGCGCGGCGATGCGATAGGGCACATGCAGCCGCAATTGCCGCAGCGCCAGCGCGTCATAGCCGGTGAGCGCGACATAGGAGAGCGCGGTGAGCAGCAGAGCGGCGAAAATCTGCTCGGCGCTCATCGCCGCTATGGCGGCGCGGACGTCGGAGAATTTGACGCTGGAGATCGCGCTGGCGAGAGCGAAGCCGGCGAGCGCGAAAACGGCGAGGCTGGCGATTCCGCCGAGCGCCTTGCCGAGATTGGGAGCGATATAGCGGCGCGCCGTCGCCAGCAGATCGAGGCCCGCGCTTTGGCTCGCGCTGTGCTTCGCCTCGGCCGGCGCCTCGACGCCGGCCTCCGAAAGATCGCTGTCTGGCCGCTTCAATTTCGCTCTTTCCTCGATGCGTCGTCGAATATGCGCGGAATAGGCTTCTTCGATACGACGTCGGGCGGCGGAGTTCAAAGGCGATCGGCGGGCCTCGCGGCGTCCGTTCATAGGAATCTCGTTCGTTCCTGTTGCGCGCGCCCTCGGGCGGCGGGATGAGACGCCGGCGCGGAGCCCGCCCATCGTTCATCCGCGCGTCGCAAGAGAACGTCGCGAGGAGAGCATGGTTCGGTTTCGCCCCGAACCGTGACGATAAGATGACGCGGCGGCCCGGACCGTCATGCGAAGGGGCCGTCAGAACAAGCCATGCACGAACCAGCGCGGCGGCCGGCTCTCGCGGCCGAAAAGCCCTTCGCGAAACAGCCAGAAGCGTCCGCCCTCCCGATCCTCCACATTGAAATAGTCGCGAGTGGCGGCGTTGTCCGGCGCGCTCCACCATTGCGGGGCGATGCGCTCCGGCCCCTCATAGGCCGCGAGCTCGTGCAGCAGCCGACGCCAGCGGAAGCGCAGTGGCGGCCCGTCGGGCGTGAGCGCCACCGCCTCGATCGGCTCCGGCCGCTCGAACAGCCGCAGAGGCCGCGCCGGGACGCCCGCGCGGAGATAGGGAGGCGGCGCGGCTTCTTCCACCGCCGCGGGGGCGGGGCCGGAGGCGGGCCGCAGCGTGACTGCGAGCTCTGGAATATGCGAGGCCTGCGGATAGGCCCGCAGCACGCGGCGCGGCCCGAGCCGCGCGCCGAGCCGATCGACGAGATCGTCCAGCCGCGCGTCATGTGCATTTTCTCGCGCATTTTCCTGTCCGGCCAGATCGATTTTTCCGAGGCCGAGGTCCTCCTGCGGCGCATCGCAGCGCTCGACCCGCGCGGCGCCGAGCCGCAGCACGTCATAGCCATAGCCCGTGTCGAGTCCTTCCTCCGCCAGCACGGCGAGGCGCTCGCGCAGCAGCAGGGCGATCGTGTCTGGATCGCGCAGCGGCCGGCTGGTTCCCGTCTCTATATGCGCGACGGCGCCGTCGACGCGGTAGAAAACCGCCTCCAGCTCCCGCGCGCCGACGCCATGGCGCTCGAGCAGCAGGCACAGCTCGTGGGCGAGGCCGTGAAGCGTGCGCTCTATGTCCTCCTGCCGCGTGAGCCCTTCGGGAAAGCGGCGCTCGGCCATGAAATCCGGGGCCTCGAAGCGTGGCGAGATCGGCTCGCGGCGGCGGCAGGCGATGGCGTCGAGCCGCATCATGGCCTCCGCCCCCAGCCTTGCCGTGAGCGGCGCGCGCGGCCGCGCCAGCAGATCGCCGAGGCTGCGCAGCCCGGCGCGGTCCAGCCTCTGCCGGGCTTCCGCATCGAGATCGAGCGCGGCGATGGGAAGGCCGGCGGCGATCGCCTCCAGCTCCTCCCCGCTCGCCCCCTCCGCCACATGGCGCCGGCGGGAGAAGCGCGCCAACGCGCGCGCCAGCGCCGGGCCGGGCGCGATCGCTCCTCTCGCCGCAAAGCCCTGGGCGGCGAGGCGGCGCTCGACCTCCGCCAGCAGCGCCGCCTCGCCGCCGAAGAGATGCGCCGCTCCCGAAATATCCAGGAGCAGCCCATTCGGCGGATCGGCCGCGGCGAGCGGGGTGAAGCGACGGCACCAATCGGCGATCCGCCCCAGCAGCTCGGCGTCGGCCTGCGGGTCGGCCTCGGCCAGCCGCAGGGCGGGGCGCATGGCGCGCGCGTCGGCGACCGCCATGCCGGGGACGAGCCCGGCCGCCTCGGCGCGCGCGTCGACGGCGGTCAGCCGTTCGGCGCCGCCGAGCTTGGCCCAGACGGCGAAGGGCGCCTCCGCCTCAGGCGAGGGCGCGTTTTTGCGCGCGAGCCGGTCGGTCGCAAGGCGCGGCAGATGCACGGCGAGACAACGCATGGAAAGGCGCCCCATGGAACTCGGCCTCCTGATGATCGAAAACAATGTCGCGCCAGGCCTGCGGGTCGAAGGCGCCGACGAGGCCGCGCGCCTTGACGACGCGCAGACGAAAAGCGGGCGGGCCGGGCAGGGGCCGCGGCGCGCCCTCGGCCCGTGGCGGCGGCGCGCCGGCGGCGATCTCGAAGCGCGCCTCGGCGGCGCTGGCGAGCCTTTGCGCGGCGCCGGCCGCGCGCGGCAGCAGCAGCAGGCCGGCGCAATCGCCGCGGCGGGCGGCGAGCGCCAGCCGGCGCGAGGCGGTGAGGTCATAGGCGCTCGCATCGGCCCAGCTCTCGGCGATGACGACGGCGGCCCCGCTCTTCAGCGCCTCCTCCATGGCCCAGAGCGTCTCGCGCGGGCGGCGCGTGCGCGCCAGCACCAGAAGCTCCGGCGGCAGGCCCGCCGCCTGCAGGCCGCGCCCATAGGGCAGGCCGAGCTCGCGCGCCGCCATATCCTCGGCGATCCAGACGATCCCGCCCTGCGGGCGCAGGCGCAGCCGGCGCAGCGCCAGGGCGAAGGCGAAGCCCGCCGTCGCAGCAGCGTCGGTCGGCCGCGCCGGCAGCGCCTCGCGCAGGCCGCCGCGGCCGGGATCGAGCAGGCGCGACAGCCCCTCGTCCCGCGGAGCCGCCGCAGGCGCGGGCGCGCCGCCCGCCTCCAGCGCGGCGATCCGACGACGCAAAAAAACAATGCGTTCCGATGAGCCGCTGCGCGACATCGGGTCCCCGATCTCCAGATTGTTTCCTATTTGTTCTCATGCTGACTCCGCTGAGGGGGAGAGTCAAGCGGGGAAGATTTCCGGCCCTTTTTCGACGCAGGGCTCTGAATTCGGGTTAATGGCGAGCTGCCGTCATGAGTCTTGGCTTCGCCCCGTTCAGTTAGAAGCCGCCTCTGATGCTTCTCGACCTTGATCATCGACGAGCCACGCGAGTCTTTGCGCGTCGCGCATCCGCTTCGCGAGGTGCTACTCCGTCTGCGCGTGCGACCATTCCGACGGCATCGCCGCCTTGTGCGATGAGAATATCAGTTTCATGCGCCGCTATTTGCCCTATGCGCACGGCGCGCCGGGCGGATGCGGGCTCTTTGCTCATGAACCGCGTCGATCGGGCGCTGTTTTCTTCGGCCTTCACTGCCTGGGTGCGCGAGACTTGGCCGACAAAGATTTGGGGCCGGCTGTCAATCAGATTGACAGGGGGGCCTCGCCTTGTCACGAGAGCGAGAAACTGTTACCTAGGCTCGCCTCCTACGAAGGTTTTTCGCGGTCTTTAGGTTAGAGCGGCAAGCGAAATTGCCCTTCAAGATCGTGTCGAGCAAAAACAAGGACTTACATCGATGTCTGGCCGCCACTTTGATCACGCTAGCGCCAACAACGAATGGGGAAATTTCGCGACAAATCGCTATCATTACGATGTAGTGCGCAATACTGGTAAAGAATCGTTTTCCGAGGAATTCCTCAGGCATTTGAGGGAGCTTAATAAAATTGTTATTTCCCACGAGTGTCATTTTGAGGGAAGCAACTTTTACTGTAACGGAACTAAATTAGAAGGCGAATTACTGCCAAACGAATCTTTGGCTTCCGCGCGACGCAATATTTGGCGCGCGGCTCGGTTCAAGAAATCCGTTTTAGAAATAGGCGTTAACGCTGGGCATACCGCGTTGCTTGTATTGATGTCGAGCCCATTTGTAAAGTATACTGGCGTAGATATTTGTTTGAACCCCTATGTCACGGGCTGCGCGAATTATCTCATGCAGCAATTTCCTGATCGCTTTCGATTTCTGCAAGGAGACTCGCGAGAGGTGTTGCCTGCTCTTTCGAACAGTTCCTCGCGGGGATCATTCGATCTTTTCCATGTTGATGGTGGCCACAGCGTCGAGATATGTCGTGATGACTTGAACAATGTTTTATTGCTCGCCGATGGGGCAAGATCCCATTTGATTCTGGATGACATCAACGCGGAATGGATTTTTGATTTATATGCCGAATTTGTTCTCAATGGACCGCTTCAGACTGAAAATCTGAGCGGTGACTGGGAAGACACCAATAGGCATATTCTTGCTAGAATACTGCCGTGATCTCAGTCTTCGCGCTGGGTCTCCGGCTTAGACTAGAGCATTTTCTCATCTGAAGCTTCTTGCTTAGAGCAAATTCTCGTCGACCTAATGATCTGTCTGGTCGAAAAGCGCTCTAACGGATGTCTGCAAGGAAAAAGCGGCGGCGCGCTAACGCGCCAAGCCGCGGCAAACAAACACGGTTCCGCCCTCCCCAGCGTATTCCCGCCGGGGAGGGCTGCTCATATCGCCGACTATCTCGTCGCGTTTGGCGTCACGCAGGGACGCAAGTGTCTGGAACCGGACAAACCTCGGCGCAATGCGGAGACTCGCCGTCGCATTCCGTGCACTTCTTGGGGTCGATGATATAGGTGTCGCCCTTCATGCGAATGGCGGCGGTCGGACAGTCGAACTCGCAGGCGCCGCAGACGGTGCATTGCGACGCGATAATCTTCAAAGCCATGTAACTCTCCCCGATCGTTCCTTGGACGCGGCGCCCGCGAAACGGCGCCGCGCGTCTCGACGCGACAAAAGGGGGCAAGCAAGAATCGTTTCAATTTGCATCCGCCGGCTCCGCTCGCGGCGGATCGCCGCGCCGGCGCGTCCTGTGGCGACCTCGAAATCCCACATTGCCCGTAGACTAATAATCCGGTTAAATCCGCCAGCGAGCGCGCCGCGGCGCCAAAAAACGAGGACGGAAATGCCGATCGACAGCAAGCATCCCGAGACACTGGCCCTCCACGCCGGCTGGCGTTCCGATCCGACGACCGGCGCCGTCGCGCCGCCCATCTATCAGACGACCTCCTACCAGTTCCGCGATACGGAGCACGCCGCAAATCTCTTCGCGCTCAAGGAGCTGGGCAATATCTACACGCGTATCGGCAATCCGACGACCTCCGTGCTCGAGGAGCGTCTCGCCGCGCTCGAGGGCGGCGTCGCGGCGCTCGCGCTCGCCTCGGGACAGGCGGCCTCGGCCTTCGCGCTGCAAAATCTGGCGCGCGCCGGCGACAATGTCGTCGCCTCCACCGATCTTTATGGCGGCACCTGGAATCTCTTCGCCAACACGCTGAAGGACCAGGGCCTCGAGGTGCGCTTCGTCGATCCGAGCGACCCGGAGAATTTCCGCCGCGCGACCGACGATCGCACGCGCGCCTATTACGCCGAGACTCTGCCGAACCCCAAGCTCACCGTCTTCCCCATTGCGGAAGTCGCGGCGATCGGCCGCGAGTATGGAATTCCGCTCATCGCCGACAACACCGCGGCGCCGCTATTGGTGAAGCCGCTCGAGCATGGCGCGGCCATCGTCGTCTATTCGACGACCAAATATATCGGCGGCCATGGCACGTCGATCGGCGGCGCCATCATCGACGGCGGCAATTTCGATTGGGAGAAATTTCCCGAGCGCCAGCCGGCGCTCAACACGCCGGACGCCAGCTATCACGGCGCCGTCTGGGTGGAGGCGGTCAAGCCGCTCGGCCCCGTCGCCTATATCATCAAGGCGCGCACGACATTGCTGCGCGATCTCGGCTCCGCCGTCTCGCCCTTCAACGCCTTTCTCACTCTGCAGGGCATAGAGACGCTGCCGCTGCGCTTGGAGCGTCATGTCTCAAATGCGCAGGCGGTCGCGGATTTTCTGTCGAAGCGCGCCGAGGTGACGAAGGTCATTCATCCCTCGCGCCAGAGCGGCGCGGAGCGCGAGCGCGCCGATAAATATCTGAAGGGAAAATATGGCGCGCTGGTCGGCTTCGAGCTCGCCGGCGGCCTCGAGGCCGGCCGGCGCTTCATCGATGCGCTGAAGCTCTTCTATCATGTCGCCAATATCGGCGACGCTCGCAGCCTCGCGATCCATCCGGCGACGACGACGCATTCGCAGCTGTCGCCGGAGGCGCAGCTCGCGACCGGCGTCACGCCCGGCTATGTGCGTCTCGCCATCGGCATAGAGCATATCGACGATATTCTCGCCGATCTCGATTCCGCGCTGAAGGCCGCAGCCTGAGTCACGCAACCCTGGCGTCATGCGCCGCCCGTCGGGTCGGCGCATGTTTCGCGAGCGGCGTCAGGCGCAGCGGCAGCGCGCCTTTCGGCCGCAAGGCGAAGGTCGGCGCCAGCTCCAGCCGATGGCCGGGGACGGTCTCGAAGCGGAACTCGCGCAGCAGCGTCGCGACGATGGTCGCCATCTCCGTCAGCGCGAAGCCCATGCCGACGCAGATGCGCGGCCCGGCGCCGAAGGGCAGATAGGCGTAGCGATGGCGCGCCTTCGCCCGCTCCGGCGAGAAGCGGTCGGGGTCGAAGGCGGTCGGCTCCTCCCACAGCTTCTCGTGCCGATGCAGGCACCAGATGAGCACATAGATCGGCTCTTTCGCGGCGACGCGATAAGCGCCGAGCGTCGTGTCCTCGCGCGGCTGGCGGCCGAGCGCGGCGAAGGGCGGGAAGAGCCGCATCGATTCTTGCAAAACCTGCCGCGTGAAAACGAGGCTCTCCACCGTCTCTGGCGTGATCTCGCCGTCGCCGGCGACGCGCTCCGCCTCCTCGCGGGCGCGCTGCTGGCTCGCCTGATCCTTGGCCAGCAGCCAGAAGGTCCAGGCCAGCGCGACGGCGGAGGTCTCGTGGCCCGCGAGCAGAAAACCGTGCAGATTGGCGACGAGCTCCGCGTCGGTCATCACACGGCCGCTCTCCGGGTCCTTGGCCGAGAGCAGAAGGCCGAGAATATCGCGCGTCGGCTCGGGCCGGGCGCGACGCTCGGCGAGCAGCTTCACCGTCTCCTCATGCACGAAGCGCGAGCCGGCGCGGGCCGAGAGCAGGCCCGGATAGGGCGTCCAATCCGGCGGCAGGCGGAACATCACCGCCAGCATGCGCCAGGCGAAGCTGCCGAGCACCGGCCGCAGCGCCGCGATGAAGCGCTCGCCGTCGAAATTCTCCGAGGCGCCGAACACGGCCTTTTCGATGACGGCGAAGGTCGTGCGCGACATGGCCTCGGTGATCTCCACCGTGGCGCCGTCGCCGAGGCGCCGCCACTCCTCGGCCTGCGCCTGCGCGCAACGCACGAAATAGGGCACGAGCGCCAGAATATTTTCGTAACGAAAGGCGGGCGAGATGGCGCGCCGCTGCCATTTCCATTCGGCGCCTTCCGAGAAGAATAGCGTGTCGCCCTCGACAGGTCCGCGCAGGGCCTTGGCGGCGATGTCGTCGCGGCGAAAGGCCTCGGCGCGCGTGACCAGCAGCTCCTCGATCAGCTCCGGTTTCACGACATAGTGCATGCGCGGGAAAAAGGGCCACAGGCCTTTGGCGGTGAAGAAATCGGTCCGATAGGCCTCCGGCGCGTAATTCTCGAGGTAATTGCGCGTCACCGCCAGATAGGACGGCTTCTCGCGCGGCGTGAAGGGGCTGAAATCGGGATCGTGAAACATGAGGGCCTCCGCAATGATCGAGTTCGGCAGCCCGATGCTATCGGAGCGAAATTCGCTTTTTCTGTGATCTCGAGGGCGGCGCCCTCCGCCCCGCCCGATCCAGCCCCGGGAGCCGGCTCGGACGCGGAACGGTTGCGTCCTCCCGCAATTGGCGGCATTTAGAAAAAATCCTGTCACCACCCCCGGCCCCGCCGGGCCTGTCCCAGAAAGAGCGAGAGAGAATGAGCGCTACCGAGACCACCTCCACGACCTGGCTGCCCGACGCCAAGGCGGCTTTCGCCTCCGTGGAGGCGCTTTACGGCCGCGCGCTCGCCGCCGTCCGCGCCCGCGTCACCAAGGACGGCAAGCTCTCCAATGAGCTGATCGAGGTGGAGCAGCACGCCGCGCACGGCCTCTCCTGGTTCGCCACCTATGTGCAGGGCCTGCGCGAGCTGCTCGCCTACGCCGACCGCCTCTCCGGCGAGGGCGCCTATGGCGAGGTGGAGAATCTGCTCACCCGCATCGCCTTCGCCGAATATCTGGCGCAGGTCTTCGGCGGCATTCCGATGAGCCAGGGCGAGATCGTCCGCCTCTCCGATTTCGGCCTCTCGCCCGCCGATATCGCCGCCGCCCATATTCCGCAGGTGGACAGCCTCATCGCCTCCGGCCTCACCAGCGCCAATCGCGCCCGCCTCGCCGAGCTGATCGACCACAATGGCGCCGCTGAGACGATCGGCGCCACCGGCCTCGACGAGACGCTGGAGGCCATCCGCAGCGAGATGCGCAAATTCGCCGGCGACAATGTGACGCCGCACGCCCATGAATGGCATTTGAAGAACGACTACATTCCGCTCGAGGTCATTTCCGGCCTCGCGGAGCTGGGCGTCTTCGGCCTCACCATCCCGGAAGAATATGGCGGCTCCGGCCTCGGCAAGATCGCCATGTGCGTCGTCTCGGAGGAGCTGTCGCGCGCCTATATCGGCGTCGGCTCGCTCGGCACGCGCTCGGAGATCGCGGGCGAGCTGATCCTCGTCGGCGGCACGGAGGAGCAGAAGCAGAAATATCTGCCCAAGATCGCCACCGGCGAAATCCTGCCCACCGCCGTCTTCACCGAGCCGAACAATGGCTCCGACCTCGCGAATCTGCGCACCCGCGCGACGCGCGAGGGCGACGTCTACAAGGTGGTCGGCAACAAGACCTGGATCACCCATCCGGTGCGCGCCGATGTGATGACGCTGCTTGTGCGCACCAATCCGAATGAGAAGGGCTATAAGGGCCTCTCCATGCTGCTCGCCGAAAAGCCGCGCGGCACCGATGAGAATCCCTTCCCCGCCAAGGGCATGACCGGCGGCGAGATCGAGGTGCTCGGCTATCGCGGCATGAAGGAGTTCGAGATCGGCTTCGACAATTTCGAGGTGCCGGCCGAAAATCTTCTCGGCGGCGAGGAGGGCAAGGGCTTCAAGCAGCTGATGGAGACCTTCGAATCCGCCCGCATTCAGACGGCGGCGCGCGCGCTCGGCGTCGCCCAGGCGGCGCTCGACCTCGGCCTGCGCTACGCCAAGGAGCGCGTGCAATTCGGCAAGCCGCTGTTCGCCTTCCCGCGCGTCTTCGACAAGATCGTCACAATGGCGATCGAGATTCACGTCGCCCGCCAGATCACCTATTTCGCGGCCCGCGAGAAGGACGAGGGCAAGCGCTGCGATCTCGAGGCCGGCATGGCCAAGCTGCTGGGCGCGCGCGTCGCCTGGGCCGCGGCGGACAATGCGCTGCAGATTCACGGCGGCAATGGTTTCGCGCTGGAATATCCCGTCTCCCGCGTCCTTTGCGACGCGCGCATCCTCAACATCTTCGAGGGCGCGGCGGAGATTCAGGCGCAGGTCATCGCGAGGCGCCTGCTGGAAGGCTGATCGCTTTCTCTCCCTCTCCCCGCGCGAGCGGGGAGAGGGCCGGGGTGAGGGGCGTGGGCGTTAGACACAAACGGAAAACGCCCCGAGCCCCTCATCCTCACCTTCTCCCCACTCGCGGGGAGAAGGAAGGCGGCGAAGGCCGCGCGAACGGATCGCGGTCGGGACGTGATGCGCCCCGCTCATTTCTCATAATCGATTTTCCGTCCGCATTTGGCGCGCCGAGGCCTTTTTCCGCCCTCGCGAGCGCGAGCCCGCGCCCTCCCCCGGCTGAAACGCGGCAATCCACCACGGTTGCCGTCGCCCCTTCCCCTTCCCAAATGGAGTCATGTGGGCGTTCAACGAAAGACGAAAAACATGACCAATATTGCCGTTCACAATGGGGCCTGGGTTCTCGTCGGCGACGGCCGCAGAGCCCTGTTTCTGCAAAATCACGGCGATCCCGACCTGCTCGATCTGCGCGTCGTGGAGGCGCGCGTCGACGTCAATCCGCCGACGCGCGAGCAGGGCAGCGACGCGCCGGGCCGCGCCTATGGCACGGCGGGAGCGCCGCGCAGCGCCGTGGAGAACGCCGATTGGCACGAGCTGGAAAAGGAGCATTTCGCGAGAACGATCGCCGAGCGCATCAACACCGCCGCGGAATCCGGCGAATTGAGCGAGGTCGTCATCATCGCCCCGCCGCGCGTGCTCGGCGAGCTGCGCCAGGAGCTGTCGCCCAAAGCCAAGAGCAAGGTGAAGGGCGAGCTGGACAAGGATCTGACCCGCCATCCTCTGCCCGAGATCGAGAAGGCTCTCGCGCGCGAGTTCCGCGCGGAAGGGTGAGCCGCGGCATTTTCGGACCCCGGCGCAGGGGCGGCTCTGCGCCGGGCTTTTGATTCGCTGCAAAAAAAAGCTGGACGCAGCCTCGGCTTTAATAATACTAATTTGATAGACTATATATATTAAAGGAGCGTCAGATGCGGCTTCTCCACCAACTCGCTCATCGCCCGTCATCCTCAAGCGGCGCGCTCATCGCATATGTTCTCGTCGCCTTCGCCGCCGACTCGACGATCGCGACGCGCGCCCAGGAGGCGCGCATCGAGGACGTTCGGGTCGGAGCCGAAAGCCCGGCGCGGCGAGAGGACACGACGCTGCGCGAAACGCCCCGCTCGGTCGGCTTCGTCGATTCCAAGAAGGCGGAAGAACAGCACCTCGAGCGCCTCTCCGACTTCTCCCAGCTCGTGCCGAATTATCGGCCCAACGAATCCAACCCTATCGCCTCGCGACCGGCGATCCGCGGCGTCAGCAGCACTGTCGGCCAGCTCGGCCGCGGCAATATCAACCCTGTCGGAGCCGAATTCGACACCGGCTACATCGTCGACAATATTTTCTGGAAATACGCCGGCTTCCAGGCTGGCGACCTCGTCGACATCTCGTCGTTCGAGCTGGCGCTCGGCCCCCAGGGAACGGCCGGCGGCAAGAACACGACGGTCGGCAATGTCGTCGTCTCGACGCAGCGGCCTTCCTTCGAGCGCCGGGCGACGATCGAGACCAGCTTCGCCAGCTACAGCCGCGTCATCGAGAAGCTGAACGTCACGGGGCCGATCATCGACGACAAGCTGGCCTATCGCGTGACCGCCTATTTCGACAAGGGCGACGGCTGGATCCGGGACCAGGTCACCGGCGCGAGCTATCTGAACAATGATCGCTGGGGCGTGCGCGGGCAGCTCCTCTATGTCGGCGACGACGTGACCGACCGCTTGATCTTCAGCACCGGCGCGCAGCACGAATATACGGCGATCGGCGCCTATACGACGGGACCCGTCGGCGACACGTCGCTCATCTACGCCAATGGGACATTGCCGGCGCGCAGCTACGCCCGGAATGTCGCCGCGCGGCTCGGCAAGCCCATTCTCACTTTCGATCCCTATCGCCCCTATGCCACGAACGCCGGAGGTTTCGGCGAGCGCCACCTCATGGTCTCGAACGAGCTGAGCTGGACCTTGGGCCGCCACACTCTGACGTCGCTCACCGCCTTCGGCAATTCGCGGGTGATCGGCAATAATCCCTTCGGCAATCAGGAGCTCGAGAACAGCGTCGGCGTCTTCGCGCCCTATGTCGATCAGTTCTCCCAGGAGATCCGGCTCTCCTCGCCCAAGGAGGACCGTCTCGAATGGACCGCCGGACTCTTCTCGCTCTATGAGAACGCCTGGAGCCGCACCTACACGCGCTTCGGCGCCGACGCCGCCGCCTGGTACAGCCGGCCGGCGCTGCTGCGCGGCCTGCAGAACAATCGCGACAGCAAATCGCGGACTTTCAGCATCGCCGGCTATGGGCAGGGAACCTATCACATAGACGACGCATGGGCGCTCACCTTCGGCCTGCGCGACAGCTATGAGATCAAGGAAGGCTCCGTCTTCAGCTGGGATCAGCTCTACGCCAATCAATATTCTTTCGCGCAGCAGGAATCGGCCATTCGCGCCGGCGGCGGCCAGGCCTTGTTCGACACGGGCGGCCAAAGCAAGACCTTCAACTCCGTCACCGGGATCTTCAATCCGCAATATAAATTCGACGACCATCTCCTCTTCCACGTGCTCGTCGCGCGCGGCGAGAAATCGGGCGCGATCAACAATTCGGCCCAGCCCATCCTCGACAGCGCGCTCAATTTCAAAGGCTGGCAGCCGCTCGTCACCAAGCCGGAAACCTCCTGGGACTATGAGCTCGGCGTCAACACCAGCTGGCTGGACGACCGCCTCATCGCCAATTTCAATGTCTACTGGAACGACATCTACAATTTCCAGACGAGCCTCACCGACGCCTCCTACACGGACAGCACGGGGCAGCCGATCCGCACCTCCTATCTCGGCAATGTCGGCCATCTGCGGCTGCGCGGCTTCGAGTTCGTCGGCCGATGGAGCCCTGCGGAGCGGCTGTGGCTCTCCTTCAACGGCGCCTATACCGAGGCGCGCTGGATCGACTACGCCAACGCCACGCCGCCGACCGATTGGATCTGGCCGGCGACCGCAGGCTCGCCCTCGGCGCCTCTCACTCTGTCACGCTCCAACACGCGATGGGAGAATCTGCCGCTGTGGTCGTTCAATGTCGGCGCGACCTACGACCATCCGCTCGGCCCGCTGTTCCGCGGCCTCGGACCGGAATGGGACCATCCCGTCACCGGCTTCGGCTATGTCAATCTGGCCTGGCAGGACAAGACGCAGCTCACCGATCCGCACTCTGTGCTCCAATACTGGCAGCCGCCATTCGCCATAGTGAACGCCGGCCTCGGATTGCGGACCGATGACGAGCAATACAGCCTGTCGATCTGGGCGAAGAATGTCTTCGACGAGCGGCCGCTCTATTCATGGTCGCCGGGCGACGCCAGCAATCCCACCACGATCGGCCTGCCCAGCCAGCCGCGCGTCTTCGGCGGCACGCTGCGCGTCAGGCTCTTGTGACGCGCGCGCAATTCAATAAGGCCCCACGGGAAAATATTTCAGATAGAGCTCGGCGTAGACGCCCTTCTGCGCAACGCGCGCCAGCGCGTAATCCAGCGCGCGGCGCAGCACGATATTGTTCTTTCTCACCGCCACGCCGACGCCATCGCCGAAAAAGGCGGGATCGGCGTAAGGCCCGTCCTTGAACATGCAGCAATCGGCGGCGTCGGCGCCGTTCAGCCAGAAGGCCAGCGAGATGGCGTCGCCGAACATCGCATGGGCGCGGCCCTCCTTCAGCGCCGTGCGCGCCTGCTGCGCGCTGGGATAGGTCGCGAGCGTGGAGGCGGGGAAGAATTTGCGAAGATAGGCCTCATGCGCGCTGTCGGCGGCGACCGCTATGGTGCGATCGGCGAGCGCCTCGGGCGTCGCGCCGGGCAGCACCGAATCCTTGCGCGCCACGAAGCGTCCCGGCGTCGTGTAATAGGGCTGGGTGAAATCCACCTTCTTGCGCGTCTCGGGCGTGATGGCGAAAGAGGCGATGGCGGCGTCGCCGGCGTTCTCGTCCAGAGCGGCGACCAGCGTGTCCCAGCGCCGGCGCTGAATGGTGCAGGAGATCTCCAGCTCCTCGCAAATGGCGCGCGCCAGATCGACGTTGAAGCCGGCGATGGTTCCGTCCGGCAGAGCGAAGTCGAAGGGCGGAAAATCATCCTCGGTGAGAAAGCGAATCTGCTTGATCGTCGAGAGGTCGGGCTTTTCCAGCTTGCGGGCCGGGTCCCAGAAGGAGGGCGCCGCCGCGACGACGCTGTCCGCGGCGGAGGCCGGCGCCACGACGGAAACCATCCCCGCGACGAGAGCGCAGCGTAAGCTTGTCAAAGTTCCGCATCTACGCCAAGCTTCAGCCACAGTTCTTTTCTCGCACATCATTCGAGGCCTCGCAGCCGCCCGGCGCGGCAGGAGCCCGCGCGTCGCGGAGATTAGCGTATGAGCGTGAATCCGGTCGATAGGGTTTCGCCGTATCCGCCGGCGCCCCATCGTGACGACGGGGCCGTTTTCCCGCGCCGCCGCGAGCCCGAGTCTACGCTCGCCCGCCAGCGCGCCCGCCCGGCGCCGGAGACGCCCGCGCCCGGCGCCGGCCGGCCGCTTCCCCCCGAGATCGCCTTTCTCGCCGCCCATGGCGCGCCGCTGGTCATGCTGCAATATGGCGCGACCATCGCCCGGCGGCAGGGCGTGAAGGCCGACGCCGCGCTGATCGCCGAAGGGCTGATCCCGGAGGAGCGCTTCTATCGCATTCTGGCGGCCGAGCTGCGCGTCCCTTATCTCGACGCGCCGCCCGCGCTGGAGCCGTCCGAGAGCCTGGAGCAGGACGCCGCGCGCGGCTACGCCCGCCTCGCCGAGGAGCCGCGGGGGATGCGCTGGCTGTTCGCGCCGCGCGGCGACGACATCGCCCGTCTCGTCGGCGTGACGCGCTCTTCCGCCGGGCGGCCGCTCTTCGCCATCACGCGTCCCTCCCATTTCGAGGAGGCGCTGCGCCGCTCCTCGTCGCGCCGGCTGGCGGAGGCCGCCGCCTATTCGGTGGAGCGCGTCGCGCCGGAGCTGGCGGCGCGGCGGGCGCTCGCCGGCCGCGCGCCCATCGCTTTCGCGCTCGGCAATCTCCTTCTGCTCGCGGCCTGGCTCTCGCCGGCCGGGGCGCCCTCGCGCGCCGCCGCGGCGCTGCTCGCTCTGCTGTTTCTCGCCAATATCGGCCTGCGCCTCTATTTCTGCGCGATCCGCAAAGCGGCGAGCGGCGCCGCGCCGGCGCTGGAGGAGCGCGACCTTCCGTTCTATTCCATTATCGTGGCGCTCTACGACGAAGCCGGCGTGGTTCCGCAATTGACCGAGGCGCTGGACGCGATCGATTATCCGCGCGCCAAGCTGGACGTCAAATTCGTGGTGGAATGCGACGACGCTGCGACCACAGCCGCGCTGCGCGCCGCGCATCTGCGGCCGGGGTGGGAGATCATCGTCGCGCCGCCCGGCGCGCCGCGGACCAAGCCGCGCGCGCTCAATATGGCGACGCCTTTTCTGCGCGGCTCGCTCGTCGCCGTCTTCGACGCGGAAGATCTGCCCGACCGCGGCCAGCTGCGCGACGCGGCGGCGCTGTTCGCCGCCGCGGATGAAAATCTCGCCTGCCTGCAGGCCAGCCTGTTCATCCACAATCACCGGCGCAGCTGGATGACGGCCATGTTCTGCATCGATTACGCCGTCCTGTTCGATGTGATCGACAAAGGCGCCTCCGCGGCCGGCCTGCCCTTTTTCCTCGGCGGCTCCTCCAATCATTTTCGCGTGTCCGCGCTGCGCGCCGTCGGCGCCTGGGACGCGTTCAATGTGACGGAGGACGCCGATCTCGGCCTGCGGCTGGCGCGGCGCGGCTATACGGCCCGCACCTTCGCCTCGCGCACGCAGGAGCAGGCGCCGACGCGCTTCGCCGCGCTGGTGGCGCAGCGCAGCCGCTGGATGAAAGGCTGGATGCAGACGGCGCTGGTCCATTGCCGCGATCCTTCCGCCTATTTCGCCGATCTCGGCGCCCTGCGCGGCGTCACGACGCTGGCCCTATTGGCGGGCGGCTTCATCGCGCCGCTGCATGGGCCGATCTTTCTCTTCTGCCTCGTCCATGACGCGGGTTTCGGCGCGTTGCTGGCGCCGAGGACGCTGGGCGACGGCCTCGCCAGCTTCCTCTTCTGCCTCATCGCCGCCGGCGGCCTCGCGGCCAGCGCCTGGCCGCGCGCGGTCGCCATGGGCGAGGCGGATATTGTCTGGCTCTGGCCGGCGCTGCTGCGCTGGCCGCTGTGGAGCCTGATGCTCTCCCTCGCCTCCTGGCGCGCCTTGCGCGAGCTGTGCGTCAGGCCATTCTATTGGGACAAGACAGAGCATTTTCCGATCGCCGGAGCGCGGAACCGATGAGACCATGACCCGCAGACGCGCCCGCGCGCCCTCGAGCAGGGCCGCGCCCCCCGAGCCGGCGGCCGAGGACGACAAAGCCTCGACCGTCGCCAAGCATTCGCTGGTCATCGCCGGCCACAGCACCAGCGTGTCGCTGGAGCGCATTTTCTGGGAGGCGCTGAAGGCGGCGTCCGAGGAGGAGGGCTGCTCGCTCGCCGGCCTCGTCGCGCGCATAGACGCCGGCCGCGGCCGCGCCAATCTCTCCTCCGCTTTGCGCGTCTTCGCCATGGAGCGCGCGCTCGGCCGCAAGAGCGGCTGACCGGCGTCCGCCCGCTTCCGTCCCGCCTGCGTCTTATGTTATCGCAAGTCCCGGAGGGACCGAACACATGACCGAATCCGCACCCCGTCGCGACAAGCCCTGGCTGTTCCGCACCTATGCCGGCCATTCCACGGCCAAGGAGTCGAATCTTCTCTATCGCTCCAACCTCGCCAAGGGCCAGACGGGTCTCTCCATCGCTTTCGATCTGCCGACCCAGACCGGCTATGACAGCGATCACATTCTCTCGCGCGGAGAGGTCGGCAAAGTCGGCGTTCCGGTGTCGCATCTCGGCGACATGCGCACTTTGTTCGACGGCATTCCGATCGCGGATATGAACACGTCGATGACCATCAACGCCACCGCCGTCTGGCTGTTCGCGCTCTACATTGCGGCGGCCGACGAGCAGGGCGCGCCGCGCGCAAAGCTGCAAGGCACGACGCAGAACGACATCATCAAGGAATATCTGTCGCGCGGCTCTTATGTGTTTCCGCCGGCGCAATCGCTGCGGCTGACGCAGGACCTCATTCTCTTCACGACGAAAGAGTGTCCGAAGTTCAACCCGATGAATGTCTGCTCCTACCATCTGCAGGAGGCCGGCGCGACGCCGGCGCAGGAGCTGGCCTATGCGCTCGCCACGGCTTGCGCCATTCTCGACGGGGTGAAGCGCGCGGGCCTCTCGGAAAAGGATTTCGCCGAGGTGGTCGGCCGCATCTCCTTCTTCGTCAACGCCGGGATGCGCTTCGTCACCGAGCTGTGCAAGATGCGCGCTTTCGTCGAGCTGTGGGACGAGATCACGCGCGACCGCTATGGCGTGCAGGACGAGAAGTCCCGCCGCTTCCGCTATGGCGTGCAGGTGAATTCTCTCGGCCTCACCGAGCAGCAGCCGGAGAACAACGTCTATCGCATATTGATCGAATCGCTGGCCGTCGTGCTGTCGAAGAACGCGCGCGCCCGCGCCGTGCAGCTGCCGGCGTGGAACGAGGCGCTCGGCCTGCCGCGGCCCTTCGATCAGCAATGGTCGCTGCGCATGCAGCAGATCATGGCTTATGAGACCGATCTTCTGGAATATGGCGACATATTCGACGGCAATCCGGCGATCGCCAAAAAGGTCGCGGCGCTGAAGGAAGAGGCCGTCGCCGAGCTGAAGAAGATCGACGAGCTGGGCGGCGCCGCCGCGGCGGTCGAGGCCGGCTATATGAAATCCAAGCTCGTCGAGAGCAACACCGCGCGGCTCGAGGCGATCGAGGCCGGCGAGCAGATCGTCGTCGGCGTCAATAAATTCACCGAGGGCGAGCCCTCGCCGCTCACCGCGGGCGACAATCAGATCATGGTCGTGCCGGAGCATGTCGAGGCCGAGCAGATCGCGCGTTTGAACGCCTGGCGCGAGCAGCGCGACGCCAAGGCCGCGCAGGCGGCGCTGGACGCACTGGTGCGCGCCGCGAAGGAAGGCCGCAATATGGTCGAGCCCTCGATCGCCGCCGCCAAGGCCGGCGTGACGACGGGCGAATGGGGAACCGTGCTGCGCGGCGTGTTCGGCGAATATCGCGCGCCGACGGGCGTCTCCGCCACGGCGCGGCAGGTCGGCGGCCAGCTCGACGCGGTGCGCGAGGAGGTGCAGCGCGTCTCCACCAAGATCGGCCAGCGCGCCAAATTTTTGGTCGGCAAGCCGGGCCTCGACGGCCATTCCAACGGCGCCGAGCAGATCGCCGTGCGCGCCCGCGACGCCGGCTTCGACGTGATCTACGCCGGCATTCGCTCGACCCCGGCCGAGCTGGTCGAGACCGCGCAGAAGGAAGGCGCGCATTGCGTCGGCCTTTCGATCCTCTCCGGCTCGCATGTGACGCTGGCGCATGAGGTGCTGCGGCTGATGAAGGAGAAGGGCCTGAGCGAAGTGCCGCTCGTCGTCGGCGGCATCATCCCGCCAGCCGACGAGAAGCTGCTGCGCGACAATGGCGTGGCGGCGGTCTACACGCCGAAGAACTACGATCTCAACGCGATCATGACCGATCTCGCGCAGATCATCGAGAAGAGCGTGGAGGGGCGCGCGTAAGGCGCTTCCCGCGTCATCGTCGCGAGCGAGGCGGAGCGATCAGAGCCGAGGGCGTCCCGCTGACGGATGGCTTCGGCGCGTCGCTCCTTGCGGCGGCGACAGAGCTGCAGACTGTTCTCCCGCGTCGCCGGCTTTTCCAGGGACTACGAAAATCGAGAATCCGGCGTTCGTCCTTCGGTGCGGACGGCGGATAAGTCAGGCCACTCATAGGTGATGACTTTGGCTCGCGTTCCGCCCGTATTGATCTCGATTTCCGTTTCAGGCAGCGCCCGACCTCGCATGTGTTCATAAAATATGCGCGCAGGAGAATTCGCGCTCAAAACAGTCAGCTTCATCGTTTGAAAGCCACGCTGCTTCGCATTCGCAACGCATTTCCGAAACAGAGAGCTGCCGATGCCTTTTCCAATATAGGCGGGGTCGAGATAAATTGCATATAACTCTGCAACCGACTTGCTCGTCGTGGGTCCCAGGTCAGAAAATCCAATGATTTTGTTATTTATTACAGCTATAAAGACGGCATATTCAGAAATTATTAAATGACCTTTTTCCTCATGAAGCCAATTCAGGGCCATCCGATCAGCGGACAGCTTCTTAAGGTGCTCGTCAGAGTAAATGCCTTTGTAGGCTGCGCGGACCGATTCTACGTGAACGCGGGCTATTTCGCCGGCATCCGTCGGCAACGCCTGTCTAATGTGAACTGATCCGGTCATGCGTCACACTATAGGGCGGCATTCGGCCCGTGTTGAATGCGGCTGCGAACATGCTATCTTGTGTACCATGACGGCTCTGACGATCGACACGCTCGCTATCGCGCAAATTCTACGCAAGAGAGGCTTCTCGGAAGAGCAGGCCATCGGCGTGGTCGAGGCGTTTCGCGAGATCGACGCGGGTCTTCTCGCGACCAAATCGGATATTCGCGAGGTCGAGGCCAAGATCGAAACCTCCGCCGCGAACCTCAAGGTGGACATTCTCCGCTGGCTCGTCGTCACGCAGCTTGCGCTCGGCGGCTTCCTGATCGCGGCGCAGAAGCTCCTTCACTAATCCGCGGCGCGCCTATTTCCGCAGCCACTCCGGCACAGAATCCAGCGCGATCAGCTGTTCCACGCTCGGGCGCTCGCGCACCACGGCCCATTTGTCGCCATCGACGAGAACCTCTGGCGCGAGCGGGCGGCTGTTGTAGGTTCCCGCCTGCACCGCGCCATAGGCGCCGGCCGTCAGAATGGCCAATAGATCGCCCTGCGCCGGCTCCGGGATGGAGCGGCCGAGCGCGATATAATCGCCCGTCTCGCACACCGGTCCGACGACGTCGGCGATAATGCGCGGATGCGACGGCGCCGCCTCGGCGACCGGGATCAGCTCGTGCCAGGCGTCATAGAGCGTCGGGCGGACGAGATCGTTCATGCCGGCGTCGACGATGACGAAAGACTTGGCCTCGCCCTGCTTCACATAGAGCACGCGCGTGACCAATATTCCCGAATTGCCGACGATGAGCCGCCCCGGCTCGAACAGCAATTTGCACCCGAGCTCGGCCATATGGCGGCGCACGATCTCGGCGTAGCGATCCGGGTGATAGGAGGCCGGGTCCTCGCCCTCGTGATAGGGAATGCCGAGCCCGCCGCCGAGATCGACATGGGAAATGTTGTGCCCATCGGCGCGCAGCCCCGCGACCAGCTCGGCGAGCAGCGAGAAAGCCTCGTCGAAAGGCGCCAGATCGGTGATCTGCGAGCCGATATGCATATCGACGCCCGTGACCTCTATGCCGGGCAGCTTCGCCGCATGGGCGTAGATTTCGCGCGCGCGCGACAAAGGCACGCCGAATTTATTCTCGGCGAGGCCGGTCGAAATTTTGGCGTGGGTCTTGGCGTCGACGTCGGGATTGACGCGCAGCGAGATATGCGCGCGCTTGGCCTTAGCGGAGGCGATGCGGGAAATCTCGGCGAGCTCGGGCTCCGACTCCACATTGAAGCAGAAAATGCCCTCGTCGATCGCGAGCGCGATCTCGGCCTGCGTCTTGCCGACGCCAGAAAAAGTGATCTTGCTCGCGGGAACGCCGGCGGCGCGGGCGCGCTTCAGCTCGCCGCCGGAGACGACGTCCATTCCCGCGCCGAGGCCGGCCAGCAGCGTCAGCACGGCCTGATTGGAATTGGCCTTCAGCGCATAGCAGACCAGCGCGTCGAGCCCGGCGAAGGCCGCCGAGAAGACCTGGAAATGCCGGCGGATCGTCGTCGCCGAATAGCAGTAGAAGGGCGTTCCGACCTGCTCGGCGATTTTGGCCAATGGAACATCGTCGGCGTAGAGCGCGCCGGCGCGATAGTCGAAGTGATGCATGTCGCTCTTATCTAGTCGAGAAGCGGATCGAGGATGAAGGGATATTGCTCGGGCGGCCGGTAGCCCGGCGTGCCGGGGATATATTCCACCGCCTGCACATCCTCGGCGACCGGCGTCTTGCCGCCGACGGGGGTGAGCGTCGTCTTCTGCACGACGACGGCCTTGGGCCGCGCCGCGACCTCCGGCGGATAGTCGAGCGGGCCGCGCCGCCCGCAGCCGGAAAGCGCGAGCGCGAGAATCAGTAGCGTCGCCGCCGAACGCGGCCGGAGCAGATCAGCCATAGGTCTCATCCATCGGAGCCGGATCGGGCCGGCACTATAGACGAAAGCGCGCGGATGACGAGTTCGTTGCTCGCCCCCTCCCCGGCCCTCCCCCGCTTCGCGGGAGAGGGAGCAGGTTACGCGCGTCATCGAGATTTCGCGAAGCGCCGGCCGCCTCCCTCTCCCGCAAAGCGGGGGAGGGTGAGGGAGGGGGCGACCGCCTCTACTTCTTCGCCAATTGCTTCAGCCAGCGGCGCGCCTGCTTGCGCACATTCTCCGGCGCCGTGCCGCCGTAGCTCGTGCGGCTCTTCACCGATTTCTCGACGCCGAGCACGCTGAACACATCCTCGGTGATGCGCGGCTCGACCTCCTGCATCGTCGCCAGCGGCAGCTTCTCGAGGCCGAGATTGCGCTCGGCGGCGATGCCGACGATGCGGCCGGTCACATGATGCGCCTCGCGGAAGGGCAGATTCAGCGCGCGCACCAGCCAATCGGCGAGGTCGGTGGCGGTGGCGTAGCCGGCGCCCGCCGCCTTGCGCATGCGCGGACGATCGACGCTCATGTCGCGAATCATGCCGGCCATCGCCGCCACGCAGAGCGCGAAATTGTCGAGCGCGTCGAATGTGCCTTCCTTATCCTCCTGCATATCCTTGGAGTAAGCGAGCGGCAGGCCCTTCATCACGATGAGCATCGCCTGCAGCGCGCCGATGATGCGTCCCGTCTTGCCGCGCACCAGCTCGGCGGCGTCGGGATTGCGCTTCTGCGGCATGATGGAGGAGCCGGTGGTGAATTTGTCGGAGAGCGCGACAAAGGCGAATTGCGAGGTCGTCCACAGCACGATCTCCTCCGCGAAACGCGAGAGATGCGTCGCCGAGATCGCCATCGCCGAAAGCGTCTCCAGCACGAAATCGCGATCGGAGACGCTGTCCAAGGAATTGGCCGTCGGCCGCGCGAAGCCGAGCGCCTTGGCCGTCTTCTCGCGATCGATAGGGAAGGAGGTGCCGGCCAGCGCCGCCGCGCCGAGCGGCGATTCGTTCAGCCGCGCGCGGGCGTCGGCGAAGCGGCCGCGGTCGCGCGCCAGCATTTCGACATAGGCGAGCAGATGATGGCCGAAAGTGACGGGCTGGGCCGATTGCAGATGGGTGAAGCCGGGCATAACGCTGCCGGCCTCCTCCAGCGCCTTTTCGGCGAGGGCGAGCTGGAGATCGGCCAATTGCGCCTCTATGTCGTCGATCGCGTCGCGCACATAGAGGCGGAAATCGGTCGCCACCTGATCGTTGCGCGAGCGCGCCGTATGCAGCCGCCCGGCCGCCGGGCCGATGAGCTCGGCGAGGCGGGACTCGACATTCATATGAATGTCCTCGAGCGCGCGCGAGAAGGTGAAGCGCCCCTCCTCGATTTCGCCGCGGATTTGTTCTAGACCACGCGTGATGGCGGCGGCGTCCTCGGCCGAAACTATGCCGGTTTCGGCCAGCATGGCGACATGAGCGAGGGAGCCCCGCACATCCTGTGGGCCGAGGCGCTTGTCGAAATCGATGGAGACGTTGATCGCCTCCAGGATTGCGTCGGTTGCGCTCTGAAAGCGGCCCCCCCATATTTTGCTCGTCATAACTCCTCGCGGAACAGGGATCGATGACCGACCAGATAGAAAGCTCCAGCCGAGGCAATCTGCCGAAAATCGCGGGCGCGACTCTCGCCGTCGCCGCCATCGCCGGCGTTCTATACGTGAACGGCGGCTCTAGCGGCAAGACGAGCGTGGTGAGCCAGGCCTGCGCCGCCTCCCGCGACACCTCGCAGCGCGTGTCGGCGCTCGCCAAGGGCGAGGTCGCGGCCATGGCCATAGCGAGCGCGCCCGAGCCCATGCCGGAAGTGACCTTCACCGGGCCGGACGGAAAGCCGCGCAAGCTCGAGGACTTCAAGGGCAAGACCGTGCTGCTCAACCTCTGGGCCACATGGTGCGTGCCCTGCCGCGGCGAGATGGCCGCGCTCGATCGGCTGCAGGCGGCGGCCGGCTCGGACAAGTTCGAGGTGGTGACGATCAATGTCGACACGTCCAGGCTCGAGCGGCCCAAGGCCTTCCTCGGCGAGATCGGCGCGAAGAATCTCGCCTATTACGCCGATCCCAAGGCCGAGATTTTCTTCCAGCTGCGCCAGACCGGGCAGGCGCTGGGCCTGCCGACGACCTTTTTGATCGACGGCTCCGGCTGCCAGATCGGCCTGATGCAGGGTCCGGCCAATTGGGATTCGGAAGAGGGCCGCTCTCTGGTGACGCGCACGGCGGAGCTCTCCTCGCGGCCGACGCCCTGAGGATGAGGCTTTGAGCGACGACATATTGCGGCCCTGGGAGGTCCGCTCCTCGCAGACGCTCGTGCAGGATTCATGGCTCACGCTGCGGGCGGATCATTGCGTGACGCAGCGCGGCGTCTCGCTCGATCCCTATTACGTGCTGGAATATTCCGACTGGGTCCATGTCGTCGCGCTGGACGAGGAGGACCGTCTGCTGCTGGTCCGGCAATATCGCCATGGCGCCGGCGTGGCGTCGCTGGAGCTGCCGGGCGGCAGAATGGACGCGCATGAGAGCGATCCCGTCGCCACCGGCGCGCGGGAGTTGCTGGAAGAAACCGGACACGCCGCGCCATCATTGCGACATTTGGCGCGTCTTTCGCCCAATCCGGCGAGCCACGCCAATTGGATTCACGTCCTTTATGGCGAGGGCGCGAAAGAGGTGGCGCCTCTGAATCTCGACAGCGGCGAGGATATTCGCGTCGAGCGCGTCCCCTGGCGCGAGGCGCTGGCGCTGGCGCTCGGCGGGGAAATCATCAACAGCCAGCATGTCGCGCTGCTGGCCATCGCCTTGGCGCAGACGAAAGGCGTCAAGATCGGCGGTTAGGGCTCTCCCTTCTCCCACTTGTGCACGGCTGTCCGGGGAATGAGTCGATAGGTCGCGGGCGCATGCCCGGCTTTCCCGAGAGTTTCGGGGTACTTTCTGGTTGTCGAGACTCAGAAAGAAAGAGCCGGACATGCGCCTCGAGAATAGCGTCTTCGTCGAGCTTCTCAAACCGATCGATCGTCGCAGCTTCCAGAAGATCGTGGATCGTCACGGCGGCGACGCCTACGACAAATCCTTCAGGAGCTGGAGCCATCTGGTGGCGCTGATCTTCGCGCAGCTGGGCGCGGTCGTCAGCCTGCGCGCCCTCGTCGCCGCCTTCAACGCCGAGGCCAATGGGCATTATCACCTGGGCGTCGGGCGTTTCGCGCGCTCGACGCTCGCCGAAGCCAGCGCCCGCCGGCCCGTCGCCGTCTTCGCCGATCTCTTCGCTCTGCTCGCCGCGACGCTCGACCGCAAGACGCGGCGCGAGGGAGCCGAGATGCTCCGCCTCATCGACTCGACCCCCATCCCTTTGAGCAAGTTCCATGCGTTCGCCCGCTCCAACGGCCGCATCCACGGGCTCAAAATGCATGTCGCCTATGATCGCGGGGCCGACCGTCCCTATCGCGTCGAGGTGACGCTCGCCAATGTCAATGATGTCACCATCGGCAAGAAGACGCCGATCGAGGCGGGCGCCACCTATGTCTTCGACAAGGGCTATTATGATTTCAAATGGTGGAAGGGCATTCACGACGCCGGGGCGCTCTTCGTCACGCGGCCAAAGACCAACACGCGCTTGAAGGTCGTCGCCGAACGGCCGCTCGATAAGACCCGCGGCGACGGCTTCACCGTGCTCGCGGACAGCGAGGTCGCGCTGGCCAGCAAGGGCGATTCCAAGCTGCGGATGCGCCTGCGCCGCATCCGCATCGAGCGCGACGCGGCGAGCCGGACGAAATCGCCGATCATCGAGGTGATCACCAACGACATGACCCGCGATGCGGTGGAGATCGCCGCGCTCTACAAGGCGCGCTGGGCGATCGAGCTGCTGTTCCGCTGGCTGAAGCAGCATCTCTCGATCCGCAAGTTCTTGGGCAAGAACGAGAACGCCATCAAGCTTCAGCTGCTGGCGGCGATGATCGCCTTCCTGCTGCTGCGCATCGCCGCGCACAGCCACGGCGTCACTCTGCCGCCGCTGCGCTTCGCCGAGCTGGCTGGCCGCTTCCTGTTCGCGCGCCGGCCCGTCGCATCGATCGACGAGCCGCCGCCCAAATATCGCGTGCCGAGCCGGTGGAAGTCCGACTGCCAGATCGAGATGATCTATGCCTGAGTTTCCCCGGACAGCCGTGCCACTTGTGGGAGAAGGCGGCCCGGCGTAGCCGGGTCGGATGAGGGTCCATACGAATTAGCGCTGCTTCGAAATGAGAGCCCGGCGGCGTCCCGGACCCTCATCCGACCCTCGCTGACGCGAGGGCCACCTTCTCCCGCGAAGCGGGAGAAGGGAGAACGCTGAGATTCCGCCCGATTACGCCTTGGCCGTCTGCGCGTGGGCGATGCCTTCCTTGTCGAAGAGCGCGGTCAACTCGCCGGACTGGAACATCTCGCGGGTGATGTCGCAGCCGCCGATGAACTCGCCCTTCACATAGAGCTGGGGAATGGTCGGCCATTGCGAATAGGCCTTGATGCCGTCGCGAATGAAGGGATCGGCCAGCACATTGACGCTCTTGAAGGGAACGCCGACATGGCCGAGAATCTGGCAGACCTGCATGGAGAAGCCGCATTGCGGCGCGGCGGGCGTGCCCTTCATGAACAGCACGACGTCGGCGCTGTCGATCTCGTTCTTGATCGCGGTAGTGGTGGAGTCGGACATGGGGATTACCTCGTCTAGCGGAATTCAAGGTTCCGTTGCAGGCGGCCCGGCGAGCGCCGCCGGGCGTGGAAACGATTCTTAGAGCGCGATCGTGGTCAGCGCCAGAGCATGCAGCTCGCCGCCGAGGCGCTCGCCGAAAGCCTTGTTGACCATCTGATGCTGCTGCACGCGGCTCTTGCCGCGGAAGGACTCCGACTTCACCGAGGCGGCCCAATGATCGCCGTCGTCGGCGAGCGCGGTGATCTCGATCACGGCGTCCGGTATGGCCACCTTGATGAGACGCTCGATTTCACTTCTTTCCATCGCCATTGCGCTTCGACCTCCTAAAAGCCTAGAGCGAAGACGCTGTCGTCCCCGGCCATATAGGCCGGCAACGGCGCCTGCTGCGCATGTTGCACGTCGCAAAGCAATATCGGCGCCTCGCCGGGCAGATGCAACTCGTTTCCGCCGGTCGCGCCGAGAGCGAGAACCGCCACGCCCGCGGCCTTCGCATCCGCCTCGATCGCCGCCGCTTCCGCCGGCTCGGTCACGACCAGATAGCGCGCCTGATCCTCGCCGAAGAGGGTCGCATGGGCGGGGCCTTCCGGCAGGCGGTCCAGGGTCGCGCCGACGCCGCCGGCGATCGCCATTTCGGCGAGCGCCACAGCGAGGCCGCCGTCAGAGAGATCATGGACGGCGAGCGCCCGCTGCTCGAGCACGAGCGCGCGCACGAAATCGCCATTGCGCTTCTCGGCCTCGAGATCGACCGGCGGCGGCGCGCCGTCGCGGCGACCGGCGAGATCGCGCAAATAGAGCGACTGGCCGAGCCAGCCTTTGGTCTCGCCGATGAGCAGGATCGTCTTGCCGCCCTCGGGCAGAGCAATGGTGGAGGCGAGCGCGACATCCGATATCACGCCGACGCCGCCGATCGCCGGGGTCGGCAGAATGCCCGTACCCTGCGTCTCATTGTAGAGCGAGACATTTCCGGAGACGATCGGGAAGTCGAGCGCACGCGCCGCCTCGCCAATGCCTTGCAGGCAACCGACGAACTGGCCCATGATCTCGGGCTTTTCGGGATTGCCGAAATTGAGATTGTCGGTGAGCGCCAAAGGCTGGCCGCCGCGCGCGGAAATATTGCGCCAGGCCTCCGCGACGGCTTGGCGGCCGCCCTCGGCCGGATCGGCGGCGCAATAGCGCGCCGTCACGTCGGTGGTCAGCACCAGTCCCTTGCGCCCGTCGCGGACGCGCACAACGGCGGCGTCGCCGCCCGGCGCGCGCACGGTATTGCCGAGGATGAGGTGATCGTATTGCTCCCACACCCAGCGCTTGGAGCAGAGATCCGGCGTCGCCAGAAGAGCGAGCAGCGCTTGCGCGTTGGAGCCGATCGGCGCGATCGAAGCCGCATCGAGAACCGGCGGCTTCGGCGTCGGGACATGGGGACGGTCATAGACCGGCGCCTCGTCGCCCAGCTCCTTGATCGGCAGATCGGCCTCGACGACGCCCTTGTGCTTGACCACGAAGCGCAGATTGTCGGTGGTCTTGCCGATGATCGCGAAATCGAGGCCCCATTTCACGAAAATGGCCTCGGCCTCTTTCTCCTGCTCGGGCTTCAGCACCATGAGCATCCGCTCCTGGCTCTCCGAGAGCATCATCTCATAGGCGGTCATGCCTTCTTCGCGGCAGGGCAGGGCGTCGAGGTCGAGCTCTATGCCGAGATTGCCCTTGGCGCCCATTTCCACGGCGGAAGAAGTGAGGCCGGCCGCGCCCATGTCCTGGATGGCGATGACGGCGCCCGAGGCCATCAGCTCGAGACAGGCTTCGAGCAGAAGCTTCTCCGAGAAGGGGTCGCCGACCTGCACGGTCGGGCGCTTCTCCTCGGCGTCGGCCTCGAAGGAGGCGGAGGCCATGCTGGCTCCGTGAATGCCGTCGCGGCCGGTCTTGGAGCCGAGATAGACGATCGGATTGCCGACGCCCGCCGCCGCCGAATAGAAGATCGAATCCGTGCGGGCGAGGCCGACCGCCATGGCGTTGACGAGAATATTGCCGTCATAGGATTCGTCGAATTCGGTCGACCCGCCCACTGTCGGCACGCCGAAGGAATTGCCATAGCCGCCGACGCCCGCGACCACGCCGGCGACCAGCCGCCGCGTCTTTGGATGCGCCGGCTTGCCGAAGCGCAGGAGATTCAAGCAGGCGATCGGCCGCGCGCCCATTGTGAAGACATCGCGCAAAATGCCGCCCACGCCGGTCGCCGCGCCTTGATAAGGCTCGATGAAGGACGGGTGGTTGTGGCTCTCCATCTTGAAGACGCAGGCGTCGCCCCCGCCGATGTCGATGACGCCGGCGTTCTCGCCCGGCCCCTTGATGACCCAGGGCGCTTTGGTCGGCAGCTTGCGCAGATGAATGCGCGAAGACTTGTAGGAACAATGCTCGTTCCACATGGCCGAGAAGATTCCGAGCTCTGTGAGGCTCGGCGCACGGCCGATCAGCGCGACAATGCGCTCATATTCGTCTTGCTTCAGCCCATGCGCCAAGGCCGCTTCGAGCATTGTGTCTCCCCCGCCGGACGCGGCCTCGCCGCGGACTTCGGCTCGTGTTTCGGGTAAGTCGAATTGTCGCAGCCGCGACCGAGCTTACTGAGCGGGCGGCGCCGACGAATCTGCCGCGATTCTGCCGTTTCGCCCCAGAAAGGCCGCAGAATCCGGCGGTTCGCCCCCCGATTAATAGGATCGCCGCGCAATGGCAACTGTCGCGACCTGTTGCCAAAGAGTCACAGCTGTAGAGAAAGAATTGTGAGACGAGGCAGTCTTTGATCTAGATCAAGTCCTCCCGTCGAAAATCGGAGCAATTTGAGCGCCGACTCGGACAGGCGCGTTGCGCGCCGTCCTAAGAGCAATCGACGGGGGAGCCTGATGAGAAGTGTTTTGCGCGGCGCGCTCGCCGCATCCGTGTTGACCGCAGCGAGCGCGGTTCAGGCGGCCGATCTTCCCTCGCTGAAAGGCGCGCCAGTTCCGCCGCCGCCCCCAGCCTTCACTTGGACCGGTCTCTACGGCGGCATCAACATCGGCTATGGCTTCGGCGATTCCAGCCGGGAGACGGGCGGTCTCGGCTATATTTCGGCGGGCGCTCTGGCTCCCGCCGTGCCGCTGGGCTCCGCCTGGGGCGCCTCGCAGGATTTGCACGGCGTCATCGGCGGCGGACAGGTCGGCTATAATCACCAGATCTCGCCCTGGCTCGTTCTCGGCCTCGAGGCCGATATTCAGGCCACAGATGTGGAGAGCAAGGCGAAATCCGGGATCGGCGTCTTCGACGCCACCGGCGCGCATCTGCAGACCGCCGATTCGACCAAGGCGGTCGACTGGTTCGGCACTGTCCGCGCCCGAGTCGGCTTCACTCTGCCGTCCATTCCCAATCTGCTGATCTATGGCACGGGCGGCTTCGCCTATGGCCAGGTGATCCACAATGTCGGCTTCGCGGATAATTTCGCCGCCGCCGCCGCAGCGGGCTTCGGCGGAGGCGCCGTCGGCCATGGCTATTCGGACGACACGCGCACCGGCTGGACGGCGGGCGGCGGCGTCGAGTGGTCGCCCATCCCGAACTGGTCGGTCAAGGCCGAATATCTCTATGTCGATCTCGGCTCCACCAACGCCAATTCCGTCTCTCTGAACGGCGGCACGGCGGCGATCCTCGGCACGACGACGCCCGTCTTCGCCGCGACGCAGAATTCGCCGACCCGTTTCCACAATGTCCGCGTCGGCCTCAACTGGCACTTCGACCCCTTCGCGCCCGGCCTCGTCGCGCGCGCCGACGGCCTGTCGTCGCTTAAGGAGCCGCCGCCGCCGGCCTTCGTCGACAGCTATCAGCCCTTCCAGGTTCGCCTGAAGGTCGGCAGCGTCATTCCGCTGGACGGCCATGGCACTGTCTATGACCAGGGCATCGGCCATCCGGCGCTCGGCTCCATCGGCCGCCTCTCGGGCCTTACCGGCGCGAATGGCGTGATTTCCGGCGCCAGCACCAATACGTCGACGTCGATCGTTCCCATGCTCGACGTGGCCTATTACCTGACCAAGAACTGGGCGATCGAGGCGATCTGCTGCATCGCGCCGCATCACATTCAGGGCACCGGCACCATCGCCAGCGACTTCGCGCGCTCCTGGGTGTTCCCGCCGTCCCTGATGGCGCAGTATCACTTCACCAATTTCGGCCAGTTCCAGCCCTATCTCGGCGTCGGCGCGAATTTCACGGCCTTCTGGGGCACGCGCGTCAACAATGACGTCTGGGGCATCCCCTTCGCGGCGGGCTCGGCGCTGGCCGGTCTCGGCCTGCCCGGAGCGCTCGCCACCTTCCAATGGGCGACCGTCGCTCCCTCTTGGGGCGTGGTCGGCCAAGCCGGCTTCGACTATATGTTCAACGAGCATTGGGGCGTGAACGTCGACGTCAAATATATCGGCATTCATCCGATGGTTCACGCGACGGCCGTCGCTTTCGTGCCGGGGGCGGCTGCGCTCGGCCCGATCTTCGTTCCGGTCAAAGTGTCGCTGCCGATCAATCCGATCGTCGTCTCGGCGGGCGTCACCTATCGCTTCGGCGGCGACCTGCTGCAGCCCGTGCTCGCCAAATATTGAGCGGCGCGCAAAGCTGAAAGAAAAACAAGCCGGCTCCGAAAGGGGCCGGTTTTTTTGTCGGCCCGATTGCGATTCGCCTTGTTCTTTGCCGCCTCGCCGCTAGGATTCGGCCGGTTACGTGTTCGATTCGGTTCAATGCGACGATTCGCCGGCCCTTCCGGCGCGCTTTCCCGAAGGATCTGAACATGGAAAATCCGATCGACGCGCCGCCTTCCGATCATGCCGAGCCGAGCGAGGTCGAGCCTGCGCTCGAAGCCGCGCTTCCTTGCGAGCCGGACGAGATGTCGGATGCGCCGCGGCGGACCGGCGCCGGCTTCGCCAATGCCCCGGCTCTGCTCGTCACTCAGGGCAAGCATCGTTTCTACACGCTGGTTCTACCGAGCGATCTGCTGGCCGCCACTTGCACGGTGGAGGCGCGGCTGGACAATCCGATCGACGGCTTCCAGCGCCTGCTCGACAAAAAACGCGCGCGCGAGATCGCCGATTATATCGACAGCGGCTTCGGCAGCGTGCCGAGCGCGATCATTCTCTCCGCGCAGCCGCACGCGCAGCTGCAATTCGACCGCAAGAGCGGCGAGCTGACCTTCCGCAAGGACCCGCGCTCCTTTCTCATCATCGATGGGCAGCATCGCGTCTATGGCTTCAATCTGGCGGCCAAGAGCGTGAAAGTGCCGGTCGTCGTCTACAATAGGCTGACGCGCTCGCAGGAATGTCAGCTGTTCATGGACATCAACACCAAGCAGCGTCCGGTGCCGCCGGAGCTGCTGCTGGACATTCGCCGTCTCTCCGAATCGGAGACCGAGGCCGAGGCGCTGCTGCACAATGTCTTCGACCTCTTCTCCAATGACGAGAAGAGCGTGCTCTCCGGCCTGCTGAGCCCCTCGGAGCGGCGCAAAGGCAAGATCTCGCGCGTGACCTTCAACGCCGCGCTGAAATCCATCGACGGGGCTTTCGTCGACGCCTCGGCGCAGGACGTCTATCAGGTGCTCAACGCCTATCTGCGCGCCTGCCTCAACGGGCTGCGCTATCATGGCGCGGAGGCGAACATCGCCAATCCGGCGCTGTTCAAGGCGCTGGTCCTTCTCTTCGCCAATGTCGCCGAGCGCGTCTCCGACCGCTATGGCGGGCGCTACACCACGCAGAATTTCGAGGATATTCTCGGACCCTTCTTCCGCAAGCTGAAGAAGAGCGAACTGCCCAAGCCCGCGACCGGCCATTTGGCGCTCTATGAGCATTATCGGAAAGCGCTGAGCTCGGGCTTCTCGCTCAAGCAATGGCTGTTCGCCTGAAGGAGCGAGCCTGAAGGCTCGCGGCCCAGGCCGCACATTGGATCGCGAGCCTTCAGGCTCGCTTTTGTCACTCCGAATCGGATTGCGGCGTCTCTATCCGATGCGCGTCGAGCTTTTCTTTCTCGAGACGCGCGGTCGCTTCGCCGAGCTCCCGCTCGGCCTTGGTGCGGCCATGGGCGATGCGATTGGCGTCCGCCTCCGCCTCTTTGGCTCGCTTGTCCCTGACCTTGCGGGCGCGTCGCAGATTGACGATCTCGCCCATGGCGAATCAGGTCTTCTTGCGGAAGGCGTCGATGGAGACGATCTTGGCGGCCTCGCCGCCGCTCTCCTCTGTTGCGGGAGGCGCGGAATCCGGGCGCTTCTCGCTGCGAGCGGGGCGCGGGCCGGGCCGGGCGGGCGGCGCCTCGCCGGCGGGCTGCGGCCGCGTCGGGAAACGGGCCGGCTCCTGCTCCTCCTCACGGGCGGGGGCGAGCTCGTCCACCTCCCATTTGAGGCCGAAATCGACGGAAGGGTCGGAGAAGACCGTCACCGCCTCGAAGGGCACATAGAGCTGCTCGGGAATGCTGCGGAAGGACAGGCCCACCGAGAAGCCGCGCTCATCGACCACGAGATTGGAATATTGATGCTGCAGGATGATCGTCATCTCCTGCGGCCATTGCTCGGCGAGACGCTTGGAGATTCTGACCCCCGGCGCCTTTGTGCGGAAGCTTATGGTGAAATGATGATCGCCCGGCAGACGGCCCGCCGCCGATGCATCGGCGAGAACCTTGCGCATGACGCCACGAAGCGCGTCCTGGACGAGAAGATCGTATCTGATGAGGTCGGTGGACATGACTCTCGCCGAGAACCCCTGTTCGCTCTGCCCCGCCGGGACGAAAGTGGAGGCTTCTGTTGCCAGGCGCCTCCGAGCCCCGCCTAGAAGTGCTACCCTCTAGGGCTTGAATCCCAGTACCTTCACTGCATTACGCAGCGACGGCCACCGGAGCATAGTTGTCGTTGGCAACTATAAGGTTTGACCCGATAACGGCGGTATCATGCCGAGCGAAAAAGCACCCTTTACGCCCTCGTCGATCCTATTTCGCCCCCGCCACAAGCCGCTGCGCCAAACATGCATGTCCGCGTGACGGCCTCTGGTGGAGGCGCCGGGTACCGCCCCCGGGTCCGATAGGTTTATTACGGAGTTCGTTTATCGCCATAGCCGTCCCGAAGGTCGGCAGCTCACAATATACGCATTAAGGGCCGATGCGGAAAGGGGTTGCGGCGCAAAGCTGCGCCGATCTCCCCGACTTTCTCGCGCAGATTGAGCGCATGCGGATGAACCGCATCCGCGCGAGCACTATAACGATTTGAATTTACGAATTCTTTTTCTAAAACGCGCGAAAACGCCCGCCGAGGATCGACGGGCGTTTCGCGAGCGGCCTGCGGGGAGGAGCGGCCGGCTTCGGTTCAGTTGTGCCGATCAGTTGTGCTTGACGGCCTGCGCGTCCTTGACGGTCAGCCCGTCCTTGACCTGGGCGAACAGCGCGTCGGTGAGAATGCGGTTCTTCACCAGCTCGTCCGTGGCCTTATAGGGCCGGCCCTTCACGATCGCCTCGGCCAGAGTGTGGGTGAGGCCTTTCACGCCGGAGAGCTGCTCCACCGTCGCGGAATTGATGTCGAGCGGCTGGGAGACGGCGACGACCTGCTTGACCGGCGCGGTCGCGGTGGTCGCGGCGGCGGCGGGGCCGGCCGGGGGCTTCGCGCCGGGGATGGTCGCGGTCTGGGCGAAAGCCGGAGCGGAAGCGAAAAGGGCGATGGCGAGAATGGCGTTGGTCTTCATGATGGCTGTCTCCTTGGGACCGGGACATTTCCCCGATCGACTTGCGCATCATGCCGGGCTCGCGCTGAACCCGCTTTGAATGCGGCGTTCAGCTGAAATTCAGCCGCCGAGCCCGGGCTTCATTTGCTCTTCAGGCAGGAGACGGCGGCCGGAAGGCATGCCGCGCCCACGATGGAGCAGCCGGCCGAGCCATCCTCGAGGCGGGCGCAGACCAGGCAGCCGTCGGTCCATTCGAGGCAGGAGGGGTGGTCCTCGCCATAGGCCTGGGCCGGCTTTTCCTCCGCGGCGAGGGCCATGCTCGCGCAGACGAGCGCGAGGGCGAAGGCCGCGCGCGCGATCACGCCTCGCCCACGCGCTTGGGCGCGGCGAAGCCGGCGGCGTCCATGGCGAGATGAATCTTGTTCTGCAGGCCGGGGTCGTCGCCTTTGACGATCAGCGCGGCATTGTCGGCCAGCGCGCCGCAGAGCGCCTTCACCCAGGGCTCCTCGCTCTTGGCGAAATCGCCCAAAACGTAAGAATGCACGCGCGCCTTGTCGCCCGGATGGCCGATGCCGAGCCGCATACGCTTGAAATCCTGCCCGATATGGGCGCCGATGGAGCGCAGGCCATTGTGTCCGGCCGCGCCGCCGCCGATCTTCACGCGGCATTTGGCGGGGGCGAGATCGAGCTCGTCATGGAAGACGACGACGTCCGACAGCGCGATCTTGTGAAAGCGCAGCGCCTCGCCGACCGAGCGGCCCGATTCGTTCATGTAGGTCTGCGGCAGCAGCGCGAGCACGCGCTCGCCGGCGATAGTCCCTTCGCGGACGAGGCCCTGGAAGCGCGCGCGCGGCGCAGAGAAGCCATGGGCGTCGGCGATCTTCTCGACCGCCATGAAGCCGATATTGTGCCGGTTCCCGGCATATTCGCGGCCGGGATTGCCGAGGCCGACGAAGAGCAGCATGGCCTTTTGGCTCCGAGCCGAAGGAGGGCGATCGGCGGCGCGCACCGATCGCCCGTCGCCTTACTTCTTTTTCTCGGGAGCCTTGGCGGCCGGGGCGGCCTTGGCGGCCGGAGCGGCCTTGCCGCCCTTGCCCTTGACCGGAGCCGCGGCGGCGGCCGCAGCGGCCGCGATCTCCTCGGCCGTGATCACCGGCGGCGCGAGCGACGCCACGGTGAAGTTCTTGTCGGGATTGGTCGGCTTGCAGTTCGCCGGCAGGGTGAGCGCCGAGATCTGCAGCGAATCGTTGAAGTCGAGGCCGGTGAGATCGGCGGTGATGGCGTCGGGGATATTGTCCGCCGGCACCCACATCTCGATCGCGTGGAAGACGATGTTGAGCGAGCCGCCGCGCTTGATGCCGGGCGCCGCTTCGTGATTGACGAAATGCACCGGCACGTCGACGCGCAGGCGCGAGCCGGCCTTCAGCCGCAGGAAGTCGACATGCAGCGGGAAGTCCTTCACGACATCGAGCTGATAGTCGCGCGGAATGACGCGCTCGGGCTTGCCGTCGATGTCGAGCTCGAAGATCGTCGTGAGGAAATGCCCGGCGTAGATGAGCTTGGTCAGCTCTTTCTTGTCGAGCGACAGCGGCGTCGGCGCCTCGCCGCCGCCATAGATGACTCCTGGTATACGGCCCTCACGGCGAACGCTGCGGGCGGCCCCCTTGCCTGTCCCGCTGCGCACCGTGGCCGCGAGCTTCTTGATCTCGGCCATTTCGGTGTCCTTTTTTCAAAGAGAAAGCGCGCCTTTCGCCTCCAGGGGTGTCGGATGCCGGCGCGCTGCTGCGGCTTATAGGCGAGGCCAAATTCGGAGGCAAGGCTCGGGGCGGGCGTCGAATGGCCGTCGCGCCGCGAGCCGTGAATGGTTTTCGGAGACCAAACCCATGACGAAACACCGAATTTATACGACGAGCTTTGCGAGCGTCTATCCTCTCTATGTCGCAAAAGCCGAGAAGAAGGGGCGCACGAAGGAAGAGGTCGATCAGATCATCTCTTGGCTGACCGGCTATGATCGAGCGGGGCTTCAGTCTCGGCTGGACGAGCAGACCGACTTCGAGACATTTTTCGCGCTCGCTCCAAAGCTCAATCCATTGCGCGCCTCCATCAAGGGCGCCGTCTGCGGCGTTCGAGTGGAGGACATCGCGGAGCCGATCATGCGGGAAATAAGATATTTGGACAAATTGATCGACGAGCTGGCGCGGGGGAAGGCGCTCGACAAGATCCTTCGCAAGAGCTGAGCAATCGATCGTCTGCGCTCCCCGCGCCATGCGGCGCCCGCCGCCCTGCAAGCCCGAACCTAGCCGCGTTTTTCGAAGTGGGAAGCTTGACAGCCTATTTCCATATCAGTTATATAACTACTAAGTTAAATACCTAACAGGTAATAGATGCCGGACCCCCTCAGCGCCACATTCGCCGCTCTCGCGGACCCGACGCGACGCGCGATCCTCGCCCGGCTCGCGCAGGGCGAAGCCTCGGTAGGCGAGCTCGCAGCGCCTTTTTCCATCAGCCAGCCGGCGGTCTCGAAGCATTTGAAGGTGCTCGAGCAGGCCGGCCTCATCACCCGCACCCGCGCCGCCCAATCGCGTCCCTGCAAGCTGGACGCGGCGCGGCTGCGCGAAGTTTCCGATTGGCTCGAGACCTATCGGCGTTTCTGGGAGGAGAGCTTCGATCGGCTCGACGCCTATCTCGCGCAATTGCAAAAGGGCGACCCCGATGCTCCAAAGAATTGACGACGCCATCCCGCCGCTCGAGATCACGCGGCGCTTCGCCGCGCCGCCGGCGCTGCTCTTCGACGCCTGGCTCGATCCAAAGGCGGTCGGCGGCTGGCTGTTCCGCACGCCCTCGGGACAGTCCGCGCATGTCGAGATCGACGCGCGCGTCGGCGGCGGCTTCGCCATTCACGAGCAGCGCGGCGAAATCCTCGCGACGCATTTCGGCAAATATATCGAGATCGAACGCCCGAGCCGTCTCGTCTTCACTCTGGGAATGCAGCGCGACGGCGCATCGACGCGAATCGAGATCGACATTCGCCCCGACGGCGCCGGAAGCCTGTTGACGCTGACGCATTATCTGACGCCGGAAGCGGCGACGAAAACCTTCGCTTTCCGCGCCGGCTGGACCGGAATTCTCGAAGGCCTCGCACGCCAGACGGGCGAAGCGGATGCGCCGCATCGGCTCATTCTGCTGCGCACATTCGAGGCGCCGCGCGCGCTCGTCTTCAAATGCTGGACGGAGCCGCAGCATATGATGCGCTGGCTCTGCCCTTCGACATTCGAGGTGCTGTTCGTCGAGAATGATCTGCGCGTCGGCGGCAAATGGCGCGGCGGCATGCGCTCGCCGGAGGGCGAGGAGTTCATCCATCACGGCGAATATCTCGAGATCGACGCGCCTTCGCGTCTCGTGCTGACGCATCAATGGGAGCGCAACCACCTCGAGCCGAAAGCGCTGACGACGATCGAGGTGGAGCTCACGGAGCAGGGCGGCAAGACAGACATGATCTTCGTGCAGAGCGGCCTCGCCACCGCCGAGTCCGCCGTCTCGCATGGCCATGGCTGGACTGGCGCCTTCGATTATCTCGCCGAGCTCGCGCGCGAGCTGGCGATGAGCGGTCATTGAGGAGACGGCATGTCCGATGCGCTCGCTTCCCGACGATCGAGCATGTGTCTTCCGCTGCGCTCCATCTCGCCATGCACAAGTGGGACGGTCCAATGAAGCCGAAGCTCACGGCCCTTCGTTGGGTCCCTCCAATCGCTCAGGGATACGCCCATGATCACCGCGTGCGCTGGGCGCTCGAGGAGGCCGCCATTGCGTATGAGGTCGTCCTGGTCGACCGCAGCAGCATGGATACGGAGGAATATCGGAGTTGGCAGCCTTTCGGGCAGATCCCGGCCTATCGTGACCGCGAGGTCGAGATATTCGAATCCGGCGCGATCGTCCTGCATATCGCCAAGTCATCGGCGATTCTCGCTCCGGCTGACGCTCGCGGATACGCTCGGGTGGCGACATGGATTTTTGCGGCGCTGAACACGATCGAGCCCGCTGTGGCCGCCTATGCTCATCTCGACGCCTTCTATGCGGGCCAGAGCTGGGTCGAAGCCTATCGCCCTATCGCCGAAGACCGTTTGAAGCGACGTCTCGCCGATTTGCAGCGCTGGCTGACGTATCGCGAATATCTCGAAGACCGGTTCACGGCCGCCGATATCGTCATGAGCACTGTGCTTCGTGACCTCGACGACGCCGCTATTTTGTCCGAATTCCCGACCCTCGCATCCTATCGCGCCCGGTGCGAAGCGCGCCCGGCCTTCGCGCGGGCAATCGATGCGCAGCTGAAAGATTATAGCGAGAACATGCCGACCCAATCGGAAGCGTAGATGGAATGGGTCGGCCGTCGAGCCGCGAAGCGATCAGCGAAGCGGAAGAATTCGCGGGAGCCGACCGCAAACGATCATCGAGGAAATATCATGTCCGAGGACTTACGAATTTCGGTTCCACCGGACGCGCCCGAGATTTCCGGGACGCGTCTCTTCGATGCGCCGCGCGCGCTGGTTTTCGACGCTTTCGCCGCGCCGGATCGGCTGGCGCGATGGTTCGGGCCGAAGGGTTTTTCGCTCACGACGCAAGCCTTCGAATTCGCGCCCGGCGGCGTCTGGCGCTTCGTCATGCACGGCCCGGACGGGCGCGATTATGAGAATAAGATCGTCTTTCGCGAAATCCTGCGGCCGGAGCGCATCGCCTATTTTCATCCCGGCGATGACGAGACTGTCGAGCCTGTTCGGATGGAGACGATCATCACGCTGTCGCAGGAAGGCGAGAAGACGCGCATCGATTGGCGAATGCGCTTTCCCTCTCTCGCCGAGCGCGATCGCGTCGCGCGCGACTATGGCGCCGCCATCGGCCTTTCCGAAAATCTCGGACGACTCGGCGATTTCGTCGAGGAATCGGCAGGTCCCGTCTTCGTCGCGTCACGCCGCTTCGCCGCCTCGCGCGAGCTCTTGTGGAAGGCGTTCGCGGAGCCGGAGCGCATGGCGCAATGGTTCGGGCCGAAAGGGATTCCCGTCGTCGCGTCGCAAATGGATTTTCGTCCCGGCGGCTCCTATCACTATGGGCTGCGGACGCCGGACGGCGGCGCCATATGGGGCCTCTTCGAATATCGCGAGATCGAGGCGCCCGCGCGCTTCACGCTCATCGCCTCCTTCTCCGACGCGAATCGCGGGCTGGCGCGGCATCCGCTGAGCGAGACTTGGCCGCTGAAGGTCGAGACGACCTATCGATTCACGGACAGCGACGGCGCCAGCGAGCTGACGCTGCGTGCGCGGCCCTTCGAGGCTAGCGCCGAGGAGATCGCCACTTTCGCCGGCGCGCTCGACGCCATGCGCAATGGCTGGGCCGGAACATTCGAGCAGCTCGGGAACTATCTCGTCCAGGGCTGAACGCGCCCGTCATTTTTTTAAAGCAAGGGAGCATCCAATGACGATTAAGCCTTATCTCTTCTTCTCGGGCCGAGCCGACGAGGCCATTGCCTTCTACCAGCAAGCGCTCGGCGCCGAGATTCTGTTTCTCCTGCGCTACGACGAAAGCCCCGAGCCGCCGCCGCCGGGCGTGCTCGCTCCGGGCTGGGAGCACAAGATCATGCATTCGTGCCTGAAGATCGGCGATTCGGAAGTGTTCTTGTCGGATGGCTGCGGCAATCTCTCTCCCGGCTTCAACGGCTTCGGCGTCTCCATAGAGGCCAAGAGCGCGGCCGAGGCCGAAAGCTTCTACGGCGCGCTCGTGGATGGCGGCGAAGCGCGCGTGCCGCTCGGCGAGACCTTCTTCGCGACGAGCTTCGGCATGGCGGTCGATCGCTTCGGCGTGCTGTGGATGGTCGTGGTTCCCAAATAGCGGTCGACGATGACGGTTGACGAAGCGCCCCGCGCGGACATGATCTCCCCCCACGAAACGAGCGCCCTTCCGCGGCGCTCGCGGGGAGACATGTGATGACTATTCAACCCTATCTCATCTTCGACGGCCGCGCCGAGGAAGCCGCCGCCTTTTATGAGAAAGCGCTCGGGGCGCAGGTTCAGATGCTGATGCGCTACAAGGATTCGCCTCTGGCGCCGCCGGCGGACATGATGCCGCCGGGCTGGAACGCCAAGGTTATGCATATGGCGCTGAAGATCGGCGACGCCGTCGTCTTCGGCTCGGACGGCGACGGCGCCGAGAGCGGCGGCTTCAAAGGCTTCTCGCTCTCCTACAGCGCCAAGACCCTCGAGGAGGCCGAACGCGTCTTCGCGGCGCTCGCCGATGGCGGCGAGACGCAGATGCGTTTGACCAAGACCTTTTTCTCACCCGCTTTCGGCATACTCACCGATCGCTTCGGCGTTCCCTGGATGGTGGTCGTGCCGCAATGACGGCGCGCGGCGCCTGCGGGACAGCAGGCGCCGCTCCGCCCCTTCACGAGGTTGCAAATGTTGGAAATCATCGGCGCCGGCGTCGCCCTCATCATCGCCGTCATTCTCGTGCTGGCGGCGCGCCAGCCGGACGTCTGCCACATTGCGCGCTCCATCTTCGTCGCCGCGCCGCCGGAGCGCGTTTTCCCGCTCGTCGACGATCCGCGCGCCACCAATGAATGGAGTCCTTTCGTGAAGGACGAGAGCGTGAAGCTCTCCTATGCCGGCCCGGAGCGCGGCGTCGGCGCGGCCTGCGATTTCGAGGGCGATGCAAAAGTCGGCGCCGGACGCGTCGAAATCGTCGAATCCGTCGCGCCGTCGAAAGTGGTCGTCGCCTTGCGCTTGGATCGGCCGATGAAATGCAGCAATCGCGTCGAATTCACCATTGCGCCGCAGGATGGCGGCTCGCTCGTCACCTGGGACATGAAGGGCCGCCAGCCTTTCATCGGCAAGCTGTTCAGCCTCGTCATGAAGCCGGAGAAGATGGTCGGCGGCGCCTTCGAGCAGGGCCTCTCCGATCTTAAGCGCCTCGTCGAGACGGCGCGCGAGGAGGCGGCGGAATGATGCGATATGCGACGGCGAGCCTTCAGCTCGCCTGCGCATATCTCTCGGCCTGCTCGAGATCGACGGAGACGAGCTGCGAAATGCCGCGCTCCGCCTGCGTCACGCCGAACAGACGATCCATGCGCGCCATCGTAATGGGATTATGCGTGATGGCGACGAAGCGCGTGTCGGTCTTCTTGCGCATATCCTCGAGCAGGGCGCAGAAGCGCTCGACATTGTAATCGTCGAGCGGCGCGTCCACCTCGTCGAGGACGCAGATCGGCGACGGATTGGTGAGGAAGACCGCGAAGATCAGCGACATTGCGGTGAGCGCCTGCTCGCCGCCGGAGAGCAGCGTCATCGTCTGCGGCTTCTTGCCCGGCGGGCGGGCGAGAATGTCGAGCCCGGCCTCCAGCGGATCGTCGCTCTCTATGAGCTGCAGTTCCGCCGTGCCGCCGCCGAACAGCAGGCTGAACAGCTCCTTGAAATGCGCGTTCACCTGCTCGAAGGCGACGAGCAGGCGCTCGCGGCCTTCCTTGTTGAGGCTGGCGATGGCGCCGCGCAATTTCTTGATCGCCTCGGCGAGATCCTCGCGCTCGGCCATCATCTTGTCGCGCTGCGTCTCGATCTCGCCGAGCTCCTCCTCGGCGCGCAGATTCACCGCGCCCAATCTTTCGCGATCGGCCTTCAGCCCTTCCAACTTGCGCTCGATATCGGGGATGGAGGGAAGCTGCGTCTCCTCGCCGGTGACGCCGGCCAGCTCGGCGAGCGAATGCTCCTCGCTCTCCAATTCCATGGCGATGGCGTGCTCGACATCGGAGGAGCGGCGGCGCGCGGCCTCCAGCTGCGCCTCGCTGCGGGCCTTCTCCTCGCGCGCGGCGCTCATCGCCTCCAGCGCCATGCGGGCGGCGCGATCGGATTCCGCCTGCGCGGTCTCGCCGGTCGTGCGCGCATCGGCGGCCGCGCGGCGGGCGGCCTCGGCCTCCTCGATCGCCGAAAGGAGATTGCGGCGCTGGAGCAGGAAGGTCTCCGGCGAATCGAATAGCCGCTCCTGCTCCTCGCGGGAGTCCTCGAGGCGGCGCTCCAATTCGGCGATGCGATCCTGCGCGCGGTCGCGCCGCTCCATCCAGGAGGCGTTCTCGCGCAGGATCGCGGATTTGCGGGCGGCGCGCGTCTCCGCTTGATGGCGCAGCGAGGTGAGCGCGGCGCGCGCCTCGCCGGCTTGGGCGCGTTCGGCGGCGGCGCGGGACCGCACATTCTCCACCGTGCCGGCGAGCGAGGCGGGCTCGTCCAGAGCGTCCAGCGCCTCTGCGGCGCTCTCGCGCTTCATCGCCGCCTCGTCGCGATTGGCGAGGATTTGCGCCTTGGCCTCCTGCAGCGCCGAGAGACGCTGGGCGATCTGGCCGAGCCGGCGCTCCGCCACCACATGGCGCTCGCGCGCTTCTTCCAGCGCGGCGCGGGCGCGGCGCTGCCCCTCGCGGGCGGCGCTCTCGGCGAGGGCGGCGGCGCGGGCCTGCTCCTGCGCCGTCTGCGCCTCATCGGCGAGCGCGTCGGCGGCCTCGCGGGCGGCGGCGGCCTCGAGGCGCAAATCGGCGAGGCGGTTCTTCTCGGCGAGGCGGCGGGCGGCCGGCGTCGGCGCCTCGGCGGCCTGGGTGAATCCGTCCCAGCGCCAGAGGTCGCCCTCCTTGGAGACGAGGCGCTGGCCGGGCTTCAGCATAGAGCGCAATGCTGCGCCCTCGCTGCGCAGCACGACGCCGATCTGCGCGAGGCGCCGGGCGAGCGCCGGCGGCGCCTCGACCATCTCGGCGAGCGTGCGCACGCCCGGCGGCAGAGCGGGATCGCCGGCGCCGGAGGTGAGCGCCCAATGGGCGGGGGCGGAGGTCTCGATGGAGGCGTCGAGATCGTCGCCGAGCGCGGCGCCGAGCGCGGTCTCATAGCCCTTCTCGACCGTGACGCTCTCGACGATCGGCGCCCAGAGATCGCCGCCGCCCGATTCCAGCAGCTTCTCCAGCGTGCGCGCCTCGGTCTCGAGACGTCCGGCGCGCTTCTCGGCCTCGGCGAGCGGCTGGCGCGACTGGCTCTCGGCCTCGCGCGCCTCGATCGCCGCTTCCTCGGCCATCAGCGCCGTCTCATCGGCCTCGCGGGCGGCTTCATTGGCCATTTCCAGCGATTCGGCGAGGCGCTCCACCTCTTCCGCCGCGCCGCCCTGGCCGGCGATCAGCGCGAATTCGGTCTCGACGCGGGTCAGCTCGGCCTCGAAACGGGAGACGCGCTGCGTCTCCTCGCGCAGCGCCGCCTCCAGCGCGCCGCGCTGGGCGTTGACGCCGGCCAGCGATTGCTGCGCCTCGGAGAGCTCGGCCTCGGTGTGGGCCAGCGCCTCCTCTATTTCGGCGAGACGCTCGCGGGCGGCCTCCTCGCGCTCGGCGCCGATGGCGTCCTGCTCGGCCAGCTCGCCGCGCTCGTCCTCGAGCCGCTGCGTCACCTCCGCGGCGTCGTCGATCAGCGCACGCTCGCGCTCGACGTCGCGGGCGAATTGCTCGGCGTGGCGGGTCAGCTCGGCGATGCGCTCCTTGGCGCGCTTCTCCTCCCCGTCCAGCGCGTCGCGGGCCATGATCAGCCGATGCAGCGCCGCGCCGGTCTCGGCCTCCTTGTCGCGGAGCTTGGGCAGCTCGAAGGCGGCGAGCGCCTGCAGACGCGCGGCCTCCGCCTGCTGCAGCGTGCGCTCCTCGACGAGCTTTACATCTTCTTCCAGCTTGCGCTCGGCGAGCTTCAGCTGCTCGCTGGCCTGGCGATGCGCGATATAGGCGGCGAGCGCCTCATTCTTGCGGATTTCCGCCGCCACGGCGCGATAGCGCTGCGCCTGCCGCGCCTGACGGCGCAGGCTCTCGGTCTGGCCGTCGACCTGTTTCAGCACATCCTCGAGGCGGGTGAGATTTTCGGCGGCCGCGGTCAGCCGCAGCTCGGCCTCGTGCCGGCGGGAATGCAGGCCGGCGACGCCGGCGGCGTCCTCCAAAATGCGGCGGCGCGCCTGCGGCTTGGCCGAGATGATCTCGCCGATCTGCCCCTGGCGCACCAGCGCCGGCGAGCGCGCGCCGGTGGCGGCGTCGGCGAACAGCAGCTGCACATCCTTGGCGCGCACCTCGCGGCCATTGATCCTATAGGTGGAGCCCGCCTCGCGCTCGATGCGGCGGGTGACTTCCAAAGTCTCGGCGTCATTGAAGGCGGCGGGGGCGGTGCGGGAGCTATTGTCGAGCACGAGGCCGACCTCGGCCACATTGCGGGCCGGGCGCGAGCCGCCGCCGGAGAAGATGACGTCATCCATCCCCGAGCCGCGCATGTTTTTGTAGGAGCTCTCGCCCATGACCCAGCGCAGGGCCTCGACGAGATTGGACTTGCCGCAGCCGTTCGGCCCGACGACGCCGGTCAGGCCCGGCTCGATCAGAAAATCTGTGGCCTCGCAGAAGCTCTTGAAGCCGAGAAGTCGGAGCCGCTGGAATTTCATGGCGGCAAGAGCGCCACAAAATAGCGGGGAAGGCAAGAATGTAGCCGCGATATGTTGTGGAGGCTGGTTTCCCGCGAGGACGACCTAGGAGCCGCCGCGACCGAGCGCGCCGATCGGCCCCATGCGTTGACGCTGCCGCCCGGCGCCCATAGTGTGCGCCCCTCTTCGCAACCGCAACAAAAGCCGCATCATGCCCACGTCCGAGCCTTTGCCCGCCGATCTCCTCGAAGCCGCCCGCGTCTCGCCGGCCTGGCCGTTCGAAGAGGCGCGCAAGCTCGTCAAACGCGTGGCCGAGACCGGCCAGACCAAAGTGCTGTTCGAGACCGGCTACGGCCCCTCGGGCCTGCCGCACATCGGCACTTTCGGCGAGGTGGCGCGCACCTCCATGGTGCGCCACGCCTTCGAGGTGCTGACCGAGGGAAAGATCGAGACGCGCCTGCTCGCCTTCTCGGACGATATGGACGGGCTGCGCAAAGTGCCCGACAATATCCCCAATAAGGAGCTGGTCCGCGCCCATCTCGGCAAGCCGCTGACCAAAGTGCCGGATCCTTTCGGCACGCATGAGAGCTTCGGCGCGCACAACAACGCTCGTCTGCGCGCCTTTCTCGACGCTTTCGGCTTCACTTACGAATTCGCCTCCTCGACGGACTATTACACCTCCGGCCGTTTCGACGCCGCGCTGCTGCATATGCTGGCGCGCTATGAGGAGGTGATGAAGATCATGCTGCCGACGTTCCGCGAGGAGCGCGCGGCGACATATTCTCCCTTCCTGCCGATTCACCCCGTTACGGGAATCGTCATGCAGGTTCCGCTCGACGCCATCGACGCCACAGCGGGGACCATCTCCTGGCGCGATCCCGAGAGCGGCGAGGCCTTCGTCACGCCCGTCACCGGCGGCCACTGTAAGCTCCAATGGAAGCCGGATTGGGCGATGCGCTGGTATGCGCTCTCCGTCGATTACGAAATGGCCGGCAAGGACCTCATCGATTCGGTGAAGCTGTCCTCGGCGATCGTGCGCGCGCTCGGCGGCCGCCCGCCCGAGGGCTTCAATTACGAGCTCTTCCTCGACGAGAAGGGCCAGAAGATCTCGAAGTCCAAGGGCAATGGCCTCACCATCGAGGAGTGGCTGACCTACGCCAGCCCGGAGAGCCTCGCGCAATTCATGTTTCAAAAGCCGAGCGCGGCGAAGAAGCTCTATTTCGACGTCATTCCGCGCAATGTCGACGATTACCTCTCCTTCCTCGAGGCCTATCAGCGGCAGGCGTGGAAGGAGCGGCTCGGCAATCCGGCCTGGCACATCCACTTCGGCGCGCCGCCGGAGCCGGAGACGCTCGCCCATGACGGCGAGGCCAAGGGAACGGCGATCTCCTTCTCCATGCTGCTCAATCTCGCGACCGTCGCCAATGCGGAAGACCCTTCGGTGCTGTGGGGCTTTCTGCGCCGCTATGCGCCGAATGTGTCGCCGCAGAATCATCCGCGCCTCGACAAGCTCGTCGGCTATGCGGTCGCTTACTTTCGCGACTTCGTGCGGCCCGCGAAAAAATATCGCGCCGCCGACGATGTGGAGCGCGGCGTGCTGACGACTCTTTCGCAGACGCTGGCGTCGCTGCCGAAGGACGCCAGCGCCGAAGATATTCAGACCGCGCTCTATGACGTCGCGCGCGCCGTGCCGCGCTATCAGGATTTGAAGGCCAAGGGCGCGACGCCGGAGCGTCCGGGCGTGTCGAACGATTTCTTCAACATGCTCTATGAGGTTCTGCTCGGCGAGAGCCGCGGCCCACGCTTCGGCTCCTTCGTCGCGCTGTTCGGCGTCGAAGAGACGCGCGGCCTCATCGCCAAGGCGCTTGCCGGGGAATTGCTCGGATCTACAGTCCCCTCACCCTGAGGAGGCCCGAAGGGCCGTCTCGAAGGGTCGCCGCGGGGAGGCGCGAAGGATCGCCCCCTGGAGCATCCTTCGAGGCTTTTTGCGTTCCGCAAAAAGCGCCTCAGGATGAGGGAGTGAGTTTGTCGGAGGAAACATGCGCGCTGCGGATGCGGATATTCTGATCCTGCCGGGGCTCGGCGGCTCCGGCCTCGAGCATTGGCAGACGCGCTGGGCGAAGAAGCTCTCCACCGCGCGTTGCGTGGCGCAGGCGGATTTCGACGCGCCGCGATTTCCCGAATGGATCGAGAGCATAGAGCGCGAGATCGCCGCTGCGACGCGTCCCGTGGTGCTGGTCACGCATTCGCTCGGCGGCATAGCGGCGCTGCATGTCGCCGCGCGGGGGAACGACAAGATCGCCGCGGGCTTCCTCGTCGCGCCGCCCTCGGAGCGCGCGATCAACGAGCTCACAGCGATCGACCCCGCCTTTCTGCCGATTCCGCGCGAGCGGCTGCGCTTTCCCGCCCTGCTCGTCGCCAGCTCCGACGATCCTTATGCGGAGGCGGATTTCTCGCGGGCCTTGGCGCAGGACATAGGCGCGGAGCTGGTCGACGCCGGCGCGGCCGGGCACATCAACGCCGATAGCGGACATGGCCCTTGGCCCGAGGGCTCGCTGCGTTTCGCGGGGTTTTTGTCGAAGCTGTAGCGCGCCCCCTCCCTCACCCTCCCCCGCTCTCGCGGGAGAGGGAAGGCGGCAATTGTTGCGCGAAATTTCGATGAAGCGCGGAAACTGCCCCCTCTCCCGCGAAGCGGGGGAGGGCTGGGGAGGGGGCCTCAGCGCCCACGCATCGCCTCTATTTCCCTGCGCGCCCGCGCCTCCAGCGCATCCGCGGCCTCTCGCGTCATCAGCTTGCGCGGCGTCGTCACGTCGAGCGTCGCGCCGACATGCGAGGGGCGCGGCGACAGAAGAAAAATAACATCGGCCAGCTCGATCGCCTCGCGCAGATCATGGGTGACGATCAGCGTCGTCACATGGCGCTCGTCGATGAGCGCCGCGATGCGCGCGCGCAGATCGCGCGCCAGCGCATCGTCGAGCGAGACGAAGGGCTCGTCCAGCAGCAGAAGATCGGGCTCGATCGCCAGCGCCCGCGCAATGGCGACGCGGCGCGCCAGGCCGAGCGACAATTCGCCGGGAAAATGCTGCGCATGCTCCTCGAGCTCCAGCGCGGCGAGCAGAGTGGCGAGCGCCTGCTCGTTCGCCAGCGGCGCCGCGATGCGCAGATTGTCGATGACGCTGCGCCAGGGCAGCAGCCGCGGCTCCTGAAACACCATGCCCAGCCGCCCGCCGGCGGGAAGCGTCACCGCGCCGGAAAACTCCGTATCGAGCCCGGCGATGATGCGCAGCAGTGTGGTCTTGCCGCAGCCGGACGGGCCGACGACGGCGCCGGCGCGGCCGACGGGAAGCGAAAGCGCGAAGTTTTCCAGCGCCCGCTGCGGCCGGCCGCCGGCGGACAGATAATCCTTATGCGAGACCCTGACCTCGAGCAGGGCGGCGGCGCCATCGCGAGACATGTCGTTCAAAGGGCTGCACCAGGAGAGTTTCGACGGCGAGCATCAGCAGGACGAAGGGAATCGCATAGGCGAGCAGCAAACGCACGTCGAAAAGCTGAAACGCCATATTGATCTCGAAGCCGACGCCATTGGAGCGGCCGATCAGCTCCACCACCAGCACGATCTTCCACACCAGCGAAAGCCCCGAGCGCGTCGCCGCGGCGATATAGGGCGCGAGCTGCGGCAGGACGATATGCCGCAGCCGCGCGGCCGGGCGCAGGCGGAAGACCTCGGCCATCTCGTCCAGCTCGTGATCGAGCGCGCGGACGCCCTCCCGCATCACGACAATGGCGTTGGGCAGCTTGTTGAGCGCCACGGCGCCCACCGCCGCCGCCTCGGTGAGGCCGGCCCAGAGATAGGCCAGCACGATGACGACCAGCGCCGGCAGATTGAGGAGAATGACCAGCCAGGGATCGAACAGCCGATCCAGCGCCGGCCGCCGGCCCATGGCGTAGCCGAGCGCGGCGCCGAGACTCATGGCCAGCAGAAAAGCGGCGGCGACGCGCGCCAGCGTCGCCGCGAGATTGGTGAACAGCGCGCCGCTCTCGGCCTCATGGACGATCGCCTCGAAGACGGGGAGCGGCCCCGGCAGGCGGCGCGGATCGGAAAACAGCGCCGCGCCCTGCCAGAACGCCAGCAGCAGCGCCAGCGACAGGAGGCGGATCACCGCACCGCGCTCGCCGCGGGCTCGTAGAAAGTGCCCGCGGGCAGGGTCTTCGCCGAGCCGACCAGCGCCGGGCCGCCGATCTCGGCGAGAGTGGCGTAGAGCCCGGCGGCGTCCTCCCGCTCCTCCGCGACGCTGCGGGCGGGAATGCCCTCCACATAGCTCTTGCGATAGAGCGCGAGCACGGCGGGGTCCTTGGCCGGAATGCGTTGCATGGCGGCGCGCCAGGCGGCGTCGGAGGTCGCGATCAGATGGCGCGCCTTGTCGATCATGGCGAAGAAGCGGGCCAGCGGCGCGGGGCTCTTCGCGGCGAAGCCCTCGTCGAACACATAGCCGGTGACGACCGGCGCGCCCTTGGCGCCGAGCGCCGTCTCCACCTTGCGCAGATCGATGACGCGGGAGAGGCCGCGCGCCTCGAGATCGGCGGCGAAATTCCAGAATTCGAGCGCGGCGTCCAGTTCGCCCTCGGCGGCCTTCTCGGCGATGAGCGGCGGCGCGCCGTAGACGATGGTCGCCGATTTGGTGAGATCGACGCCCTGCCGCTGCGCATAAGCGCGCAGCAGCAGCCAGCTCTTGTCGAGTGGGCCGCCGGCGACGCCGAGCTTCTTGCCGGAGAGATCGGCGACGCTCTTCACCGCTTTGTCGCGCGCCATCAGCGCGCCTATGGCGGTGGAATGCGGATAGAAGGTGAGCTTGGCGCCCTCGGAGCGCTGGCGCGCCACCCACAGCCAGTCGGAGACCACGATATCGACGGAGCCGCTCTGAATGGCGATCTTGGCGGCGTCCGTGTTGGCGAGCTCTGTGACCGTCAGCTCGAGCCCCGACTCCTTATCGAGCCCGAAGGCGGAAATGACGGCGAGCTCCCAGACGCCCGAGCCGGTCTTCTGCAGCCCGAGGCGGAGCCTGTCGGCCGCGTGCGCCGGCGCGCTGGCGAGAAGCGCGACCAGCGCCGCGAGCAGGAGCTTTTGGAAGATCGGTCGCAAGATGAATCCCGCCTGTTTGGTTATTCCCTCACGCGGCAGGATAGCACAATTCGCGGAGCGGGCGCGCAAAACGCCCGCGACGCTGCGTCGCTCACGCCGCCTTGCAGCGCCGCAGTCCCCGCCACGCCAGCACGGCCAGCAGCAGAGCCGGCAGCCCCACGCCAGCGGCGAGCGCGGAGGCGACGCCGGCCGAGGCGCTCGCCGCATCCGCGCTCGCGGCGAAGCGCGGCAGGGCGGCGTAATCGGCCTGCGTCAGCGCCTCGCCCGCATGGGCGCGCGACCAGAAGAAATCGCGCCAGCGCTTATGGAAGTCGTCGAGCCGGGCGGAGAATTCCGCATAGCGGCGGTCGCCCGAGCCGGCGATATCGGCGACCGAGCGATACATCAGCAGCGCCGGAGAGAGAAAGGACAATTGGTCGGCGAGCGCGCGCTGGCGGGCGAGCTGCGCCTCGTGACGCGCCATCACTTCCTCGACGCGCGCATTGGCCGTCTCCAGCACGGCGAGGCGGCGGATCGTGCGTTCCTTGGCGTCGCCCAGCTTCATCTCCGCCGCTGCAGCGTCGGGGTGCTCCTCGGCGTAGCGGGCGAGAGCGGCGTCGCGCTCGCGATCGGCGTCGGTCGTGGCGGCGCGTGCGGCCAGCGTCATCTCCGAGCGCGAAGGCGCCGGATAGAGCGCGTCGGCGAGCGTGTTGACGGCGGCGGGCGCGATCATGGTGAGGCCGGCCCAGACGGCGATGAGCGCCAGCGCATTATAGGCGGAGCTTTTGCCGAAACTGTCGACGACGGCCGCGAGCAGCGCCCAAAAGGCGCCATAGGCGAGGATCGCCGCGATGAGCAGCGCGAAAGCGCCGGAGCCGAGCGGCTCGGCGCCGCGCAGAAGATAGACGCCGGCGCAGGTCGCCGCGGTCATCGCCAATATCGGCAGGCCCGCCCGCGCCGCCAGCTTGCCCAGCAGAACGGCGGTCGGGCTCTCCGCGCTGGCGAGGGTGAGGGCGAGCGTACCCTTCTCGCGCTCGCCGGCCGAAAGATCGAAGCAGAGCGCGAGAATCGTCAGCGGAAACACGAAGACGAGGACGAAGGCGAGATCGATCGAGCCGCTGGCGAGATGCGCCGGATTCTCGATCTCATCGGCGAAGAAGAAACTGTCCTTGGTCCCGCTCGTCACTTTCAGCGCGGCGGGAAAAAGATCGCTCTGCCCCGTGGCGACGATCGCGAGCGGGGTCGGCTCCAGCGCCGCCACCGCCGCCGCAGAGCCGCCGCCGACAAAGGCCGCATTGCGCGGATCGCGATAGGGCGGCGTTTCGCCCTTCACGCGGCCGGCGTCCAGATCGGCGAGCGCCTTGCGCAGCGAATCGAGACGCAGCGTCTCGTCGCGCCGCGCATCCTCTATCGCCGCTTTTTGCGCGGCGATGCGCTCGGCGCCGTCGAAAAAGGCGAGCGCACTCATCGTCGTGATCGCCGCGAGCACGGCCCATGCGGCGGCGTCGCGCCGCAGAAGCCGCCATTCGAACCGCCATGCGGCGAGAAATGCAGAGAAGATCATGGCGGGCCTCACAATGGTCTGAGGCGCCGCGCGGCGAAGCCGGCGAGCGCCGCGGTCAGCACGGCCCAGAGCGCGAGCGCGACGAGATCGCCGCGCGCATGGGAGAGCGCGAAGGAAACGGCCGGCGCGACGTAATCGAAAGAGGGAATGCGCTCCCACATATCGCGCGAAGCGACATAGGAGGCGTCGCCATAGCGGGCGTTATGGATGAGGTCCTCGCTCGCCGCCGTCTGAATGCGGCGCCGATGCGCCTCCGCCGCTGTGGCGAAATCATATTGGTGCCAGGAATCCGTTCCCGAGAAGCTCGTCGAGAAAGGCTGCATGGCGAGCGCGGGAAAGAGAAAGCCCGGCGCCGCGCGCAGCCTGTCCTGCGCGTCGAAACCGGCCTGCAGCGCGCCGAAATGCTTGTCGAAAATGACGAAGCCGTTCTCGTCGTCCTTGCGCAGCGCAAGACCGCGGAAATTGACCGGCAGATCCTCTATGCGCGAGACGCCATATTGCGCCAGCACGCTGTCGCGAAAGGCGATGAAGCTCGGATGCGTCTCGTCATGGCCGAAGGTCTTGTTCTTGTCCTCGGCGATGGCGTTGCGGAATTCGAGCGCGGTGGGCAGCGGCGCGACGCGCTTGGCGACATCGGTCATCACGCGCGGGGCGAGAAAACAATTGGCGAGCCAGAAAGCGAGCAGGAGCACCAGCGCCGTGCGCGTGGACTTCGAAAAAGCCGACACGCCGAGCGCGAGAAAGACGAAGCCCGCGAGATAGAGGCCGTAGCCGAAGGAGAGCGCGAGCAGCCGCTCGAGCTGATCGGCGACGGAGAAATCATGATCGGCGAGGAAGAGCGTCGCCAGCACGGCCGCGGCGAAAGCGGGAATAAGCAGGACGGAAAGAGCGCCGAGCGCGGCGAGCGCCTTGCCGGCGAGAATATCGAGGGGCGAGGCGCCGAGGCTCATCAGCTGCCGCAATGTGCCGCGCTCGCGCTCGCCCGCAAAGCCGGCGAAGCCGAGCAGCACGGCGACGAGCGGCATGACCGTCTGCAGCACAAAGGCGAATGACAATCCGCCGAGCCGCGCGCCGACGCCGGCGTCGCGCGCCGCGCGAAATTGCGCCTCGTTCTGCTTATGCGCCTCCAGCCAGACGGCCTCGCCGACATAGGCGTCGACGCCCGGATCGGCGAGCGCCAGCGGGCTCTGCGGCTTGAAGGCGTATTGGCCGAAATGCGCGGCGGCGTGCGGGTTCTTCGCGCCCTGTCCTGTCCACAGCGCGCGGTCTGTCGCGGCGGCGGCGGCGCGTTCGCGATCCAGTCGCATATGCTGCGCGGCGCTGAAAGCGAGCGCGCCGAGCATCAGCAGAAAGACGAGGCCGAACAGCCAGGCGAGCCGGCTGTCGCGGCGCAGCTCCGCCCATTCCTTGAGGGCCACGGCGCGAGCGACGCGCCAACGGCCGGCGGGCGCCTGCGTCGCGGGCGCTTTCGCGATGACGATCTCGCTCATGCGGCCGCTCCTCTGAACTGCTCGAGATAGCCGCGCTCGAGGCCGAGATGATCGACGTCGTCGGCGCCGAAGACGGACACGAGCCGGCCCGCCTGCATCACGCCGATGCGCGTGCCGCATTGCTTGGCGAGGAAGAGGTCGTGGGTGACCATCAATATCGCCATGCCCTGCTTGCGCAGCTTCTCGACCAGAGCGGCGAACTCATTGGCGGCGAGCGGATCGAGGCCGGAGGTCGGCTCGTCGAGCAGCAGCGCCTGAGCGCGCCGCGCCAGAGCGACGGCGACGCCGACCTTCTGCCGCATGCCCTTGGAATAGCCGGAGACGCGCCGGAAGGCCGCCTCCTCCGCGAGCCCGGCCTCGCCGAGCAGCGCGAGCAATTCCGCCCGCGCGAGGCGGCGGCCGCCGGAAATCTCGGTGAAATATTCGAGATTCTCGAGCCCGGTTAGCGCGCCATAGAGCATCACCGTCTCAGGGATATAGGCGAGGCGGCGGCGCGCCTCGAGCGGCTCGCGCGCCGAATCGACGCCGCCGACCAGCGCCTGGCCGGAGGTCGGCGCGATGAAATTGAGGAAGAGATTGACGGTGGTCGTCTTGCCGGCGCCATTGGGGCCGAGCAGGCAGAAGGCCTCGCCGCCGGGAATATGCAGATTCAGCCGGTCGAGGGCGGGACGATCCGCCTTGCCCTCATATCTCTTGGTCAGCTCGCGCGCTTCCAACATGCGAAATCGCCTCCCGACGCCGAGGGCCGTTCTCGCAGCTTTCCGCGCAGAGCGTGGGAAGTCGTCTCGAAGCGCCCGTCCGACCCGGCATCACATCGGCGCGCGCTCGAACGATACGACAGCGCAGTCACGCCCGATCGGCTGTGCTGGCCTCTGTGCTGTCGTATGCAATTCGTGCGAGCTTTTCATGCTCGCGCCTTCCGTGTCAATGCGCATCGAGCGGAATAGCGCGATCAGAAAGTGAGCCACCGCTCGAAATCATCCATGTCGACGCAGAGCATCCCAGCGCGCCCCAGCGCCTCACGCTCGAAGGACGAGAAAATCGGCGCATACACTGCTTTTTCGATTCTCCAGTCGCGATAGGGCGCGCCGGTCTTGGTCGCCAGAAACCGAGCGACATGTTCCTCGAAGCTCGCGAGCGCTTGCGTGTCATGCGCGCTGGCCGAACGCTTGCAGGAGCCGAACCGAATACGACGATTGGTTTCATCCAGCGCGATCATATCGATCTCGATGTCGCTGCCGTCGGCCTTGTTCCAATAGCCGGCGACGAGTTCTGTCAGCGGAAAATCGCCGACGCCTTTGCGGGAGCATTCCTCGGTGATCTGGCGCACGAGCTTTTCGAAAGCGTAACCCTCGTGGGTTTGCAGAGAAACGTCGGCTTTGGCGACGGTCTCCTCGATCGGGCGAATTCGAGCGAGCCGCACATTGCGTTGTATCGCGGCGAGCCATGCGCTCAGAAAATTGTCTGCTATGGCGTAACGCGCGTTTCGCTGCCTGTCCGCCGAGAGGATCGGCTGGAGCTTCTCGACCATGCCGTATTTTTCGATGAGCACCTTCAGATAGCCAGCGAGCTGATTTTCCTGCGCAGGACCGGCGCGGTCATATTCCGCTTTCAGCTGGCCATGTGACAAAGGCCCGAGACGCGCCAGCAAGGTCAGGACAGTGTCGTATCGCCCGCGCAGTTCTCTCAGGAACCAGTTGTCAGCTTCGTCTTTGAGGGGGCTGGAGCCTTCGAAAAACATTTTTCGCAAGGTGCTCTTTCGATAGTCGGACGACGGAATAAGCGCGCCGTGATCGAAGCAATCCCGATAGAACTTCGGGACGCCTTCAAAGAGCGACCATAAAAACAGGCGATGACGAGGATCGTTAACCGCATGGGCGCGAAACATTTCGAAGAGGGTTTCGAAATCCCAATGACAGACTTCTAACCTGTCCGTCACACGATTGAATAAAGGAGATGCCCGATCCTCCAAAATCGCGGTCATCTCCGTATGGATCGAACCCAGCGTAAACAAACCGCCATGCAGATCGCCAGCTCGAGCCTCGTCGATACGAGACTGCAGAAGTGATTGAAAAGATGAGAGCGCTTTTCGATGAAAATATTGGAATTCATCAATTATAGAGATGCCGCCGACCCACCAAAACGCTCGGAGATATATCGCAATTGCTAAAAAATTCGCGCTCGCTTCCCGAGCGAATGGATTGCCGCTGTCTTCAATCGCATCTTCGAAAGCCTGAGCGACCCCTCGCTCATCGCTGTCGGGAACTTGAATATACAAAGTCTTGTCTGTCAGCCCCCGCCGCCGGATCGCCTCCTGAATCAGCGACGTCTTGCCGATCCGTCGCCGCCCGGAGATCGCGCAAAAGAAAAAGCGTCGGCGCGCCAAGATCTTATCGATCTCGGCGAGCTCGACGCGTCTTCCGTAGAAGCCCCATTCCGCCATCGGCTCTCGCTAACATAAAAATTTTTATGTTAGCCTATATAGGGCCAATAGCGCCTTTTTGACAATGCGTTATAGCACGAGGCTCACTTCTTACCCGCAGCCGCGACCACATCCTCGAGGCTGCGCAGGCCGGTGGTCGGGGCGTTGACCAGCACGGCCATATTGCCGGGGGCGTGCTCGTTCTTCCACATTTTGGTGTGGGCGTGCGGGATCTTCGCCCAGGTGAAGACTTCCGACAGGCATGGATCGACGCGGCGGTCCACGACGAAGCGATTGGCGGCGGCCGCCTGCTTCAGATGCGCGAAATGCGAACCCTGAATGCGCTTTTGGCGCATCCACACATAGCGGGCGTCGAAGGTGAGGTTGAAGCCGGTCGTGCCGGCGCAGAACACCACCATGCCGCCGCGCTTCACCACCATGCAGGAGAGTGGGAAGGTCTGCTCGCCCGGATGCTCGAAGACGATGTCGACGTCCTTCTTGCCGGTGATGTCCCAGATCGCCTTGCCGAAATTGCGGGCGGCCTTGGACCAGTCGTTGAACTCCGGCGTGTTGACCGTCGGCAGCTGGCCCCAGCAGCCCTTGAAGTCCTTGCGGTTGATGACGCCCTTGGCGCCCAGCGAGAGCACATAGTCGCGCTTGCTCTCGTCCGAGATCACGCCGATGGCGTTGGCGCCGGCCGCCGCGCAGAGCTGCACGCCGAACACGCCGAGACCGCCTGAGGCGCCCCAGATGAGGACATTGTCGCTGGGCTTCAGCCGGTGCGGCTCATGGCCGAACAGCATGCGATAGGCGGTGGCCAGCGTCAGCGTGTAGGAGGCGGATTCTTCCCAAGTGAGATGCTTGGGGCGCTCCATGAGCTGGCGGTCCTGCACGCGGCAGAATTGGGCGAAGGAGCCGTCCGGCGTCTCATAGCCCCAAATGCGCTGCGAGGCGGAGAACATCGGGTCGCCGCCATTGCACTCCTCGTCGTCGCCATCGTCCTGGTTGCAGTGGACGACGACCTCGTCGCCGACCTTCCAGCGCTTCACCTTGGAGCCGACCGCCCAGACGATGCCGGCGGCGTCGGAGCCGGCGATGTGATAGGGGAGCTTGTGGACGTCGAGCACGGAGATCGGCTGGCCGAGCGCGGCCCAGACGCCATTGTAATTGACGCCCGCCGCCATCACCAGCACGAGCACGTCATGGCTGTCGAGCTCCCAGGTGGGAACCACCTCGAGCTGCATCGACTCCTCGGGCGGTCCGTGCCGCTCCTTGCGGACGACCCAGGCGTGCATCTTGGCGGGAACATGGCCGAGCGGCGGAATCTCGCCGATGTCGTAGAGGTCTTTCAGTTCGGTCAACGTCTGGCTCCTCGGGGAACTCTTATCGGGCCGGCGGCGGGGCCGAGGGCGCCATTGATATACGGCCCGCTTTCGCCTGAACAGAGGGATATTCAGCTGGGACGAAGGAGGGCGATCGGCGCTCCCGCCGTTAGAGTGTTTTTGAGCGAGGTGGGAACCGGTTCGCGTGAAGAAAACACGACCAAACAAGGAGATATAGAGTCATTCCGGTTCAGATTGAAGCGGAATGACTCTAGTAATGATAACGGCGCTGGGCGATCGACAAGCTCTCGTCCTCGACGCGATAGACGAGCCTATGCTCGAGCGTGATGCGCCTGGAGCGCCAGCCGCGCAGAGGCTCCCGCTTTCCCGTCCCCACGAATGGCGTGCGCTGGCGCGCCCTGAGAAGCCCGTTCAGCCGTTCGAGAATTTTTGCGTTCTGCGCCTGCCAATAGAGGTAATCGTCCCAGGCCTGCTCCGCGAAGACGAGCTTCATTCCGAGAGCTTATGCTCTTTGCCCTCGCCGGCGTCGAGTTGCTCGATCGCCGCGCGCAGCCGCTCGGCGTTGTGGGGGCTCTTCAACAGATGCGCGGTCTCCTCATAGGAGGCAAAATCCTCGAGCGAGATGAGCACGGCGGCCGGCTTGCCGCGATCACGGGTGATGACCACGGGCTCGTGATCCTCGGTCAAGCGGTCGAGCGCCGCGGCGAGATTCTTGCGGAGGTCGCTGAAGGAGGTGGTGCGCTGGGGAGAACATGTACGCGAATGCGTACCTGATCAAGGGCAGCCATCACAACAACGTCAAAAACTCTTCTTCCGTCAGTCCCGCCTGGACGAGGATCATTTTGAGGAGAGGCCGCTTCACATCGCCGCCATGGAGGGGCACGACGGTCGTGCGCTTTGTCTCGGGATGGCGAAAAGTCGCATGACTGCCCTTCTGCCGCTGAAAGACGAAGCCGCCCTTTTCCAAAGCGCGGACGAGATCTTTGGCGGAAACGTTTGGCAGTCGGGGAGGCATTCGCCCTCAAGCCGCGATATCGGCGCGCACCATGACGCAGAGAGAGACCGGCCCTTCGATTATATTCGGCTCCGGAATCGGATCGCCGTTCGCGGTCAGCGTCTCGATATAGACCGCCAGAGCTTCCTCGGCGTTGTGAACGGCCGCCTCATAAGTCTCGCCCCAGGTCTGACAACCCGGGAGCGACGGAAAATAGGCGAGATATCCGCCATCCTCATCGTGGCGTTCGACGGCGAGCGGATAGGTGAGAACTCTGAGCATGGCGTATAGTGTAGCAGGATCGAGGATGTCGTCCAGATGAGGCGGCGCGTCGCGTCGCCGCCCCCTCAATCCTCCATCTTCAGCGCGGCGATGAAGGCTTCCTGCGGAATCTCCACGCGGCCGAACTGGCGCATCTTCTTCTTGCCTTCCTTCTGCTTCTCGAGCAGCTTGCGCTTGCGCGTGGCGTCGCCGCCATAGCACTTCGCGGTCACATCCTTGCGGAAGGCGCGCACCGTCTCGCGGGCGATGATCTTGCCGCCGATCGCCGCCTGAATCGGCACTTGGAACATATGCGGCGGGATCAGCTCCTTGAGCTTCTCGCACATTTGCCGCCCGCGCGAATCGGCGCGCGTGCGATGCACCAGCATGGAGAGCGCGTCCACGGGCTCGGCGTTCACCAATATGCTCATCTTGACGAGATCGCCGACGCGATAATCGGTGATGTGATAATCGAAGCTGGCGTAGCCCTTGGAGATCGACTTCAAGCGATCGTAGAAGTCGAACACGACTTCGTTGAGCGGCAGGTCATAGACCGCCATGGCGCGCTTGCCGACATAATTGAGATCGACCTGCACGCCGCGCCGATCCTGACAGAGCTTCAGCACCGCGCCGAGATAATCGTCCGGCGTCATGATCGTCGCGCGGATCCAGGGCTCGAGAATCTCGTCGATCTTCACCACATCCGGCATGTCGGCCGGATTGTGCAGCTCGATCTCCTCGCCATTGGTCAGCTTGATCTTATAGACGACCGAAGGCGCCGTCGCGATGAGATCGAGATCGAATTCGCGACGCAAGCGCTCTTGAATGATCTCGAGGTGCAGGAGGCCCAGAAAGCCGCAGCGGAAGCCGAAGCCGAGCGCGGCGGAGGTCTCCATCTCGTAAGAAAAGCTCGCGTCATTGAGGCGCAGCTTGCCGATGGCGGCGCGCAAATCCTCGAAATCCGCGGCGTCCACCGGAAAGAGGCCACAGAACACCACCGGCTGCGCCGGCTTGAAGCCCGGCAGCGGCTCAGCGCATTGCTTTTTGTCTTCGGTGATGGTGTCGCCGACGCGCGTGTCGGCGACCTGCTTGATCTGCGCGGTGATGAAGCCGACCTCGCCCGGGCCGAGCGAGGCGACGTCCAGCATCTTCGGCTTGAACACGCCGATCTTGTCGATCTCATAATGGGCGTTCGTGCCCATCATCAGAATCTTCTGACCCTTGCGCATGCGCCCGTCGATGACGCGCACCAGCACGACCACGCCGAGATAGGCGTCGTACCAACTGTCGACCAGCATCGCCTTGAGCGGCGCCTCCTCGTCGCCCTGGGGCGGCGGCAGGCGGGTGACGATCGCCTCCAGCACATCGGGAATGCCGATGCCGGTCTTGGCGGAAATCAGCACGGCGTCGGCTGCGTCGAGGCCGATGACGTCCTCGATCTGTTGCCGGATGCGGTCGGGCTCGGCCGCCGGCAGATCGATCTTGTTCAAGACCGGCACGATCTCGTGACCGGCGTCGAGCGCCTGATAGACATTGGCGAGCGTCTGCGCCTCGACGCCCTGGCTGGCGTCGACGACGAGCAGCGAGCCTTCGCAGGCCTTCAGCGAGCGCGAGACCTCATAGGCGAAATCGACATGGCCGGGCGTGTCCATGAGGTTCAGGACATAATCCTTGCCGTCCTGGGCCTTGTAATCGAGGCGCACCGTCTGCGCCTTGATGGTGATGCCGCGCTCGCGCTCGATATCCATGGAATCGAGCACCTGCTCGACCATATCGCGCGCGGCGACGGTCCCCGTCGCCTGGATCAGCCGGTCGGCGAGCGTGGACTTGCCGTGGTCGATATGCGCGACGATGGAGAAATTGCGGATATTGTCGATTTTGCGCGTCGTCATGGCGGCGGGGATAGCAGCGCCGGGGAGGGAAGGGAAGCGGATTTGACAGAAGCGGGCGCGCTCTGCTCCGCCGCGCTGGAAACCGCAGGAGCGACCCGACGCAAAAAGGCGCGCGCCGAGAGGGCGCGCGCCTTTTGAGGATTCTTTTTCGTCCGAGCGCTCAGCTCTGCTTCAATCGCGTCTCGATCTCGCTCTTCGCCTTGGCGTAGAGCTCCAGCGCGCGGGGCTTGGCCCATTGATAGGCCTCGACCAGGCGCGGGGCGAGCCAGCGCAGGAAATCGGCGCTCAGCCGGCCGGCCGTGGCGACGCCCTCGACGATACGGTCGAACCAGGGCAGCGCCGCATGGCCTTCCGGGATTTTGGAGCGCGTCCAGGCGACGGCGAGCTTCAGCTTCTCCTGCGCATAATCGGCGAGCACGACGAGCGGATCGGGCGAGCCGGCGGCGGCGAGCCGGTCCTTCAAATGGGCGATCTCGGCGCTCGCCTGCGCGGCGAGCACGGCGGCTTTCTCCTTGGCGCCATGGGCGGCGGAGAGCTCGGCGCGCAGGGCGTCCAGCTCGGCGCTCAGCCGATCGCGATGCGCGACGACTCCCTCATGCCGGGCGATGGCGGCGGCGACGGCCTTCGCCTTCTCGTCCGCAGCGGCGGACAGCTCGGCGCGGGCGGTCTCCAGCTCTTTCGACAAGGCGCTCGCCTTGGTGATGAGCTCGATTTTGTCCTTGGCGTGGCGATCACGCTCGGCTGTCACCGCCTCGAGCTGCGCGTCCAGGCTCGCGGCTTCGACGCCGTTCGACGCCTCCTCGGCGACGGGGGGCTGTTCGGACAGGTTCATCTCCTACCTCTCTTCGTGGCCTAGAGACGCATCCGGCGCGAAACATAGAGAATTTTGTCGATTCGGCAAAAGCCGAATCTTCCCTCCGTGCGCCCGCGCCCGCTCACGGCCGATCTCGTCGATCTGTCCGCGCCGAACCGCACCTAGGGTTCGGCGCAATGAGATCAACCGCTTGTGAAACTCACCTCGCTCGCTCCCGGATACGAGGCCGATCGAGATCCCGCCGCCTTGCGCTCAGCGCTCGGCGAAGAGGGGGCTGACGCCCTCCGTATCTATATAGACGACGCCGTCCTCGATCTTGACCGGATATTCGGCGAGCCGGCTTTCCTGGGGATGGATCGGATCGCCGGTGCGCAGATCCCACGTCCAATTATGGAGCGGGCAGGTCAGCACCTCGCCGTCGAAATCGGCCGTGTCCAGCGGCGCGTTGGTGTGCGGGCACACGCCTTGGAAGGCCTTGATCTCCCCGCCGAAGGCGAAGGCCAGGATGATGAAATGGGAATCTGCGATGACGAGACGCATTTCCCCTTCGAAAACAGTGTCCTCCTTGCAGACTCTGGTGAACATGTCCTTAGCCTCTCCGAATGCCCGCCGCAGCGCCGCGGCCGCCTGCGCGAGGCCCAGCAAGAAAAGCGCCGCCCCCGCCCGCGGCGCGTTGATTTCGCCCGAAGGCCCGCCCATAGTCCCGCCCGTGAGCGCGAAAGAGCCGAAATTCTGCGTCGTCCAGACGACGATCGACAGCGAGGCGGGGGCCGAGCGGCTCGCCCGCGCGCTGCTCGCCGCCAAGCTCGCCGCCTGCGTTCAGATTTTTCCTATCCTCAGCTTCTACGTGTGGGAGGGCGAGACGCGCGCCGACGCGGAATTTCTGGTGCAGTCCAAAGCCCGCGCGCAGGATTATGACGCGCTCGCCGACGCCATTCGCGCCGCGCATCCTTACGAGGTCCCGGAGATCATCCGCCTCGACATCGCCGCCGGCGATCCCGCCTATCTCGACTGGGCGGCGCGCGCCACGGCGCGGGACGACCCAGCCTCCTGAGCGGCGGGAAACGCCCAGCCCCACGCAAGCCTCGCTCGGCAAAGATCGTCGGCCGCGGCGCCTCCGCCGGCAGGAGAGAGCATGCGCGCGGAGCGGAGCCAGTCATGACGTCGGTCTACTCGTCGCTGTCGACAGCGCAGATCGCCCGCCTGCCGACGACCATCATGCGCCAGCTCGACACCTCGGACATAGAGGCGCTCGACACGACGCAGATCGCCGTGCTGACGGCGACGCAGCTCAATAATCTCTCGACCACCAATCTTCAGGCGCTGGTGACGACGCAGGTCGCCTCTCTGTCCAAGGCGGCGCTGATCGGGCTCGATCTGTCGCAATTTTCGGCGCTCGCCTCCAGCGATTTCGATTCCTTCACCACGACGCAGCTTTCCGCGCTCACCAGCACGGAGCTCAACGCGCTCGACGCCAGCGAGCTCGGCAGCCTGACGACGACGCGGCTGCAGGCGCTCACCGCCGCGCAGATCGCCGCGCTCTCGACGACCGAGATCTCGCGCCTCACCACGACGCAGATCGCCAGCCTCTCCTCGACGCAGGTGCGCAGCCTCACCGCCACGCAGCTCGACGCGCTCAGCCTCGATCAGATCATCGCGCTGCAGGTGAGCAATCTCAGCGCGGCGCAAGCGCGCACGCTGAGCGGAACCGAGCTCGGCGCGCTCACCACGACGCAGCTCGCCTCGCTGTCGTCGACGCAGATCGGCTCGCTGACGACCACGGCTTTCGACAGCCTCTCGCAGACGGCGGTGCAGAATTTGACGGCGACGCAGCTCGCCGGCGTCGCCGCGACGCAAATCGCGGCGCTGACGATGACCGATCTCGGCGAGTTCGCCACGACGCAGCTTTCGGCGCTGACGCTCACGCAGACGCGCGCGCTCACCACGACGCAGCTCGCGGCGATGACCTCGACCGAGATCCAAGCGCTCTCGGTGGCCAATCTCTCCAATGCGCAGATCGCCGGGCTGAATGCGACCGGCGTCGGCAATCTCTCCGACGCGCAGGTGGCGGCGCTGGTTCCGACGCAGATCGCCGCTCTCTCCACGACGACGCTCAACGGTCTCTCGACGACGCGTCTCGGCGCGCTCACCGCGACGCAATTCGCCGGCCTCTCCGCTGCGCAGATCGCCGGCCTATCTGATACGACGCTCGCCGAGCTGACGACGACGCGCCTCGCCGACCTCACGACGACGCAGACGCGCGGCCTGACGGCGACGCAGCTCGCGCATCTCTCGACGACGGGACTGCAATCGCTCGACGTCGCCGAGCTATCGGCGGCGCAATTCACCGCCATCGACGCCACCACATTCTCCGATCTCTCCGCCACGCAATCGGCGGCGCTGTCCTCGACGCAGATTCGCGCGCTGACGACGACGCTGCTGAACGCGCTGTCGGCGACGATGATCGCGAGCCTGACGACGACGCAGGTCGATTGGCTGAGCGCCGCGCAGATCGCCGGCCTCACCACGACGCAGCTCGGCAATCTGACGACGACGCAGATTTCCGCGCTCGCCACGACGCAGGCGCGCGGCCTGACGACGACGCAGCTCGGCGCCATGACGACGATGGCGATCCAGTCGCTCGTCATCGGCAATCTCACCGCGGCGCAGATCGCCGCGCTCGTCTCCAGCAGCGACGGCGGATTGAGCGTCACGCAGGTCGGCGCGCTCGCCTCGACGCAAATGTCGGCGCTCTCCACCACTTTCCTCAATCTGCTGACCACGACGGAGCTGCAGAGCCTCACCACCACGCAGGCCGCGGCGATCACCTCGGCGCAGATCGGCGGACTTTCGGCCGACGCGATCGACCGGCTGACGACCGCGCAGCTCGCCGCGCTCACCTCGACGCAGGCGCGCGGGCTGACGACGACGCAGCTCGGCGATATGACGACGGCGCAAATTCAGTCGCTGACCATATCGCAGCTGTCCGCGGCGCAGATCGCCGGTCTCGGCTCCGCCGCCTTCGGCAATCTCTCCACGAGCCAGCTCTCCAACCTCACCTCGGCGCAGATCGCCGCGCTGACGACGACGCAATTCGACGCTTTCAGCTCCACGCAGATCGCCGGCTTCACCACCACTCAGCTCGCCGGCCTCACCGCGACCGAGGTCAATTCGCTCGAGACGACGCAGATCGCCGCGCTGAGCGCGACGCAGATCGCCGCAATGCCGACGCGCGCCTTCGCCGGCCTCGCCGACACGCAAGTCGCCGCGCTGACGACGACGCAGCTCGCCGCCTTCGCCACGACGCAGATCGGCGCGCTCACCTCCAGCGCCGTCACGGGGCTGACCAGCGCGCAGATCGCTTCTCTCGCCACGACGCAAATTTCCGCTCTGACGGCGGCGCAGACGCGCGCTCTCGCCGATTGGCAGATCGCCACGCTGAGCGCGACGCAGCTCGGCGCCTTGACCACGACAGAGGCCGCCGCGCTCACCTCGACGCAGCTCGCCGCGCTGTCTCTGACACAGATCGATACGCTGACCACGACGCAGGTGACGGCGCTCTCGGCCGTGTCGATCGGCGGATTCTGGCAGAGCCAGATCGCCGAGCTGTCGACGACGCAGGTCTCGGCGCTCACCTCCACGCAGTTCAAGGCGCTCGCCGACACGCAGGTCGGCGCGCTTTCCGCCGCGCAGCTCGGCGCGCTCACCTCGACGCAAGTCGCTGCGCTCTCGACCAGCGGCTTCGGCGCCCTCACTTCCACGGCTGTCGCCGCTCTCACCACGACGCAGATCGGAGCGATCGGCGCGCTGCTGACGGGCGCGCTGTCGGATGCGCAGATCGCGGCGCTGAGCGCGACGCAGATCGGCGCTCTCTCGGCCGCGGCCATGTCCGGCCTCGGCGCGGCGCAGATCGCCGCCATGTCGACGACGCAGCTCGCGACGCTCGTCACCACGCAGATCGCCGCGCTGGCGACGAGCGCCGTGGCCTCGCTGTCGACGGCCGATGTCGCCATGCTGACGACGACGCAGGTCGCAGCGCTCACCTCGACGCAGATGCGCGCCATGTCGGATGCGCAGATCGCCGCCTTCTCCATCGCGCAGCTCGCCGCCTTGCAGAAGGCGCAGCTCGCCGCGCTGTCGACGACCGGCGTCGGCGGATTGTCGACCAGCGACATTTCCGCTCTCACCACCACGCAGCTCGGCGCGCTGACCACAGCGCAGATGAGCGTGCTCGTCGACACGCAGCTCGCCGCCCTCACCGCGACGCAAATCGCGGCGCTGGCCGCGACGCAGATCGCGGGCCTTTCAGCGGATGCTGTCGCGAGCCTTTCCACCAGCGTCGTCGCCGCGCTCGCCACCACGCAGCTGCGCGGCTTCACCGCGCGTCAGCTCGGCGCGCTGACGCTCGGCCAATTGGGCGCGCTCACCACGACGCAGCTCGGCGCCATGACGACGACCGAGCTCGCCGGCCTCACCGACATTCAAGCGGCGGCGCTGACGACGACGCAGCTCGGCGCGCTCGCCGGCACGCAGATCGCCGCGCTCACCACCACCGCCGTCGCCGCGCTGACGACCACCGAGGTCGCCGCGCTCAGCACGACGCAGATCGGCGCCCTCACATCGACGCAGGCCGGCGCGCTCTCCGCGACGCAGATCGCCGCCTTCGGACTCGATCAGCTGGCGCGGCTGACCTCGACGCAGCTGTCCGGCCTGTCGACCGCGACGATCGCCGGCCTCACGCTCACCGAGCTGCAGGCGTTGACGACGACGCAGCTGCGCGGCCTCACTGCGGCGCTGATCGGCGCGCTGACGACCAGCGAGATCGCCGCGCTGGCGACGACGCAGATCGCCGCGCTGACGACGCAAGAGCTGCAAGGCCTGCTGGAGACGCAAGGCGCGGCGCTCGCCGCGACGCAATTCGACGCATTCGCCGCCACGCAGATCGCGGCGCTCTCCACCTCGGCGATCAGCGGGCTGACGACGACGCAGGTGCAGGCACTGAGCGCGACGCAATTCGGCGCGCTGGCGGCGACGCAAATCTCCGCGCTGAGCAGCGCGCAGCTCGCCGCGCTGACGACGACGCAAGTGGGCGCGCTCACCGCGACGCAGGCGCGCGGGCTGACCTCCACCGAAGTCTCGCAGCTCGACGCCACCCGGATCGGCGCGCTCTCGACCACGGCGATCAAATATCTCACCAGCACGGCGATCGGCGGCCTCACAGCCACGCAGATCGGCCTGCTGACGACGACGCAGCTCGCCAGCGTCGGCTCGACGCAGATCGCCGCGCTGTCCAGCACCGCCATCGCCGGGCTCAGCAGCGACGAGATCGGCGCGTTGACGACGACGCAGTTCCGCAGCTTCTCCTCCACGGGCGTCGCCGCGCTGACGACGACGCAGGTTCAGGCGCTCACCACGGCGCAAATCGGCCTTTTGACCAGCACGCAGATCGGCGGCCTAGCGGCGACGCAAGTGGCGGCGCTCACCGCCACGCAGCTCGGCCTGCTGGTCGCCTCGCAGATCGCCGCGCTGGCGACGACGGGCGTCGCCGGGCTGACGCAGACGCAGGTCGGCGCGCTGACGACGACGCAATTCTCCGCGCTGTCCGCGGCGCAGATCGCCGCTCTGTCGACCAGCGCCGTCGGCGGGCTGACGACGACGGAGCTCGGCGCGCTCACCACCACGCAATTGCAGGGGTTCACCTCCACCGAGATCGGCGCGCTCTCGACCACGCAGCTCGCCACGCTCACCACATCGCAGCTGAAGACTCTCACCGCGCAGGAAATCTATGGATTGACCTCGGCGCAGGTCGCCGCGCTGGGGACGGATCGGCTGACGGCGCTGAGCGCGGCGCAAATCTCCTATCTCTCGACGACCGGCGTCGCCGGCCTCAGCCAGACGCAGATCGCCGCCCTCGCCGACACGCAATCGGCCGCGCTCTCGGCGGATCAGATCGCCGCTCTTTCGCCCAGCGCAGTCGCTGGCCTCAGCACGACCGAAATCGCCTCGCTCACCTCCACGCAATTCGCCAGCCTCTCGGCCTCGGCGATCGGAGCGCTGACCTCGACGCAATTTTCGAGCCTCACCTCGACGCTGATCGCCCTGCTCTCCGCCACCGAGCTCGGCGGCCTCACCGCGACACAGGCGGCCTCGCTCACCACGACGCAGCTCTCCGCATTGAGCGCGACGCAGATCGGCGCCGTCTCCTCGGACGGAATCTCCGGCCTCTCGGCGACGCAGATCGCCGATCTGACGACGACGCAATTCTCCGGCTTCCAATCCACGCAATTCGCGGCGCTGACGACGGCGCAGATGCAGGCGGTGACGACGACGGAGATCGCGGCGCTGACCAACGCCCAGCTCGGCGGCCTGCTGCGCCCGCAATTGCGCGCGCTGACGACGACGCAGGTCGGCGCGCTCACCACATCGCAGATTTCGGCGCTGGCGACGACGCAGGTCGTCAATCTCACCACCACCGAGATCGGCGCGCTCTCGTCCACGCAATTCAACGCGCTGACCTCGACGCAGATCGGCGCGCTCACCACGCAGCAGCTCGGCAATCTCGACAGCCCGGTCATCGCCTCCTTCAACGCGCTCCAGCTCACCGGCCTCACCACGACGCAGGTGGCCGCGCTGACCACATCCGCCATAGCGGCCTTGACGACGACGGAGCTGCTGGCGCTCAACGGCAATCAGATCGCCGCCTTCACCACGACGCAGATCGCCGGCATGACCACGCAGCAGCAGGCGGCGCTGGCGCTGGCGGTCTCGTGATTTCAAAATGACCGGGAGGCGCCCCGATTCGCGCCTGACGCAAAAGGGAGCCCGCCGCGGGCATGACCGACGAATTGAACGAGCCATTGGGCTTGAACGAGCCGCTGGAGCCACGCCCGGCGCGCCCGCGCAGCGTGCGGACGAAAGGCGTCGTCGCCGCATTGCTGCTCTGCGGAGCGGGCGGCGCCGCGCTTCTCCTTTCCCTGCGCGATCCGCAGGCGGGCCAGCCCGTCGCCGTCGCGCGCATCGAAATGGTCGAGCCGCCGCCGCCCGCGCCGGCGAGCGCTCCAATGGAGCGCACATCGGTCGCGGAAGCGGACAAGCGCGCCGATGAGATCGCCGACATAGAGAAGCGCTCTGGCGTCAAGGTCACGCGCATCGGCGGCGCAGAGGCGCCCGGCGCGCTCATCATAAGGCTCGACGAGCAGCATACGGCGCTCGCGCCGGCGCCGGACAAGCGCCTGGTGGAGAAAGGCCGCAGCGGCCCGCTGCCCAAGATCGGCGCCGATGGCGCGAAGCCGATGGAAGTCTACGCCCGCCCTGCGACGATCAGCGCGCGCCTGCCCGCCGGCGCGCCGCGCATTGCGCTCGTCGTCGGCGGCGTCGGGCTCAATGCGCAGCTCACGGCCAGCGCCATCGACGAATTGCCCGGCGCCGTCACGCTGGCGCTCGCGCCCTATGGCGCCGATCCCGAGAGCGTCGCCGCCAAGGCGCGCGACCGCGGCCATGAGATTTTGCTGCAGGCTCCGATGGAGCCTTATGATTATCCGCGCGAAAATCCCGGGCCGCATACGCTGCTGACGACGCGCGGCGCCGGCCTCGAGGATCTGCACTGGCTGATGAGCCGCTTTTCCGGCTATATCGGCGTGGTGAATTATCTCGGCGCGCAATTCACCGCCGACGAGACCGCGCTGACGCCGACGCTCACCGACATAGCCGGGCGCGGCCTGCTCTATCTCGACGACGGCACCTCGCCGCGCTCGCTCGTCTCTTCTCTCGCGCCGCGTCTCGCCTTGACGGCGGCGCGGGCGGATGTGGCGATCGACGCCGGCGCCTCCGGCGAAGCGCTGGAGAAGGCGCTGACGCAGATCGAGGCGCTCGCGCGCCGCAATGGTCAGGCGATCGTCGCCGCCGGCGCGCTGCCGCAGACGATGACGCGCCTCACGCGTTTCGCGCGCGAGCTCGAGCGCAAGGGAATAGCGCTCGTCCCGCTGAGCGCGCTCGTGTCGCGGATAGAGGACAAAGAGGCGAGAGCCGGAAAGTGGAAATGAGCGAGCTGCCCTATCGACCCTGCGTCGGCGTGATGCTGATCAACGCCAAAGGCCTCGTCTTTCTCGGCCGGCGCCTCTCCAAGCGCGCCGATCCGCAGGTGATCGAGCATGAATGGCAAATGCCGCAAGGCGGCATAGACGAGGGCGAGGAGCCGCTCGCCGCCGCGCTGCGCGAATTGCACGAGGAGACCAATGTGACCAGCGTCTCCGTGCTCGCCGAGGCGCAGGATTGGTACAGCTACGACCTGCCGCCGGAGGCATCGAAGCGCTGGAAAGGCAAATATCGCGGCCAGACGCAGAAATGGTTCGCTTTCCGCTTCGAGGGCGAGGAGGCGGAGATCGACATAGAGCGTCCCTGCGACGGCCAGCACGAGCCAGAATTCGACGCTTGGCGCTGGGAGCGCGCGGCTCTATTGCCGCAGCTGATCGTGCCCTTCAAGCGCGACGTCTATGAGCGCGTGGTGCGCGATTTCGCTCATCTCTCGGGAGACTGAGGCGCCGTCGTCGGGCCGAATATGGGCTCGAAGGCGCGGCGCAACGCCGCGTCCACCGCGGCCATGTCGGAGACCTTGCCGAGATCGGCGAGGCTCGTCACGCCGAGATGCGCTTGCCGCACGCCGCAAGGCGCTATGCCGGAAAAATGCGTGAGGTCAGGCGCGACATTCAGCGCCAATCCATGGAACGTCGTCCAGCGCCGCACGCGCACGCCGATCGCCGCGATCTTGTCCTCGGCCGGCTCGCCGAAAAGGCCCGCGGGCTTGTCCGGCCGGCGCGTCCATACGCCGACGCGATCCTCCCGCCGCTCGCCGGCGACGCCGAGCGAAGCGAGCGTCGCGATGAGCCAGGCCTCGAGCCCGGCCACATAGGCGCGCAGATCGCGCCTTCGCCGCGTGAGGTCCAGCATCACATAGGCGACCCGCTGCCCTGGCCCGTGATAGGTGAACTGCCCGCCCCGCCCGGTGCGATGCACGGGAAAGCGCGCATCGAGCAGATCGGCCTCCTTGGCCGAGGTTCCCGCGGTGTAGACGGGCGGATGCTCGACCAGCCACACGCGCTCGGTAGCCGCGCCATCGGCGATGCGCTCGACCAGCGCCTCCATCTCGGCGACGGCGGCCTCATAGGGCGTGAGGCCGGGGGCCGCGACCCATTCCACCGGCGGCGAGCCGGGCCGGGGGAGCAGCGAAAGGGCGCAGTCGTCGCGCAGCAATGGAGCGGTCATGCGAGGGAATGTATCGCGTCGCGCCGCGGCGCTCCAGCGGCGCGCGCGTCACGCTATCTGAACAATTCTATTTTTTCGTCGCGTCGATCCGCCGCGGCAGAGGAAACTCCGCGCTTTCATACAGGCTGCGGATCGCCGCGCCCGTATAGGTCGCCTCGGCCACCTCGAGCGAGCAGGTTCCGAGCAAAGCGGCGGGCATATCCTCGACGGCGTAGCGAATCGCCTCCGCGGCCTGGGCGAAACGCCGGAATTCGACGGAGCTCTGATAGGATCGCGACCGCTTGGCGAGCGTCTTGGATGAGAAAAGGCCGGCTTCCATGCCGTAATCGAATGCGCTCATCGCTCTTCTCCCTGTCGTCCGCGCTTTTCGGCGCGAAAATCGATCACGCCGCCGCCGCGCGGTCTGCGTGGAAGAGACGAACGCGAGCGACGCGCAACTCTCCGAAGCGAGAAATTACCAGGCGAATTCCATTCCCGCTTCCGTCACGACACGTTCGAGACCGTCCCGGTCTCCTTTGATGACATATTGGAATCCGGCGCCGCTGTCGGGCAGCAGGCGCATGATCCGGAATGTCTCTTTTTCCGTTCGCGCGCCGAGGCGATGATAGATTTGCGCGCCGAGACGAAACTTATGCGTCGGCGCTTCTTTGCGAAGCCGCTGATAGCGGGAGAGCTCATTCGAATGCGCGCTCACAATGTCGGCCCTTTCGGATGGAGTGCGACGCGCCGATCCGCGAAGGAACGACGCGCCTCCACCGGGGGAGAAGGCCCCGCGCTCGCCGCCGGTACATCCGCGGTCGGCGCGCAGGGCCTGATCGCTCAAAAGGTCAGTCGACCTTCAGCTGATCCGCCGATGATTTGCCGCTGCGCCGGTCGACGACGATCTCATAGGAGAGCTTCTGGCCCTCCGCGAGGCCATGAAGGCCCGCGCGCTCGACAGCGCTGATATGAACGAAGACGTCGGCTCCGCCGGACTCCGGCTGAATGAAGCCGAAACCCTTTTGCGCATTGAACCATTTCACGATTCCGGTCTGCATGACTTGTCCTTTCGAAGAACAGGGGGGGATTGGGGCGTTCGCGACATGCGACGCCTCGCTTGATCGATGTTCTGGAGAGGAAGTCATAATGCCCGGGGCGCCGTCAGGCGCGAAGCAGGAGTCGACCGGCCGAAAACTCGATAGAGCCTATGTGGGGCATATGGGCGGACAATACAAGCGTGGCCGGCGAGAATTCGCGAAGCTCTCGCCTCGCGCGACCTTGCGCTCCTCGGCCCGCCCGCTATAGACCGCGCCATCGCCCCTCCCATTTAGTTGTCTCATGTCCGTGCTCGCCGTCTATCTCCGCGTCCTCGCGCAGCTGAAGCCGCAGAAACGTCTCGCGACGATCCTCGTCGTCGCCAATCTCGCCGTGGCCATCGCGCAATTCGCCGAGCCCATGCTGTTCGGCCGCGTCATAGACGTGCTCACGCGCGCGCAGGCGGCGGGCGTCAAGCTCGCCTGGGGCGATCTCGTGCCGCTGCTGGCGGCCTGGGCCGGCTTCGGCCTTTTCTCCATCGCCGCCTCCGTGCTGGTCGCGCTGCACGCCGACCGTCTCGCGCATAGAAGCCGGCTCGCGGTCATGGCCGCTTATTTCGAGCATGTGCTCGATCTGCCGTCGAGCTTTCACGCCGGCGCGCATTCCGGCCGGCTGCTGAAGGTGATGCTCGAGGGCGCCTCCGGCATGGCGGGGCTGTGGCTCTCCTTCTTCCGCGAGAATTGCGCCTCCTTCGTCGCGCTCTTCGTGCTGCTGCCGGCGACGCTCTTCGTCAATTGGCGGTTGGCTCTGCCGCTCATCGTGCTCGTCATCGTTTTCGGCGCGCTCACCTCTTTCGTCCTGCGCCGCACCGAGCAATTGCAGAGCAAGGTGGAGCGTCACCACTCCTCGCTCGCCGAGCACGCCTCCGACGCGCTGGGCAATGTCGCCGTGGTGCAGAGCTTCACGCGCATAGAGAGCGAGACCAATGCGCTGCGGCGGATCATCGACGAATTGCTCGCCGCGCAAATTCCCGTGCTCTCCTGGTGGGCGCTGGCGGCGGTGGCGAGCCGCGCCTCGGCGACGCTCACCCTGCTCGTCATTTTTCTGCTCGGCGCCTGGCTGCATTTGCAGGGCCTCGCCTCCATCGGCGAGATCGTCGCCTTCATGAGCTTCGCGACCATGCTGATCGGCCGGCTCGAGCAGATGGTCGGCTTCTTGAACGTGCTGTTTCTGCTCGCGCCAAAAATCGCCGAATTCTTCTCCATTCTCGACACGCGCCCGACGGTCGCCGATCGCGAGGATGCACGCGACATGGGACGGCTCGAAGGCGCCGTCGCCTTCGAGAAGGTGAGCTTTTCTTATGGCGGCGAGCGCCTCGCGCTGCGCGACGTCTCCTTCTCGGCGCGGCGGGGCGAGACCATAGCGCTGGTGGGCGCGACCGGCTCGGGAAAATCGACGACGCTCGGCCTCTTGCATCGCGTCTTCGATCCCACGCAGGGAAGGGTGACGATCGACGGGGTCGACATTCGCGACATGACGCTGACGTCGCTCCGCCGCAACATCGGCGTCGTGTTTCAGGAGCCCATGCTGTTCGCCCGCTCGATCGAGGAGAATTTGCGCGTCGGCAAGCCGGACGCCAGCGAGGAGGAGATCGCCCGCGCCGTCGAGCTGGCGCAGGCGCGCGATCTCGTGGCGCGGCAGAGCGAGGGGCTGTCGACGCTGGTCGGCGAGCGCGGCCGCACATTGTCGGGCGGCGAGCGGCAGCGTCTCTCCATCGCCCGCGCGCTGCTGAAGGACCCGCCGATCATGATTTTCGACGAGGCGACCAGCGCGCTGGACGCGACCACCGAGCGTCAGCTGCAAAAAGCGCTGGAGGCGGCGACGGCGGGCCGCACCACTTTCATCATCGCCCATCGTCTGGCGACAGTGCGCCATGCGGATCGCATATTGGTGCTGGATCGCGGCGAGATCGTCGAGAGTGGGACCTTCGACGGACTGGTGGCCAAAGGCGGGCTGTTCGCCGATCTCGCCAAGGCGCAGTTCATCACGGCGGGGGCGTGAGGGGTCCCCCTGTCTCGCCGCGCTTTATCCCTCTCCGCCTTCTTTCACCCCCAGCTCATAGCCCGTCCACAGCGCGATCGCGGCGAGCGCGACATCGACGAGCGCCACGGGCCAATAGGGCATCACCTCGGCGACGCGCGGCTGCAGCCAGTGCATGGCGCCCGCCACCAGAAGGGCGAAGGGAAGCAGGCCGGCGAAGACGAGCGGCGCCGGCCAGCCGAGCGCGCGAAAGCGCTTGGTCGAGAGATTGACGAAGCTCACGGCGATCAACAAGATCGCGAGCGAATAGAGCGCGAGATAGGCGTAGGCGACCACCGTCTGCCAGACGAAGAACGGGTCCTTCGACAGATCGTGATCCGTATAGGGAAAGAGCGCCAGCCAGATCAGCGTCAGCGGGACGAGGACCGCCAGAAGGCCCGCGACGCCGCAGCGCCAGCCGGCGCGGTCGAGGGTTCCCTCTTCCGTGCGATAGAGGAAGCTCAGGCGCTCGCGCGAGGGCAGGGCCATCAGTCCCTCAGCAGCTCGTTGATCGCCGTCTTGCCGCGCGTCTGCGCGTCGACGGTCTTCACAATGACGGCGCAATAGAGCGACGGCCCGGCCGAGCCGTCCGGCAGCGGCTTGCCCGGCAGATTGCCAGACACCACGACCGAATAGGGCGGCACATAGCCAATGTGAATCTGGCCGGTGGCGCGGTCGATCACCTTGGTCGAGGCGCCGATGAAGACGCCCATGGAAATCACCGAGCCCTGGCCGACGACGACGCCCTCGACAATCTCCGAGCGCGCGCCGATGAAGCAATCATCCTCTATGATGGTGGGGCCGGCCTGCAGCGGCTCCAGCACGCCGCCAATGCCGACGCCGCCGGAAAGATGCACATTCTTGCCGATCTGCGCGCAGGAGCCGACCGTAGCCCAAGTGTCGACCATCGTGCCGGCGTCCACATGGGCGCCGAGATTGACGAAGGAGGGCATGAGAATGACGCCCGGCGCCACGAAGGCCGAGTGACGCACGATCGCGCCCGGCACGGAGCGGAAGCCCGCGGCTCTATGCTCGGCCGCGCCCCAGCCGGCGAATTTGGAGGGAACCTTGTCCCACCAGCTCGCGCCGCCCGGCCCGCCCTCGATCACGCTCATATCATTGAGGCGGAAGGAGAGGAGAACCGCCTTCTTCAGCCATTGATTGACCTTCCAGGAGCCGGGGCCGGTCGCGCCCTCGATCTTCTCGGCGACGCGCAGCTTGCCGGCGTCGAGCAGACGCAGCGCGCTCTCGACCGCGTGGCGAATGTCGCCCTGCGTGGAGGCGTCGATATTGGCCCTGTCTTCGAAGGCGGTGGTGATGAGATTCTCGAGACCAGTGTGCGGCATGAAATCGTCCAGCTCCGAGAGGTCGCGGGCAGGCGGCCCGCAGAAAGGGTCAGGGCTATAGGCGGCAAGGCCGCGGCCCTGTCAATCGCGGAAATAGGGGCCGATCGCCGCGCCGGCGGCGGGACGTCTTTCCCGCGCGTCGCGCATTCTTTCCCGCAGCCGGGGCGGCGTCACGGGGGTAGGCTCGCCCGCCGTCGCCACAGAAGCGACGCAGAGCGAGGGAGCCTTCACCATGTCCTCGGCCCGAGCGAGACGCCTTTTGGCCGCCGTCCTCCTGATTCTCGCGCCGCTGGCGGCCGCGGCGGCGGACCGAAGCCGCGCCGATATAGAGAGGCTGATCGTCGCCTCCGCCGGAAAGCCCGTGGCGCTCACCGATCTCGATCTCTCCGGCCTCGATCTCTCGGGGCTGGACCTTCGGCGCGCCGATCTCTTCGCTGCGCGGCTCGCCGGGGCCAAGCTCGTGGGAGCCAGGCTCGCCGAGGCCAATCTCACCCGCGCCGATCTGCGCGAGGCCGATCTCTCGGGCGCCGATCTTTCCGGCGCGATCCTCTATGCCGCCATTCTCGACGAGGCGGATTTTTCCGGCGCCGATCTGACGCGCGCCCGTATCATCGGCGGCGGGCGCGGCGCGCGTTTCGTGAAGGCGAAGCTGATCGAGGCCGATCTCGGCGCCGATCCCGCCAATCAGGGCATGGTTCCTGTGCGCGCCGATCTCACCGGCGCGATCTTCGACGGCGCCGATCTGACCGGCGCCAATCTCACCCATGCGGTGCTGGCCTCGGCGCGCTTCGCCGGCGCGAGCCTGCGCAATGCGCGGCTCGATCACGCCAAGCTCGGCGACGCCGATCTCTCCGGCGCGGATGTCACCGGCGCGAGCTTCCACGGCGCCGATCTCGACAGCGCGCGGCTGCCGGCGGCGGCCCCTATTTTGGAGCGAGGGCGCTGAGCTGCGCTTCGAGCGCGGCGAGGCGGTCGATGTCGAGTCCGGCGGCCGGAGCGCCGTCCCTCAGCCGGGCGACGAGCGTCGCGGCGAGGACGCAAAGCGCCGTTTTCGTCTCCTCCGATTGGGCGTCGATGATTTCAGCGACCGCGATTTGCATTCCGATCGAACGCGGCCGCGGCTCCAGCTCGGCGATCTCCCTCTTGGCGAAAGCGGAAAGGCCAGACTTCAGGGCGTCATAGCCGTCGATGACGGCCGCGCCCGCCGCGCCTTTGGCTGCCGCCTCCGCCGCGAGGCCGAACGTTCCCACCACGACGGCGCCAATCGAATCGACCATGGCTCGCTCCCCAAACCATCGAAAAGGCTTCGAGGCGGCTTCAATTCGTCGAAGCGCGACCTCGCTGGCCGATTACGCAAATGACGTTCCATGTCGGTGGGCTTGGTCGGTGGGCCGGGCGTCAGGCGCCGCCAGCGCGGTGGTCATGCGCGGCTCGATCGCGCCAAGCTCGGCGACGCCGATCGCGCCGGCGCTCTGCGCTCGCCGAATTTGCGCTTCAGCCGTCGCCAGCCGATGGCGATTCCGGTGACGCTGAGCGCGAAGCCCGCGCCATTGAGCGCCAGCATGAAGACATCCCACAAAGGCCGCGCGGTGAGCAGCGCCGGCGCGTCCCAGCTGTGCAGAAAAGCGAACAGCCAGCGGCTCATGCGACGTCCAGAGTCCAGCTTGCCGAGCACGGCGCCCGTATGCGGGTCGATATGCGCCCAGGTACCGGCGGGGTCGTCGAATTCCAAGCGCAGCACGGGAAGCCGCTTGTCGACGTCGCCATGCATGGTGTGCGGCGCGCGCGCGAAATAATAGAAATCGTAGGTCTCCATCACCGTCGCCGCCGTGACTTTCGCGCCGGGGACGAGCCGCGCGCCGAGACGCTTCAATTCCTCGAGCGGCAGCGTGAAGGCGGGCGCGGCGTCGGCCTCGGCGCGCAAGATTCGCGTCGCGCCGCCGGCGCCGAAGCCGACATAATAGCCGGCGCCGTCGATGACGCGCAGCTCGAGCTCGCGCGCCGCGAATCCGTCATCGGCGAATTTCGTCAGCGCATCGGCGACCGACAGATGGAAGCGCTCGGGCGCGAGCGCGCCGCCGTAATAGAGCTTGGCGTCGAAGGCCGATCTGGTCTCGAAGATTTTCCACGGGTTCATCGACATCAGGCCGCTGAAGACGAAAGTGATCGCCGTCGCGCCGCCGATGAGGCCGATGATATGGTGCCATTTCATCATGCCGTCGCGATAGGGCGTGCGCGCGCCGGTCCTATAGGGCGCGCGAAAGCGCCAGCGCATGACGCCGACGACGAGGCCGGTGACGGCGAGCACGGTTCCGATGAGCGAGGAATAGACGATGATATCGTGCCAATAGGCCTCGAACCAGCCGCCGCGGAACGGATAGAGCCAATGGATCCAGGCGCCGGCCCAGTTCCACAGGCGCTCGGTCTGCGTCGCGTCGCGAACCACTTCCCCGGTGACGGAAGAGACATAGAGCAGCGTCGAATCCGCATCGGACATATAGACGCGATGCAGCGGGCGCAGACCGTCGAGACCTTTGGAATGCGTCCATTGGTCTTCGTCGACGATTCCATCATAGCTCGCCTCGCCGCCGAGGAAGGCGCGCGCGGCGGCGATGGCGTCCTGCTCTGAAATGCTGGTCACGCGCGCGCCGTCGCTGGCGCGCGCCGCCGTGAATTGCGGGCCGCTGTCCTTCGTGCGGCGCTCGAAGATGAAAGTCGGCGCGCCGGCGATGCTGGTGAGGCGGACGGATTGCGGCGCGCCGCTCTCTCCCGCGGCGGCGAAAGCGCGGGAGAGGGTGACGCAGCAGCGCGCCGGATCGAGCGGCGGCAGCGCCGCCAGCCGCTCGGACGGCAGCAGCTTCGGATAGCCGACATACATCATGACGACGCCGGAGAAGAACCACATGGCCATGAAGAGACAGGCCGCGATCCCGAGCCAGCGATGAGCGAGATAGAGATATCGCTTCAATTCCGCCTCCTCAGAAGGTCATCTTCAGCGACAATTCGAAAGTGCGCGGCTGGCCGAGCCGCAGCAGCGGTCCCGAGCCCCCCGTCGCCCATTCGACATAAGCGGCGTCGGTCATGTTCTTCAGCATGGCGGTCAGCTTCGCATTGGGCGTTATGCGCCAGGAGAGGCCGGCGTCGAAAGTCGTATAGGCCGGTATGCGCATCGTATTGGCGTTGTCGGCGAAGCGATCGCCGACGAAGCGCGTCGCGAAGGTCGCCTGCCAATCGGGCAGGAAATCCCATGTGATCCAGCCATTGGCGATCCAGCGCGCCATATTGGTCGGCCGATTGCCGGCGCGCGATACGCGTAGCGTGGTTCCGGCGATCGTCGCCGCCTCCTCGAAGCTCTCGAATTTCGGATTGATCCAGGCCGCGTTGCCCTGCACGCTGAGATTATCCAGCACCTGCAAGCCGACATTGGCCTCTATGCCATTCGACGATTGCTTGCCGACATTGATGACGCTGTTGGGATTGGCGGGATCGGAAGTGGTGAGATTGTTGCGCTCGATGAAATAGCCGGCGAGAGTCGCCGAGCCTCTGCCCTCCCAGAAATCGAGCTTCGTTCCCGCCTCGATCTGCCAGCCGGTGGTGAGCTCGAAATTGCGCACGCCGCCGGCGTTGTTGGTGAGCAGAATGCCTGAGGGCGGATCGGCTGCCGTGCTGTAGGAGACATAGACATTGGCCTCCTTGGTCACGTCGTACATCAGCGCCGCGCGCCAGGTGATCGGCTCATATCCTTTGCCGAAATAGGCGGGATTGCCATAGGGGTTCGAGGCGCTGGGCAGGGTCGGGATGCGGTAATTGAAACGCTCGAGGCTGATCTTCTCCCAGCGCAGGCCGGTCACGAGATGAAGCTGCGGCGTCAGCGACAGCCGGTTCTCGGCGAAGAGCGCCAGCGTGTAGAGCTTGCTGCGCGCGTCGCCCACATAGCTCGTCGCCAACGGATTGTCCTGATAGAGCTTATAGGCCGCATAGCCATAGGGCTCGACCGTGTCGACCGCCAAGCCCGATTCGAGGCTTCCGTTGCGCGTTTGCTGATTGAGCGAAAAATCTATGCCCGCGACCGTTTTCGACTCGAGGCCGAATAGGGTCGTCGCATTCGTCGCCTCCAGCCTGTCGCCGATGAGGCTCTGGACGTGCCGGGTGGCGAAAGATCCGCTGCGATCGAGCAGCGTGTTCGTCGCATTGTAGCGATAGGATTCGACGTTTTGATATTGCCGGTCGGCGCGATAGAGATAGAAGGTGTTTTTAAAGCTCGTCTCCTCGTCGAGCTTATATTCCGCTATGTCGCGCACCCACAGCACCTGCTGATCGAAGACCGGCTTCAGGCTGTTGTAGTTTTTGAAGCGCACGCCGGGATCGAATTTGAGATCGAGCACCGGCAGGCCGAAAGTTCCCCAGGCGATCGTGCCCGTTCCGCCGAGCGGACGCGGAACCGGCGCGCCCCAATAGGAGTCGCGCTGCTCGCTCTGAAACTCCACCGCGACAGTGTTGGAGAGGCCGGGCGCGATATCGGTGAGCCAGGAGATGGAGCCGGCGCCGGAATTATGGTTGGAATCCTCGACCCAGCCTTGCGAGCCTTTGTAGCTCAGATCGAATTGCAGCCAATTATTCTCGTCGAGCTGCTTGTTGAAGCCATAGGACGCGCGGCGATTGAACCACATGCCGCCCATCAGCAGCGCCTCATTGCGCTCCTCGCCGCGCGTGGCGACCTTGCTGACGTAATTCACCGCGCCGCCGACGGCGCCCTGGCCGTAGAGATAGGAGGAGGCGCCGCCGAGAAGCTCGATGCGGTCGTAGAGCCAGCTGTCGACCGGACGGCCGGCGATGGCGTCATATTGCACGGTGATGCCGTTGAACATTTGCGTCACCGACGACGTGCCGAAGCCGCGCAGGCTGATCGACCCTGCCGAGCCCGGCGGATCAGAGGCGATGACGCCTGGCATGCGCTGAATGACCTCCTGCGTCGTCTGCGCGCCGCGCGCCTCGATCGTCGCGCGATCGACAATGGAGACGGAGGAGGGCGTCTCGCGCGGCGTCAGGCCGAGGCGGCTGCCGGTCTGCGAGGCGACGTCGAGCTGCAGCTTGCCATTCGGCGGCTGCAGCTTTCCGCGTGAGGGGCCGGCGACGGGGCGATGCTCGCCAGAGATGTCGATGGCGGGCAGGGCTTCCTGCGCGAGGGCGGGAGAGAAGACGACGAAAGTCAGCGCGCCGGCGGATGCGCCGCGCATGAGAGAATTGCGAGACATGCGAAATTGCTCCTGGCGCGACGCCATGCGGGCGCGCGCGATTCCGATGGAAAGATGCGGCGAGAGAGCCGCGATTCGTTTCGGATCAGGAGAAGGAGGGCGGCGCGCGCGACGACCAGGTGCTGGCCCAGCCGGGCGGCGTCATGGGCTCGGCCGCGTCGGCGCTGCGTGGCGCGAGGCGCGAATCGGGTTCCGGCGGCGAGATCGCCGTAGAGCGCCAGAGCGCCGCGAGGGTCAGCGCGACGCCGCGTGCGCCGAGTGTGCAGAATATGCAGCGCTCACAGGAGGAATGGTCGCTCAGCGGATTTTCGGCGCTGTTCTGGCCAGCGCAGAGCTCGGTCGCATGCGCTTCGCTCCAGCCGGCGGCGTCGGCCGCTCGCTCGGCGAGACTCGGCCCCGCCGCGACAATGAAGCCTTGCAGCATGAGCAGACAGGCGAGCGCGCGCGCGATCACGCACGTTCTCAAACGCCGATGTGCCCCCGCTCGCATCATTGCCGCATTTGAAGATAGCGTGCGCTATACAGTCAAGTCGGCGCTGCAAAGAATGCTGCTCCGTTGCGGAAATGTGACAGTTTCTGAATGGGATGGGAAATGGCTTGACGGCGCGGCGTTCCAATCTTATGTTTCTACATTGTAGATACTTTGGGGGTCATGATGCGAGCGATCGTCAAGAAATGGGGCAACTCCGCGGCGGTGCGCATACCCTCGGCCGTCATGGAGCAGGCGCGCCTCGAGATCGACCAGACTGTCGAGGTGCGCGTCGAAGGCGGCAGCGTGGTGATCGAACCGCTTGCTGCCCCCGAATACTCTCTCGATGATCTTCTCGCAGGTGTGACGCCTGAAAACCTGCATGAGGAGGTAAGTTTCGGACCGCCTGTCGGCCGCGAGGCGTTCTAATGGCGGCCTATACGCCCGAGCGTGGCGACATAGTATGGCTGAGCTTCGATCCACAGGCCGGCCATGAGCAAGCGGGGCATCGTCCCGCGCTCGTGCTGAGCCCGAAAGCCTATAACGCCAAAACCGGGCTGATGATCTGCTGTCCGATGACGACGAAGATCAAGGGCTATCCCTTCGAGGTCGCGATCACGGGATCGACGCCATCGGCGGTCCTCGTCGATCAGGTGAAGAGCCTCGACTGGCGCGCGCGCAAGGCGAAGAAGAAGGGCGCGGCGTCGGCGAGCGAGCTGGCGCTGGCGACGGCGAAGATCAGGCCTTTATTGGGAATTTGAGGCGCTCGATTTCATCGAACAATATTAAGACTGATAGCGTGGATTATTTCTTTCATGGGCTTATGAGCACACGGCCGCCCAGGAGCAACGCTTTCAATCATTTTTTTAATATCTGCGCTCGGACTGAGGATTGCAGGAAACAGCGACCGAAGATGTCCTTCATGTAGCTTTTTGTTCCCGAAGTCGATTTGTCGTCCGTTGCGCGTCCCTCTCTCGAGGACATAGCCTCGCCTTATTGCCTCTTGAATCACGATTTCGACAAATAACTCGGGCGTAGCAATGGGTTGCAACATTGGATCGGTCCCCCAGGTTAAAGAGAACATTCGAAAATAGCCATTCGGAGCATCATCTCTTTACCGTCAGCCCCTCCAAAAACCCCGCGAGATCATTGGTCGTAAAATCCACATAGGGCTCGCGGCCATGGGCGATCTCCCAGGATTCGCGCTTCTCCTCATGGCCGGCTTCCGGCGTCACCAGCACTGTGGTCATGCCGCGCGCATGAGGGAAAATCAGATTGCGCGCTATGTCCTCGAAGAGGGCGGAGCGTTTCGGCTCCACGCCATGACGATCGAAGAAGCGCTCATAGGCCTCCTCATGCGGCTTGGCGATGAAATCGGCCGCGACGATATCGAAGACATCCTCGAAAATATGATCGATGGCGAGCTGCTTCGCCGTGTCGAGCGCATGCTCGCGCGAGCCATTGGTGAGAATGAGCTTGCGGCCCGGCAGCGCCGCGATCGCCGCCGCCAGCGAATGATTCGGCAGAAGCGACGAGCGATCGACGTCATGGACGAATTTCAAGAAAGCGTCGGCGTCGACGCCATGCTCGGTCATCAGCCCGCGTAGCGTCGTGCCATATTGCTTGTAATAATGCTTCTGCAGCGCGCGCGACGACATGCCGTCGAGGCCGAACAGGCGGATCATGAACAAAGTGATCCGATGGTCGATTTTCGGCCAGAGGTCCGATGAGGCGGGATAGAGCGTGTTGTCGAGGTCGAAGACCCATGTGTCGACATGGGCGAAGCGATTGGCGATGGTCAGCAGGCGCGGCTCGTCGGCGGGCTCCGTCATCGCGCGCGCCGCCTCTTGCTTGGGGCGATGCGATCTCGAGCCGCAGGGCGGCTCCAAGATCGCATCGTCGCCGCGCGTTTCGCCGTCAATCCGTCACCTCGTTATCAGCGTGCCCGCGCCATGGTCGGTCAATAGCTCGATCAGCACCGCATGGGGCAGCTTGCCGTCGAGGATCACGACGCCTTCGACGCCGCGCTCGATCGCATACATGCAGGTCTCGACCTTGGGGATCATGCCGCCGGTGATGGTGCCGTCGGCGACGAGGCCGGGAATATCCTCCACCTTCAGCTCCTTGATGAGCTGCTTGTTCTTGTCCAGCACGCCGGGAACGTCGGTGAGGAACAGAAGGCGTTTGGCGCCGAGCGCGCCGGCGATGGCGCCCGCGAAAGTATCGGCGTTGATATTATAGGTCTCGCCGTCGAGGCCCTGCGCGACGGGCGCCAGCACGGGAATCAGCTCGCGGCCGAGCACCTGGTCCAACACGGTGGTGTCGACCTTGGCCACCTCGCCGACGAAGCCGAGATCGATCGCCTTGCCGTCCTCGTGATTGGGGCGCGAGAGCTTTTCGGCTGTCACCATGCGGCCGTCCTTGCCGCACAGGCCGATCGCGCGGCCGCCCTCGGAATTGATGAAGCCGACGATCTGCTTGTTGATATAGCCGGCGAGCACCATCTCGACGATTTCCATCGTCGCTTTGTCGGTGACGCGCAGCCCATCGGCGAATTCGGATTTTATGCCGAGCTTGCCCAGCATGGCCCCGATCTGCGGGCCGCCGCCATGCACGACGACGGGGTTCACGCCGGATTGCTCGAGCAGCACCATGTCGCGGGAGAAGTCGCGCGCGACCTTGTCGTCGCCCATGGCGTGGCCGCCGTATTTCACCACGACTGTCGCCTCGTCATAGCGCAGCATGTGCGGCAGCGCCTGCATCAGAATACGGGCTTGCTGGAGCGCGCTGTCGGCCGAATCCTCGGTCATGGGTCCGCCTGTGGTGTGATGAAGCTCGATCCTTTTAGAAAGGACGAGGCTGCAATATTCAAGCGTTTCGTTCGGCCAATAGCCGCGCGATCCCGGCGCGCAGCTCGGCGACGCCCTCGCCGGTGCGGGAGGAGGTGATGGCGAGGCGCGGGAAGGCGGCGGGGCGCTTGGCCAGCGCGGCCTCCACGGCGGCGACGGCGCTCTCGCGCTCGGAGACCTTCAGCTCGTCACGCTTGGTCAGCACGATCTGATAGGAGACGGCGGCGCGGTCGAGCAGATCGAACATCTGCTCGTCGAGATCCTTCACGCCGCGGCGGCTGTCGATGAGCACGAAGACGCGGATCAGCGAGGCGCGGCCGCGCAGAAACTCCTCCATCAGCCGCGTCCAATTGGCGATCTTCTCCTTGCCGACGGCGGCGTAGCCATAGCCGGGCATGTCGACGAGGCGCAGCGGCTCCGCGCCCGGCGCGGCGCCCAGGGCGAAGAAATTGAGCTGCTGCGTGCGGCCCGGCGTGTTGGAGACGCGCGCCAGCGCCTTGCGGCCGGTCAGAGCGTTCAGGAGGGAGGATTTGCCGACATTGGAGCGGCCGGCGAAGGCGATCTCCGGCGGGCCGATCGGCGGCAGATCGCCGGATTTCGCGCTGGCGAATATAAAATCGCACGGGCCGGCGAAGAGCAGCCGGCCCGGTTCCGTGAAATCCTCGTCGCGGACTTCGGTCAAGGGGCGATCAGGCGGGTTTCTTGAGGAAGGAGAACGTCTTCTTCACATTGTCCCACAGCTCGAACTTTACGCCGGCGCGGCGCATGATGAAGCCCTGCTGAGTGACCGAGAGGATGTTGTTCCAGGTCCAGTAGATGATGAGGCCGGAGGCGAAGCCGCCCATCGAGAAGGTGAAGATCACCGGCATCCAGCCGAAGGCGATCTTCTGCACCTCGTCGGTCGGCTCCGGGTTCATTTTCATCGTCGCCCACATGGAGACGCCCATCAGGATCGGCAGCACGCCGAGCCACAGGAACGGGCCGAACACGGGGATCTGCGTCGGATCGAAGGGGATGAGGCCGAACAGGTTGAAGATGTTGGTGGGGTCCGGGGCCGAGAGGTCCTTGATCCAGCCATAGAAGGGCGCATGGCGCATCTCGATGGTGATGACCAGCACCTTATAGAGCGAGAACCACACCGGAATCTGCAGCAGCGCGGGCAGGCAGCCGCCGGCCGGGTTGATCTTCTCGCTCTTGTAGAGCGCCATCTGCTCCTGCGCGAGCTTCTGCTTGTCGTCGGCGTATTTCTCCTTCAGCGCCTGCAGCTTGGGCTGAACTTCCTTCATCTTGGCGATCGCATGGTAGCTCTTGTTGGCGATCGGCAGGAAGGCGATCTTGACGAGCACGGTGACGGCCAGAATGGCGAGGCCGAAATTGCCGAGTACGTGGAACAGGCCGTCGATGATGCGGAACATCGGCCGGGTGAGGAAGTAGAACCAGCCCCAATCGATGAGCCGATCGAAGAGCTTGATGCCCTGGCCCTCATAGGCGTCGAGCGTGTCGACGACCTTGGCGCCGGCGAAGATGCGCGAGGCCACCGAGCCGGAGGCGCCCGGCGCGATGGTCAGCGGCGCCTCGACCGTGTCGGCCTGATAGGCCTTGGTCGTTCCGGCGCCCGAAGCCGAGAAGCGCGCCACCAGCGAGCGGTCCTGCTGCGGCACCAGAACGGCGGCCCAATATTTCTCGGTGAAGCCGAGCCAGCCGCCGGTCGCCTCGAAAGATTTGGTGGCGTGCGGCTCCTTCTCGACCTTCTCGAACTTCAGCTCCTGCAGGCCCGCCTCGCCGAGCACGCCGACGAAGCCCTCGTGCAGGGCCGCATAGCCGGCGCTCTCCAGAGCGCCGATGCGCGAGACGCGCAGATAGGGATAGAGGGTGACGGAGCCCTGACCGTGATTCTCGACGCTGTCGGTCACGGAGAACATATATTGGTCGTCGACCGCGATCTTGCGCTTGAAGACGAGGCCCTGGCCATTGTCGAAGGTGAGCGTCAAGGGCTGGCTGACGGAGAGCTGATCGTGATCGGCGCTCCACAGAGATTCGCCGTTCGGCAGGGCGGGCGGCGCCTGATCCTTGTCGGAGGCGAGGAAGCCCGATTCGGCGTAATAGGGGTGCGGCGCGTTCTCCGGCGAGAGCAGCACGATGATCGGGCTCTTGGGATCGACGGTCTCGTGATAATTTTTCAGCGAGACATCGTCGATGCGGCCGCCCTTCAGCGAGATCGAGCCGGAGATGGAAGGCGTGTCGATCGCGACGCGCTTGCTCTCGGCGAGCGCGGCCTCGCGCGTCTTCGCCACGGGCTTGGCGGCGGCGACGCTTTGCGGCTGCGCCTGGCGGGCCGCGGGCGCGGCCTTGTCGGCGACAGGCTTTTGCGGCGCGCCGGGCTTCTGGTGCTGCGCGAGCTGCGCCTCTTTCTGCTGCTGGTCGAGCTTGGGAAAGGCGTAGAAATAATCCCAGCCGCCGATCACCAGCATCGACAGGCCGGCCGCTATGAGGACATTCTTCGTATATTCGTTCATGACGCCTGCGGCCTGTCTTTAGGAGTTGCGCCGGTTCCGGCCCTTCTGGCCGGGCCTGAGCTTGGTCAGCCCATCCACGATCTGCGCCGTCAATTCCGAAAAGGGCGCGGTCAACGCGTCGGGTCGGGCGACGAAGACATAATCATAGCCCGGGAGACCGGAAGCGCCGCAGAGCCGCAGCGCCTCCTTGAGGCGGCGCCGAATGCGGTTGCGACCAACGGCGCCGGAGATTTTCTTCGTCACGGTGAAGCCGAAGCGCGGCGCGTCCGTGTCGCCGCCCTCCCGCGCCGCCGCCTGCAGCTTGAAGGCGCGCGCGCCGCGGCTCAGCCCACTCGCGGCGGCGCGCAAAAATTCGCGCCGCTTGCGCAGGCGTCGCGGTTTGGTCTTCCGCGTTTCGTCTGGAATGTTCTCGCTCACGCCTCCCGTCCTCCCTGGCCGAGAAGCCGGCGAAAATCAGGCGGACAGGCGCTTGCGTCCGCGGGCGCGGCGCGCCGCGAGGACATTGCGGCCGCCGACGGTCGCCATGCGGGCGCGAAAGCCGTGACGGCGCTTGCGCACAATTTTGCTGGGTTGATAAGTTCTCTTCACCTTGGGTCTCCGCTCGCTCAGGTCGCCGATCGAAGAGCCGTCATCGCCTCGCGCCGACTGCTCGGTCATCGGCTGGCCGCCGCCACGGCCCTCGATCTCATTTTGGTCTCGTCGGGCGTTTTTTCGCCCCTGCGGCCGTCTCGTTCCGCCTTTTTCACGGGCGCGCAAGCCCCCGCACGAAACACGTCTCAGCGACGCCGCGCCGGCATATAGGAGAAAGCCCGCGCATAAGTCAATCGCGAGCGCGGCGCGGCGGCAAGCGCCCGCAGCCTCGCGGCGGGGCTTTCGCGAAGCTTTCGCCGCGGCCTTTGCGTAGCCGCGGGCCGCTTCGCAGCCGGGCGGACGGCTTGTATAAACAAGAAGGCCGATCGATTCGTCCCCCTCGAGAGACGCTGTTCTGGCTCGCGATGGCCCTTAGCCGTCGACGATTAAGGTTTTGGTTGGCCGCCGGGCCGAAGGTCAGGGTTTGTTAACCATTACCGCTTAGCGTTTCGACAAATAGATAGAGATCTTGGCGGGCGGCCGACGAAGCGCGGCGCATCGTCGACGCTCGGGCGACGCGACGACGTCCGGGGAAGATTGGTGGAGCTGGGTGGGGACTGAAAATGCGCGTTTTACTGATAGAGGATGACAGCGCGACCGCTCAAAGCATCGAGCTCATGCTCAAATCCGAGAATTTCAACGTCTATGCGACAGATCTCGGCGAGGAAGGCATAGATCTCGGGAAGCTCTACGATTACGACATCATCCTGCTCGATTTGAATCTGCCCGACATGTCCGGCTACGAGGTGCTGCGCACCTTGCGGGTGGCCAAGGTCAAGACGCCGATTCTGATCCTGTCCGGCCTCGCCGGCATAGAGGACAAGGTGAAGGGTCTGGGCTTCGGCGCTGACGATTATCTGACGAAGCCCTTCCATAAGGACGAGCTGGTGGCGCGCATTCACGCCATCGTGCGCCGCTCCAAGGGCCATGCCCAATCGGTCATCACGACCGGCGATCTCGTCGTCAATCTGGACCAGAAGACGGTCGAGGTCTCCGGCGCCCGCGTGCATCTGACCGGCAAGGAATATCAGATGCTCGAGCTGCTCTCGCTGCGCAAGGGCACGACGCTCACCAAGGAGATGTTCCTCAATCATCTCTATGGCGGCATGGACGAGCCGGAACTCAAGATCATCGACGTCTTCATCTGCAAGCTGCGCAAGAAGCTCGCCAACGCCAGCGACGGCCGCAACTACATAGAGACGGTGTGGGGCCGCGGCTATGTGCTGCGTGAGCCGAGCGAGGCCGACGAGCGCATCACCGCCTGACAGCCATAAGGCGAAGACGGCCGCAAGTCGAAAAGGGGCTCCCTCGGGAGCCCCTTCGCGCGTTCAGAGGGGGAGGCGAGCCGCGCTCACGCGCCGATGACGGCGCGCGACGGCGGCGAGGGGCGCGGCAGCAGCAGCCAGGCGGCGTCGCTCGCGGGCGTGAGGCCGCCGATGCGCTCGCCGATCGTCTCGGCCGAGCCGAGGACCAGATAGCCGTCGTCGGCGAGACTGTCGCGCAGGCGCCCGAGCACGCGGCTTTTCACCGCAGGCTCGAAATAAATGAGCACATTGCGGCAAAAGACGATGTCGAAGGGCGCCTCGCCAGAGAAATCATCGAGTAGATTGAGCTTGCGGAAGGCGATATTCGCCCGCAGCCCATCGCGAATCCGCCAGAGGCCGTCCTTCTGGTCGAAATGGGCCAGCAGCCTGCCGATCGAAAGGCCGCGCTGCGCCTCGAACTGGCTGTAGACGCCGCGCCGCGCCGTCGTCAGCGCGGTCTCCGAGACATCCGTGGCGAGAATCTCGACACTCCAGCCGGCGAGCGTCTCGCCCATTTCGGCCAGCGTCATGGCGATGGAATAGGGCTCTTGACCGGTCGAGCAGGCGGCCGACCAGATGCGCAGGCGCCGCGTCTCGGCGCGCCGCGCCATCAGCTCCGGCAGCCAATCGCGCTTCAGCCGCTGAAAGGGGACGCGGTCGCGGAAAAAGGACGTCTCATTATTGGTCATCGCGTCGACGACGCGCTGCAGCAGCGCCTCGTCCTCGCGCCGCTCGATGAGGCGCATGAGCTCGGAGAGGTCGCGGCAGCCCTGTGCGCGCATGATCGGCTCCAGCCGGCTCTGCGCGATATAGAGCTTGTCGGGGCCGAGAGAGACGCCGACGATCGAGCCGATGAGACGGCGCAGCCGCTCGAAGGCGAGGCTCATCGCGGGCGCTCTGCCGGAGGCGTCGCGCCCGGCCGAAAAAGGCGAGGCTCCGCACATTTCCGCATATCGCCGTCGCTCTCCTCGAGAGAGCGCTCCTGTTCCGTCGCGGCCCGCGCCTCAGATGACGCCGACGTCCTCGAGCTTGGCGCGCACCACATGCTGGTCGAAGGGCTTCATTATATATTCGTCGGCGCCCGCATCCATCGCCTGGGCGATATGGCTCGCCTCGTTCTCCGTGGTGCAGAACACCACTTTCGGCCCGGCGCCGCCCGGCATCTTGCGCAGCGCGCGCAGGAACTCGACGCCGTCCATCTCTGGCATGTTCCAATCGAGCAGGATGGCGTCCGGCATGGATTGCTCGCAGGCGACCAGCGCCTTGCGGCCGTTCTCCGCCTCCACGGTGGAGAATTGCATCCCTTCGAGAATGCGGCGCGCGACCTTGCGGATGACCGCGGAATCGTCGACGACAAGAATCTGCTTCATCAGTCTACTCCTCGGGATGCGTCTCTCGAATGTCCGTCGCGGCCGCCGCTCTCGCTCGGCCTCGACAGGCGCCTCACCAGCGCCGCTATGTCGAGTATGGGCAGAAACTCGTCGTCGAGCCGGTAGCAGGCGTTTGTGGCGTCGACGAATTGCTGGCCGACATGGGTCGGGCAGAGGATGCGGTCGTCTTCCTCGCAGGTGACGACGTCGCCGGTCTCGTCGATGAGCAGAGCGTAGCGCTCGCCATTGTGCTCGATGCAGACCGCGAGATTCGAATCGGAGCGGTCGCCCTCGTCGATGTCGAGGCAGCGATCGAGCCGCAGCGCGGTAACGATGCGGCCGCGCAGATTGGCGAGGCCGGCGATCTCGCGCGGGGCCAGCGGAACCGGCGTCACCTGCTCGATGTGGAAGATCGTCTTCACGCATTCCACCGGCAGGCCGAAGGTCTGGCCGCGCACCTTTATGGTGAAGTTGCGCGACTGCTCCTTGGGCGCGTCGCTCTGCCGGCGGCGCCCGCTCGCGTCGCGTTGCGTCTGTGTCATGCGGCGAGCTCCGACATGATGCGCAATTCGAGATCGCGCGGCGCGGTGTCCGCCTTGTCGAGCAGGCGGCCGACGCATTCGATGAGCGCGCGCCGATCGAACTTGCCGGCGACGGCGGCGATGCCGCAGGCCTCGGCCGCCGCGAGCACGCTGGGCGCCGCCTGGGCGGCGAGCGCCACCACCGGCAGATCGGCGAGGCCGGGCAGCGCATGCAGCGCGCGGGCGAAATTATAGCCGTCCATTTCCGGCATGTCGGTATCCGTCACCACCGCCTCGACGGACAGCCCCTTGCGCAGGAAGGAGAGGGCCTCCGGCGCCGAGGCGGCGGTGGTCACGTCATAGCCGGCCGAGCCGAGTATGGGCGCCAGCATGTCGCGGAAGAAGGCCTTGTCGTCGACCAGCAGAATGCGATGCCGCTTGTTGACGCCGCGCGCCACGGCGGCCGGGCAGGCGATGCGCATGAAATAGGTGGCGTCCAAAAATTCGACGACCTCGCCGCCGAGCTGGATGGAGCCGAGAATATGCGCCGAATCGCTCTCTCTCTGCAGGTCGAGAATCTCGTCGGTGACGTCGATGATCTCCTCGGTGAGCAGGCCCATGGACTGGCCCGCTCCCGACAGCACGAGAATGGGATAGGCGTCGCGGTCGAGCGACATGTCCGAGGTCGCCGGAATGATCGGCAGCAGGCTGTCGCGATAGGCCATGACGAAGGCGCCGTCCGAGGCGATCAGCCGCTCGCGCGGCACATCCTCTATGCGCAGCACCAGCGACAGAGGCAGCGCCTTCAGCGGGCCGGGGCCGGCCTTGACGAGGATGATGCGCGTCTTCTCCGCGCGCGGGACGAAGACTTCCGGCGTCGTCGCTTCGGCCGGGCGCTCGGCCAGCCGCTGCAGCCCGGCGTGCTCGAGCAGAGCCGCGGGATCGAGAATGAGCACCACCGAGCCGTCGCCGAGAATCGTCTGGCCAGAGAAGACGCCGAGCCGCGCCAGCGCGCTCACCAGCGGCTCGATGACGATCTCCTGCACATCGGCGATCGTCTCCACCAGCAGGCCGAAGCGCGCGCTGCCGATGCGCAGCACGACGACGAAGCCGTCGCGCGTCTCCTCCTGCGCCGGGCGGCCGAGGCCGAGCGTCGCGGCGAGATCGAGCAGAGGCAGCACGTCATTGCGCAAGCGCAGCACCGGCGCGTCATGGATATATTGGATCGCATGCTCGAAGCCGCGGCCGACCCCGACCAGCTCGACCACGGTCATCTGTGGTATGGCGAAGCGCGCGCCATTGGTCGTCAAAATCAGCGCCGGCGTGATGGCGAGCGTCAGTGGAATGCGCAGAGTGACGCAGGCGCCGCGGCCATGGCGCGAGGTCAGCGAGACGGAGCCGCCGATCGACTGAATGTTCTCGCGCACCACATCCATGCCGACTCCGCGGCCGGAGACGCTGGTGACGCCATCGACGGTCGAGAAGCCCGGCGTGAAGACCAGCTCGAACAGCTCGCTGTCACTGAGCTTGGCGATATCGGCCTCCGAGACGAGCCCGATCGCCAAGGCTTTGGAGCGGATGCGCGAGGCGTCGAGCCCGCGGCCGTCGTCGGCGATGTCGATGATGATCTGGCCGGCGTCATAGGCGGCGCGCACCGAGATGACGCCGGTCTCGCTCTTGCCGATGCGCGCGCGCTCGGCCGGAGATTCTATCCCATGGTCGGCGCAATTGCGGATGATGTGGGTGAGCGGCGCGCGGATCAGCTCGATCACCTGCCGGTCCAGCTCCGTGTCCGAGCCTTCCGTCGTGACGACGATCTTCTTGCCGAGATCATAGGCGAGATCGCGCACCAGACGCGGCAGCGTCGAGAACAGCCGTCCGACCGGCTGCATGCGCGCGCTCATCACCGCATCCTGCAGATCGCTGGTGATGTTGGAGAGTGTCTGTACCGTGCTGCTCATGGCCTCGTCGCCGCCCGCCCAGGCGCTCGACAATTCGAGCAGACGATTGCGGGTGGAGACGAGCTCGGAGACGATGCCCATCAGCCGATCGAGCACATTGACCGAGACGCGCACCGTCTCGCCGATATGGGCGACGCTGACGGAATGCGCCTCTCCCGGCGCCGCAGCGGCGCGGGAGGCGGGCGCCGCGGCGCCGCCCGCCTCGGCGGCGTCCTTGGGCTCCTCCTCGCCGAGGCGGGCGCGGCGCGTCGCCTGCTCCAGGGCGGCGACGAGCTCGTCGTCGTCGCCCGCCGGCTCCTCCTGGGAGCGGCCCATTTCGGCGAGAATATCCTTCAGCCGGTCCACGGCGGCGAAGACCAGCGTGACATGCGCGGCGCTCATCGGCGCGCCGTCGCGCAAGGCGCCGATGAGCGCCTCGGTCGAATGGGTCAGCCGGCCGACGCGCGGCAGCTTCAAGAAGCCGCTGGTGCCCTTGATCGTGTGCACATGGCGAAAGAGGCTGGCGATCAGCGCCTGATCGCCGGGGTCCTTCTCGAGACAGACGAGCTCCATCGTCGCCGCATCTATGTGCTCGGCGGTCTCGACGAGGAAATCGTTGAGAAGCTCATCCATGGCGTCGTTCGTCTTAGGCCGCGCGAGCGGCGTCGACGCCATTCTTGACGCATTCTGGTTAAGAGAACTGAAATTCCCGCGCTCGAGCTCGTCAGGCCTCGAGCGCCGCCTTGGTCTCTTCCTCCGCCTGCGCGGCGGCGGGGCGGGCGGTGATGGTCACATGTTCCGGCTGCGCGGAGATCACGACGTCTAGCCCGCTCGCCTGGGCGACGAGGCCCGCGTAATAGGCCTGAATGGCGCGTGCGTCGACAACGCCCTCTTCCGGCTCGCCGGCCAGCAGGGCGGGGATCGCCGCGGCGATGCGGGCGTTCACGCCTTTGGCTTCCAGCGTGAAGGAAATATCGTCGCGCTCGCCGGTGGAGGCGACGGAGATGACGCCGCCGCGCGGAATCGCCGCATCGGCGATCAGGCACAGATTGAGCAGCAGCTTCACCTTGTTCTTCGACATCAGCACGCGCGGCACGCTCCATTCGAGCTTGGTGCGCTCGTCGGCGAGTAGCTGGCGCGTCACATGCTCGGCGTCGCCGGTGTCGATCTCGGCGCCCTTGGAGCCGGCGGCGCCGAAGGCGAGGCGGCAGAATTGCAGCCGGGCGGAGGCCTCCGCCGCGCTGGATTTGATGAGCGCCAGCGCATGGCCGCGCATCTCGGCGTCCTTCTCCTCCTCCAGCACCTCCAGCCCGTTGACGATGGCGCCGACGGGCGAGATCACATCATGGCAGACGCGGGAGGAGAGAAGCGCGGCGAGATCGAGGGCGTCGAGCGCGAATTTGGTCATGGGGCCATCCGAAGGAGCCGCCGGATCGCCATGGGTCGGCGCCGGCCAGAGCGGGAACGCGGCGAAAACGAATCACCCGCGCCCCTTTTCCCCATTGGTAGCCGCGCCGCGCGCGCTTGCAAAGCGTCGCCGTCGGGGCCGGAGCGCCCCGCGAGCCGTTGGAGCGTCATTCAACCCGCTCGGATCGGCAAGCGCTCTAGAACGTCGCCTTGGCGCCGAGGAAGAAGCTGCGTCCCGCCTCTGGATAGCCGTCGGTGAAGGTGTAGGCGGTGTCGAACATGTTGCGCACGCCGCCTTCGATCTTGAAGTTCGGATGGAGCTGATATTCGGCCGTGAAATTGGCCAGGAAGTACGCGCCCGTCCGATAATAGATCGTCCCCGCCGTGTTCGAGGTCCAGCGATTGCTGTTCATCTCGACATTCGGCGTCAGCGTCAGCCCTTCGAGCGGCCGCCAGCCGGCGTAGAGGAACAGCTTGCCGTCCGGCACGCCCGTCGGCTGGAAGTTGAGGATGTAAGGCGCATAGACCGAGCGGCGCATCAGCGTCAGATTGCCGCCCAGCGACAGCTCGTCGGAGGCGCGATAATCGACCGTGACCTCCCCGCCCCAGAAGCTGGCGTCGCCGACGTTCTGGCTCTGGGTGACGCTCGCGCCATAGGCGGGCGCCGGCACGGATTGGATGAGATTGCGGACGATGGAGTGGAAGGCGTCCAATTGAATGCGGCTGCCCGGCGCGAATTCGCTCGCCCAGCCGAGATCGAAATTGATCGCGCGCTCGGGCATCAGGCCGGGGTTGGAGGTGGCGCCGCCGAAACGCGAGCTGAAACGCTCGAAAATCGTCGGGAAGCGCTCGCGGTCGGAGACGTTGAAATAGACTTTGTTGGTGTCGCTGTAGCGCCAGATCGCCGCGCCCTGGAAATTGGGCGCCTGCACATCCCGCAGCTGATAGCCGATGACGCCCGTGTCGACCACGAAATCATCCGCCTTGCGCAGATGGCGCCAGTCGTAGGCGAAGCCGCCGACGAGATCTATGTCCTTGGTCGGATGAAAGGTGTTCTCGATGGCGATCGAATAAGTGTCTTCCTGCGTGTAGACCAGCGGCTGGGTGAAGCAGATGACGTTGATGACGCATCCGGTCGATTTATTGGCGACATTGACGCCGTAATATTCCTGCCAGGTGGCGTGCTCGTCGAAGCGATAGTGGCCGGCGATCTTCAGCGTGTCCACATCGCCGAAATCATGCCCCGCCTCTATGTCCGCGCCGAGCGCATAATCCTGGTAATAGCTGCGGAAAGCTTTGGCCGAGGACTGATAGGTCAGGAAGGGGTCGTTGTAGGAGAAGAGATCGTTGTCGAACTTGCTCCAATAGGCCTTGGTCTTCACATAGGACGAATCGCCGATCTTGGTGTTGGACAGGAAATAGAGATTCTGCACGCGCCAATAGGGCCAGCGCCAATAGCGCTGGCTGGCGAGCCCGTCGGTGGTGTGATAGGGCGCGCCCTTCTTGCCGTCCTGGCGGATGAAGCTCAGCGAATATTCGTCGGTGTCGTTGGGCGTGTAGCCGGCCTTGGCGTTCAGGCTCCAATCATAGGTTCCCGAATTGCCGCGGAAGCCGTCGCCCTGATTATTGGTCGGCGTGTAGCTCTCCGGCAGCATCCAGCCGCGCAGATCGCGCCAGGAGCCGCTGAGCTGCAGATAATAATTGTCCTGCTTCGTGCCGAGCAGCGCATAGGTCTTTATGCCCTCATAGCTGCCGTCGCGGCCGAACTCGAGGCCGGTGCGCAGCTCGCCCTCTATCGCCTTGGTGGGCTTGCGGGAGACGAGATTGATCTGGCCGCCCATGCCGCCCGGGCCGTCCAGCACCGAGACATAGCCCTTGGCGATCTGCACCGAGGCGACGTCCGGCGTCATGAAGCGCGCGAAATCGAGCCGATTGTCGGCCGGCAGATAGACGCGCACGCCGTCGATGGTGAGCGGCACCTGCCAGCGGTCGAAGCCGCGCACATAGATGTTCTGCTCATTGCGCGTGCCACCGGTGGAATTGCTGACGACGCCGGCGGCGAGATTGACGGCGCGATCGAGCGAATCGCGCTGGAAGGTCTCGTTCTGGCGGTTGCTGATGGTCACGCCGCCATAGGAATCGGTATTCTGCAGAGGCGCCGGACCATCGTCCTTCTTCTTGTCGGGCGGAGCGGTCCTGTGCTCGGCGCCGACGTGAATCTCGCCGAGATCGAAAGGTTGCGGCTGCTCGCCGGCGAGCGCCGCGCCGCTTGCGATGAGCGCGGCGACGCTGGCGGCGCCCAAGGGCGCGAATTTGCTGAGTTTCATCGTTCTTCCCCCGATTGTCCCATCATCCCGCCACCCCCTCCCCGGGCCGCCCCCGCTTCGTGGGAGAGGGGGCAGATTCCGCGCTCCCTCAGAGCGACCCCAAAAATGCGAGCAGCTCTCCCCGCTCCGCGCGCGTCAGTCCGCGAAACCGCCGCGCTGCGTCCTCCGCCTCTCCGCCGTGCCAGAGGATCGCCTCCGTGACGGTGCGGGCGCGGCCGTCGTGGAGGAAATCCGCGGGCGTTCCAAAGCGGCCGGCGAGTCCGAGGCCCCAGAGCGGCGGCGTGCGCCAGTCGCGCGGGCCGGCTTCGAAATCCTCGCGCCCATCGGCGAGCCCTTCGCCCATGTCGTGCAGCAGGAGATCGCCATAGGGATGAATCTCCGCCCCGCTCAGCCAGGGCGCGAAGCCGACCGGGCCGAGCTTCATCGTCTCGCGATGGCAGGCGGAGCAGCCGATCTCGCGGAACAGCGCCTCGCCTTTGGCGACGCGCGGATCGTCCTGATTGCGGCGCGCCGGCACGGCGAGGCCGCGCATATAGGCGAGCGAGGCCTCGAGCCGCGTGTAGGTGAGCTCGATCTCTTGTCCCGCGGCCGCGCGGCATTCCGGCTGCGCAGCAGTGCAATTGGGCTCGGGGAAGAGATAGGAGGAGATGCCGATATCCTCGGCGAAGGCGTTGGCGATCTGCTGCCGCAAATCCGGCTGATTGGCCTTGAGGCCGAAGCGGCCCAGCGCGATGCGGCCGGCCGCCATGTCATAGACATGGTTCGGCCGGCCGCGGCCCTGGCCCACCGCATGGCGCATTATCTCGTCGTCCGGCACGGCCTCGAGCAGGCCGAGGCCGAAAACCGGCGGCGCGTTGCGCAGCGAAATCCGCACATTGTCGTCGAGCGGCCCATAGGCGAGGTCGCGAAACGAAAGGCGCGGGCGGCGCAGCGAGACGGTCTCGCCGTCGGAAAGGCGCGTCTCGATCTCGTCGAAGGTCACGATCGCGCGGCCCTCGCCCGGCACGCCCGGATTGCCCTCCGGATTGAGCTGCCCGCCATAGGCCGGATGGCGCAGCGGGCCGCCATGCGCGTCGCGGCCGGGCGGTCCGAGCCGCACCACCATGGCGCGGGCGATCCCATTCTCCGGGTCCGGCGCCGGGCCGCGGCCGTTCTTCACATGGCAGGCGATGCAGGAGAGCCGATTATAGAGCGGTCCCAGCCCTGTGATCTCGGTCTGATCCTGCGAGGGGCCGATCACCCAGGCCTGATGGAACAGCGCGCTCCCCTGCCGGAAGCCGCGCAGAAAACCCTCGTCCAGCCCGGCCAGGGGCCGGGAGAAAGCGTCGCCGTCGAGCTTGGGATTCTCATAGGGCGCGCCGGCGGAAAGAAAAAGCAGCGCCAATGGAAGGAGAAGCCGCCGCCTCACAGACGCGGCTCGGCGGAAGCGACGAGGCTCAGCGCCTCGGCTCGGGCCGATGCAATTTCTGCGCGCCAACGGGCGGCGAGATCGCCGTCCTTCAGCTCGCGGCTGGAAAAACGATCGAGAAATGCGGAATCTTTCGCCTGCGCCTCGGAAATAGGCGTGAAGCCGGCGAGCTTGCGCGCCTTCGCCACAGCGGCGGCGCCTGCGGAGTCGGGGGCGGCGGCGAGCCGCGCCTCGGCGGCGTGAATGGCGCGCCACAGGCGCTGCGTCTCGGCGTGGCGCTCTGTAATGGCGAGATCGAACATCACGCCGACGACGCCGGGCCGCCGTCGGCCGATCTCGGCGTCATAGGGGTAGAAGGTTCCCGGCGGCAGGGCGAAGGGATCGACCACCGCCGCCGGCTTGCCTTCATAGGCGTCCGGCCGGGCCGGATGGCGGCTGCTGTCGGCCTCCATCATCAGCTTCTGGCCCTTGGAAGAGAGCGCGAAATCGACGAATGCCTGGGCCGCCGAAAAACGCTGCGTGCTCGCCGTGATGGCGATATGGGCTGGCAGAAAGGCGGTCTTCTCCGGATAGACGAAGGAGATGGATTCGCCATTGGCCAGCGCGTTGAAGGCGAAGAAGTCGATGGTCAGGCCGAGCGCCGCATGGCCGTCCTTGACGCTCGCCGTCGGGCCGGAGCCGGAGCCCAGCAGCTCCGCGCCGCCGGCGATCTCGGCGAGCAGCGCCCAGCCGCGCTCCCAGCCCTCCGACTGCAGCACGATGTCATAGAGCGCCGGCGAGAAGCCCACCTTGGCCGGAATCGGCATGACGATGCGGCCGGCATAGGCGGGGGAGGCGAGGTCGCTCCAGCTCTTGGGCGGCTTCAGCCCATCGCGCGCGAGCGCGGGCGGATCGACCACGATCCCATAGCCGGCGACGTCATAGGCCTCGAACAGTCCATTAGGGTCCGAGAGAAGCTGATCGCCGAGCCGACCGGGCAGGGCGGCGCGATCGACCGAGAATTTCTGAAAGGCGCCGCGATCTCGCAATATAGGGAAGTTTCCCAAAGCGGGCGCCCAATAGACATCGGCGCCGCCCTGATCCTTGTCGCTCAGCAGAGCGAGCGCGTCGCGCGACTGCTTCCAGACGAATTGGACATGGACGCCGGGATAGAGCTTCTCGAACTCCGCCTCATAGCGAGTCGTCAGCTCTTCCGGGAAGGAGGTGACGACGATGAGGCGCTCGTCCGCCGCCCGCGCCGGCCTGCCGAGCAGAGCGACGCCGAGCGCGGAAGGGAGGGCCGCCAGCACATTGCGGCGGCTGGGGCGGAGGGCGAGGCGACTCGCTATGTTTAGGCGATACATAATGAAAACATAAAAGCGCCGCCGCGGGCGTGTCAATCGACGCGAGCGCTCATTTTATCGGCGGGTAGCCCGCCGATTGATCTTTCTACCAGCGGTAGGGAATTCGATTGTCAGTCGACCGCGAGGATGACGTCGGTCGGGCTGAAGCTGGCGACGGCTCGCTCGCCCTCGGTGAGGCCGAGGTCTTCCGCCGTCTGGCGCGGCACGACGGCGTGCATCGTCTTGCCCGCGCCAATGTCGAGCAGAACCTCGCTGTTGCGCTCTGCGTCGATTCGCCGCCGCACCACGCCGACGAACTGATTGCGCACGCCGGGGGGCGTGTGCTCGGGCGTGGTGAGATGAACGAAGGAGGATTTGATCAGCGCCAGCGTCTTGCGTCCCGGCTCGAGGCCGAGCTCCACCGCCGAGTCATTGGTGACGATGGCGTGAATGGAGGTCTCCGGCGAAACGCGCAGCGTCACCTCGACATCGACCGGCCATTTCTTCACCGAGACGACTTCCGTCTGGAATACATTGCGCGCAGAAATTTTTACGCCCACGCTCCAAAGGAGAAAATCATCCTGATCCTCGAGCCCTTCCTCGGCGATGAGCGAGGAAATGCGCGACAGGCGCTCCTCCAGCCGATGAAAAGTGGCGATGAGCCGGCGCCCTTCCGTCGTCACTTCCGCGCCGCCGCCGGAGCGGCCGCCGGCCTTTGTCACAAAGGCGGGGCTGGGCAGAAGATTATTGATGGCGTTCACAGCATCCCAGGCCGTCTTATAGCTGAAGCCGACGACCTTCGCCGCCTTGGTGATGCTTCCATATTCGGCGACCGCCTCCAAAAGCTTGATGCGATCACGTCCGACCAGGAAACGTCCTTCGCTGCGAAGCGCCAGCAGCGCGTCGATCTTGTTGACTGTCATGGCTCTCGCGAATCCTTTCCGGCGAATATTTATTTATACCTCTTCATCGAAGACGCATCAAAATTCGGGCCGATGAGGCTCCAACGCGCCGGATTTTTTCCCTCCCTCGGCCGGCGCGCCGGCGAGCGCCTCCACCGCCCGGCGCAAATGGCCGCGCGATCCTTCGAGCGCGGCGCGCGCTTCGCCGAGTCCATGGCCTTCGAGCAGCAGATAGGCCAGCTTGACGCTGCCGCCCGCGCGACGCAGCGCCGTGTCGATCTCCTTGCTCTCGCGTCCGGTGAGCCGCGCCAGAATGCGCTCGCTGCGACGCGCGAGCTTCTTGTTCGACGCCTGCACATCGACCATCAGCCCTTCATAGACGCGGCCCTGCAGGATCATCACCAGTGACGACAGCATCAGCAGCGCGACGCGCTGCGCCGTGCCGGCCTTCATGCGCGTCGAGCCGGCGATCGCTTCCGATCCCGTGTCGAGAAACACCGCATGCTCCGCCTCGGCGAGCAGCGGCGCGTCGTGATTATTGGCGACGCCGATCGTCAAGGCGCCATGGCGCGCCGCCTCGCGCAGGCAGGCGAGGGTGAAGGGCGTCGTGCCGCTCGCCGCGACGGCGATGACGACATCGGCCTCGCCGATCGCATGGCGGCGCATCAGCTCGGCGCCGCGCTCGGCCTCGTCTTCCGCGCCTTCCACGGCTTTCAGCAGCGCATCGTCGCCGCCCGCCATCAGCAGCAGCAGGCGCTCCTGCGGCCAGCTGAAGGTCGGCGTCAGCTCGGCGCCGTCCTGCACAGCGAGCCGGCCCGATGTTCCGGCGCCGACATAGACGATGCGTCCGCCGCGCGCGAGGCGCCGCACCACCGCGAGCGCCGCCGCTTCCATCGCAGGACGCGCCGCGCGCACGGCGGCGACGGCGGCGAACTGCCCTTCGATCATGGCGTCGAGAATCTCGCGCGGCTCCCATGCGTCGATCGACGAATAGCGTGGGCTCGGACGTTCCGTTTCCATGTGGTCCTCCTTACGCAACAGTTCGTCCTCCGCAGTCGAATTCGCAAGCGAAGGCGCTGCCGCGCAAAGGATTTCGCGCTCGCGCGACGCGCGCTCCCGTGCCATAAGGACGCGGGCGGGGGGCGTGACAGAGCTGCAGCAGAGCCGCCGATGACCATGCAAGACAATCAAATGGCGATCGAAGCGCGCGAGGCGCCGCAGGCGGTCGCGCGACAACGAGAGCTCATCGCCCCTCGCCTCGCGCCGCTCGTCGCGCGCTTGCGCAATGTCGATCCGCGCGTCGTCGTCACTTGCGCGCGCGGCAGCTCCGCTCATGCGGCGACATTCGCAAAGCATCTCATAGAGCGCGGACTCGGCCTGCCGGTCGCTTCCGCCGCGCCGAACATCTCCAGCGTCTATGGCGGCGCGCTGCGCCTCGACGGCCAATTCTTTCTCGCGATCTCGCAATCGGGCGGCAGCAATGATCTCATAGAGCAGGCCGCCGCCGCGCGCCGCAGCGGCGCTGTCACCGCTTGCCTCGTCAATGAGGTCGAGAGCGAGCTCGCCGCGCAATGCGAGTTCGTTCTGCCAATGGCCGCAGGGCCGGAATTCGCGGTGCCGGCGACGAAGACCTTCATCGCCTCGCTCGCCGCGCTGGCGCGTCTCGTCGCGCTATGGTCGCAGGATCGCGCGCTCGAGGACGCGCTCGCGCGTCTGCCGGAGCGGCTCGCGCGCGCGGCCGAGCTCGATTGGTCGCGAATGGTGGACGCTTTCTCACGCGCGGAAAGTCTCGTCACAATCGGACGCGGGCCGACTCTGGCCATAGCGCGCGAGGCGGCGCTGAAGCTGAAGGAGACCGCCAATCTCCATGCGGAGGCGTTCAGCGCCGCGGAATTCATGCATGGGCCGGTGTCGCTCGTCTCGCCGCTCTATCCGATCCTGATGCTGACGCCGACAGACGAGGCGGCGAGCGGCATGCGTCGCCTTGCCGAGGATTTGCGCGGCAAAGGCGCGGCTCTGTTCACGACGGATCGCGAGGACGAGACGCGCAATCGCCTGCCGACGATCGCATCCGATCATCCAGAGACCGACGCCATCTGCCTCATTCAGAGCTTTTACGCCATGGCGGCGCGGCTCGCCGCGGCGCGCGGCGTCGATGTCGATCGTCCGCGCCATTTGCAGAAGGTGACGCGCACGCGATGAGCGAGGAGGCGCGCCGAACGATCGCCGCCGATGTCGTCTTCGACGGCGAAACGGCGCATCGCGATTGCGCGGTGGTGATAGAGGGCGAGAACATCGTCTCGCTCATTCTGCGTCGCGAGATTCCGCGCGGCGCCGATGTGCTCGAGCTGCCGAAAGGCGTTTGGCTCGCGCCGGGCTTCATCGATATTCAGGTGAATGGCGGCGGCGATGTTCTGTTCAATGATTCGCCGACGCCGGAGACGATCGCGACCATCGTTCGGGCGCATCGCAAATTCGGCACGACCTCGCTGCTGCCGACTCTCATCACCGACACGGATGAGAAGATGATCGCGGCCGCGCGCGCCGTGGCGGAGATTCTCCCACATGCGCCCGGCGTGCTCGGCGTGCATTTCGAAGGACCCTTCATCTCGCCGGAGCGACTCGGCGTGCATCGCGCCGATCTTCGCCGCGCGCCTTCGCCGCATCATATCGAGATGCTCGCGCCGCCGCCGGGCGGCGTGTCGCTCGTCACTCTCGCGCCGGAGGAGACGCCGCCGGGCTTCGTCGCCGAGCTCGTCGCGGCCGGCTGCAAAGTCGCGCTCGGCCACTCGATGGCGAATTACGCGCAGACGCGCGCCGCAATGGCGGAAGGTCTGACCGGCTTCACCCATCTCTTCAACGCAATGCGCCCCCTCGCCAGCCGCGAGCCGGGGCCGATCGCGGCGGCGCTCGACTCTTCGGCCGCGTCTTACGGCCTCATCGTCGATGGCGAGCATGTCGATCCGGCGATCTTGCGCCTCGCTCTGCGCGCCGGCCTCGGCCATCCCATGCTCGTCACCGACGCAATGCCGCCGGTCGGCGGCGACGGACGCGGATTCGTCCTGCAGGGCAGGGAGATTCTCGTCGAGAACGGACGCTGCGTGACGGAGGAGGGGACGCTCGCCGGCGCTTCGCTGGATATGGCGAGCGCCGTGCGCAATTGCGTCGCGCTGCTCGATCTTCCGCTCGAGCGGGCGCTCGTTCTCGCCTCCGCCAATCCGGCGAATTTTCTGGGGCTCGGCAAAAGGCTCGGCCGGCTCGTCGCCGGCTATCGCGCCGATATGACGGCCTTCGATCCGCAGAGCCTTCGCATCGTTTCGACCTGGGTCGCCGGCGAGCGCTCCGCCGAGCAATGGTGAGGCGCGCGCGTCACGCCTTGAGGCGCCGGATGCGCTCGATCGCGGCGCGCGCATTGTCGCCGAGCGAAGCGTCCTTCGCGCAGGCGTCGAGGAGATTTTGCGCATAGCGCGCCGACTCCGCCTGCTCGTCTTTCATATTATTGCCGATGAGAATGAAATCTGCGCCCGCGCGTAATGCGCATAATGCGGCTTCGCCCGTGGTCATCAGCTTTTGCACGCCTTGCATCTGAAGGTCGTCGGTCAATATCACAGCGCCCGGCGCCCATTGCCGCAATTTGCGAATGGCGACGGAAGAAAGACAGCAGGGCGTGTCCTTCTCCCACTGATTCACGACGCCATGGCTGAACAGAACCATGGGAACGCTCGGCGCCAGAGTCTCGAAGATCTTCACCTGTGTGTCGGTGATGCAATCGGAGAGATCCATCACATGATCGTGTGGATTGACCTTGGCGCCGCCCGTGCCGGGAAAATGTTTCAGGCACAGTTTCAGCCCGGTCGCGCGCGCGACCTCGATCAGCGTGGCGACGCAATCCTCGACGACGCGCGGATCGGCGGAGAAGCTGCGCTGCGCCGAGCCAATGTCGGGACTATCGGGATTTATGTCGAGATCGACGACGGGCGCGAGATCGGCGTCAATGCCGAGATCGCGTAATTCCGCATAGGCGGGACGCAGCGCGTCGAGCCGCTCTTGCGCCGTCAGCCGGCCGAATTGGCGTGCGCTCGGCAGCGGCGCGAAGCCGCGCTCCTCCTTCAGCCGCCGCACCTTGCCGCCCTCTTGATCGATGAAGATCAGCGGCCGCGTCGGCAGCGCGTGAATCTCCGCGCAGAGCGCCTTCACCTGCGCGGGATCGAAAATATTGCGCTCATATTTGCGATCCGTGCAGTCGTAATCGAAGAGGATGACGCCGCCGAGCCCATAATCGCGCGCGAAATCGCGCAGCCAGGGCGGCGCATGCGGCGTGCGGAAGCCGAGCAGGAACAGCTCGCCTATGGGCAGATAGGAAGACATTGGTGTGAGATGGCGCAGCGATGAGCGAGGTCAAACGCGGCCGCGACGAAAATATGGCGAAAGATAGAAGCTGCGCTTTCGCCCGCTCTCCGTTAAGAGCTGTCGCCACGAGCTTTCGAGTTTAAGGATGAGGAAGATGAGCGATGGTGTCGCCGAAAGCGCTCCGCAGACGGCGCGATACGCCACGGGCGCGATGTTCGGCGTTTCCGCCGTCACCATTTGGGCGACCTGGCTCGTCGTCACGCGGCTCGGCGTGACGACGACGCTCTCGGTCTATGATCTCACAATGCTGCGCTTCGGCGCCGCCGGCGTGCTGCTGCTTCCCGTCGTGCTGCGCAAAGGGCTTGCGCTCGAGCGGCTCGGCCCGCTGCGCCTCCTCATTCTCGTCTGCAGCGCCGGCGCGCCTTATGTGCTCGTCGCCGCCAGTGGGCTCAAGCTCGCGCCGGTCGCTCATGCGGGCGCGCTGCTGCCGGGCTCCATGCCGCTCTTCGTCGCGCTGCTGTCGTTTCTGCTCACGCGGGAGCGCTTCACCGTGAGCCGACTCATCGGCTATGCGCTCATCGCGCTCGGCGGCGCCGCGATAGCGGGTCCGGACGCATTGTCATTCGGCGAGACGCAGCTCGGGCATATTCTGCTTTTGTCCGCGGCTTTCATCTGGGCCGGCTATGCGATCGTGCTGCGCGCGTCGGGCCTCGATTCTCTGCATGCCGCGGCGCTGGTCTCGACAGGCTCGCTCATTCTCTATGGGCCGCTCTATCTCGCCTTTCACGGCTTGCATGGAATGGACGCGCCGCTGCACGACATTGTGATTCAGACCTTGTTTCAAGGCGTCATCGTGTCGATCGTGGCGCTGTTTCTCTTTGGCAAAGGCATTGAGCTGCTCGGCGCTTCGGCGGGCGCGGCCTTTTCGGCTCTCGTGCCGCCCATGGCGGCGCTGATCGCCGTTCCTCTGCTCGGCGAAATCCCTTCGCCGATAGAGCAGATCGCGTTGCTCTGCGTGTCCGTCGGCGTCTATCTGGCGAGCGGCGGCCGCGCGCCGCGCTGGAGCATGCCGCGGCGCGGCTGAAGGAACCTCTCCGGCGCAAAGGGGTTATCCTCCGCTCCGCGTCGCCTTCCCGCGGCGCGTGGCGTCGAAGGGAGGAGAGACCATGCCCGCCAAATCAAAGGCTCAGCAAATGGCCGCCGGCGCCGCGCTAGCGGCCAAGCGCGGCGAGATTCCAAAGAGCGAGCTCAAAGGAGCCTCGCGCTCCATGCTCGACTCCATGACGGAGAAGCAGCTCGAGGAATTCGCAGCGACCAAGCGAAAGGGCAAGCCGGAGCATTCGGCCAAATCGTGAATGAAAAAGGAGGACGCCTCATGCATGTGGAAGCCATCATCGCCAGCCATCCGCAAATGCGCGGCCGCGCCGACGCCGCGCTCGTCGGTTGCGTCGAAGCCTGCTTCGATTGCGCGCAGGCCTGCGCCGTCTGCGCCGACGCCTGCCTCGCCGAGGAGAATGTCGCCGATCTTCGTCGTTGCATAAGGCTCGATCAGGATTGCGCCGACATATGCCTCGCGGCGGGCGCCATCGCTTCGCGACGCAGCGCGACGGATGAGACGGCGATGCGCGCCATTCTACAGGCCTGCGTCGATATGTGTCGCGCCTGCGAGAAGGAGTGTCGACGCCACGCCAAGCATCACGAGCATTGTCGCATCTGCGCGGATGTCTGCAAGGAATGCGAGAGCGCCTGCCGCCGCGCGATGGGGCCTGCGCATTAGGCGAGAGAGGCCGGAGCGCTAAGGCGCATAGGCCTTCAAGAACACGGCGAGGCCGGACTCCATCACGCGCTGATACTCGGCCTCGCTGCGTAGCTCCAATCCCAGCGCGACGCGCATGGGCAAATCCGAGATGGTGAGATGCAGCAATTGCTCCGCCGCCATTTGGGCGTCGTCGAAGGCGAGCAGGCCTTTCGCCTTCGCTTCGTCGAGATAGCCGGCGACGAGATCGAGGACATTCTGCTTGCCGCTGTTGAAATAGAGATGGCAAAGCTCGGGGTAGCGCCAGCGCTCGCTCGACACCGCTTGGAAAAAAGCGGCCCATTCCCGCGTCAGGAAGCGGGCGACGAAGTGCGCGCAGAGCTCGCGTAGCGCCTGCTCGGCGCCGAGATCGAAATCGGGCTTGGGAACGTCGGTGCATTTTTGGCTGCATTCGATCTCGATGAGATTGCGAAACAGCGCTTCCTTGCTGGGGAAATAAGCGTAGAGCGTCGCCTTCGACACGCCCGCGGCGCGCGCGATTCCGTCCATGGACGTCTCGGCGAAGCCCTGCTCCAAAAATTGAGTGCGCGCTGCCGAGAGGATCTGACACTCCTTGCGATTCGGCACATGCTCCGTGGCCGGCGCCGGCGCGGTCGTCTCCGCTGCTTCGGTCATTTGCTCAGGCCCAACCCCGTCATTCGGTCCCTCCTTCCGCCTCATTCCCACGCAGGCCTTGTCTCAGCCTTTGCGTCGTCTTTCCATCCCCGGGAAAAACTGAACGGTTCAGTTTTAGCATTGACACCCGGGCTCTGCATTAATATTAAAACTGAACGGTTCAGTTTTCGAGAGGGTCATGCCGAAATTTTCGCGACGCCGCTTCCGACAAGCGAAAACCGCGCCTCACTGGGGATTCCCGCCCGCCGCCGCCCGCGGCGCGGCTGCTGTCGCAGCGCTGACGCTATCCGCCTGCGCGGTAGGGCCTGATTTTGTTCCGCCTCCCGCTCCGGCGAGCGCTGGCTATGGCAAGATCGGCGCTTCCACCGAATCCGCGGCGGCCGCCGGCGGCTCCGCGCAGCGCTTCGCGCATGGCCGCGATGTGCCCGGCGAATGGTGGAAGCTGTTCCATTCCAAGCAGATATCCGCCCTCGTGGCCGAGGCGGTGGCGAATCACCCGGACATAATGGCGGCCGAGGCGGCGCTGCGGCAGGCGCGCGAGACGATAGAGGCCAATTCGGCGACCTTCCTGCCGCAGGCGACGCTGGGCGACAGCTATACGCGGCAGCAGGTGACGACGGCGCAATTCGGCAGCCTCGCCTCCTCGAGCTCGTCGTCCTCGTCATCATCCTCCTCGTCCAGCTCCGCCTCGACTTTCGTCTATGGCCTGCACAACGCCAATGTTTCGGTGTCCTTCTCGCCGGACGTGTTCGGAAAATCTTGGCGCACGCTGGAGAGCGACACGGCCGCCGCCGAGCAGAAGCGCTTCCAGCTCGAGGCGACCTATCTCGCGCTCACCGCCAATGTCGTCACCGCGGCCATCACCGACGCCTCCTACGCCTCGCAGATCAAGGTGACGCGCGATCTCATCGCGGCCTATCGCACGCAGCTCGATCTGCTCGAGAAGCGATTCGAGCTCGGCGCCGTCAGCCAGGCGGATGTGCTGTCCGAGCGCGCGCAGCTCGCGCAGGCGCAGGCTACGCTGCCACCGCTGGAAAAGGCGCGGGCGCAGAACCGCAATCTGCTGATGGCCTATCTCGGCCGCTTCCCCAACGCCGACAAAGGCGAGGCGGTCGATCTCTCCGGCCTGCGCCTCCCGGGCGAATTGCCGGTCAGCCTGCCTTCGACTCTGGTGCGCCAGCGGCCGGATATTCTCGCTTCCGAGAATCAGCTGCATCAGGCCAGCGCCGAGATCGGCGTCGCCACGGCGAACATGCTGCCGCAATTCACGCTCTCGGCGACGGGCGGCGCGCAGGCGACGAACTTCACCTCTTTGTTCTCGCCGCAGACAATGGTCTACACGCTCGCCGCCCAGGCTTCGGCGAAGGCCTTCGACGCCGGCTCGCTGTTCCATACGCGCGAGGCCAAGGTCGCGGCCTTCGAGCAGGCGGAGGCGCAGTATCGCTCCACCGTCATCACCGCTTTTCAGAATGTCGCGGATTCGCTGCAGGCGGTAAAGCACGACGCCGGCACGCTGCGTGCGCAAGTGGCGGCGGAAAAAGCCGCGGCGGAAAGCCTCGAGATCGCGCGCGCGCAATATCGCGCCGGCTCGACGACCTATTCGATCGTGCTCAACGCAGAGCAGACTCTGCTCACCGCGCGGCTCAACCGCGTGAAGGCGCAGGCGGCGCGCTTCGCCGACACGGCGGCGCTGCTGCAATCGCTCGGCGGCGGCTGGTGGAACCGCGTGGACGAAACGGAGGCCTCGCAGGCCAAGCCCACGGATATTATCGCTACATCGCCGATCGCCGCGGCGATCAGAGCCCAGGCGGAGGATGCTCGAAATGGTCGCTAGAACCTTGCTGCAGGATCGTTTCGGACCAATGGCGAAGCCGATGGCGATCATGCTCGCGATCGTCGGGCTCGTCTTTGGCGCGCTCTATGGCTTCAACGTGTTTCGCGGCGTGATGATCAAGGGCTTTCTCGCCTCCATGGCCAATCCGCCGCAGACCGTCTCGGTCACGACGGCGGGCTATCAGGAATGGCGGCCCAAGCTCACCGCGGTCGGCACGTTTCGCGCGGTGAACGGCGCCGATCTCTCGCTGGAGGCCTCCGGCATCGTCGAGAAGATTCACTTCCAATCCGGCCAGCAAGTGGAGGCGGGCCAGCTGCTGCTGGAATTGCGCAAGGACACCGATCTCGCCAAGCTCGCCTCGCAAAAGGCGGCCGCCGATCTCGCCGGCATAAATCTGCGGCGCGATCAGGCGCAGCTGAAGATTCATGCCGCGAGCCAGGCGACGGTCGACACGGATCAAGCCAATCTCAAAAGCGCCGAGGCGGAAGTCGCGCAGCAGGAGGCGGTGATCGCGCAAAAGACATTGCGCGCGCCCTTCGCCGGGCGGCTCGGCATTCGCGCGGTCGATCTCGGCCAATATATCGGCGCCGGCTCCGTCATCGTGACGCTGCAGGCGCTCGATCCAATCTATCTCGATTTCACTCTGCCGCAGCAGGCGCTGAACGGCATTGAGGTCGGCCAATCGATCGACGCCGGAGTCGATGCGTTTCCGAACAAGAAATTCACCGGCAAGATCGTCGCGATCAACTCCAAGGTGGATCAGGCGAGCCGCAATGTGCAGGTGCGCGCCAGCCTCGCCAATTCCAATCTCGAGCTCAAGCCCGGCATGTTCGCGCAGATCGACATTGTGACCGGCAAGCCCGAGCGCCTCATCACCCTGCCGCAGACGGCGATCGTCTACGCGCCTTTCGGCAATTCGGTGTTTCTCGTGCAGAAGCCGGATGACAAAGGCCCGGGCCTTTCCGCGCATCAGGCTTTCGTGCGCCTCGGCGCGACGCGCGGCGACGAGGTCGCTGTGCTGGAGGGCGTGACGGAGGGCGCGACCGTCGTCACCGCTGGGCAGCTGAAGCTGCGAAACGGCTCGCCGCTGAATATTTCCGACACGCAGCAGCCGCCGGTCGATCCCAATCCCAAGCCCGTGGATCAGTGAACGGAGACGACGAACATGCGTTTCACCGACATTTTCGTGCGTCGCCCGGTGCTCGCCTCCGTGGTGAGCCTCTTGATCCTGGTGCTGGGCCTGCGCTCGCTCTTCACCCTGCCGACGCTGCAATATCCGCGCACGCAAAACGCCGTCGTCACGGTGACGACCTCTTATTTCGGCGCCGATCCGGCGACCGTCGCCGGCTTCGTCACCACGCCGCTCGAGAACGCCATCGCACAGGCGAATGGCATCGACTATCTCACCTCGACGAGCCAGGTCGGCACCAGCACGATCACCGCCAATCTGCGGCTCAACTATGATTCCGGCAAGGCGCTGACCGAGATCAGCACCAAGATCGACTCGGTCCTCAATCAGCTGCCGTCGGCCGTGCAGCGGCCGGTCATCACGGTGAAGATCGGCCAGACCACCGACGCCATGTATATCGGCTTCAATAGCGATATTCTGACGTCGAGCCAGGTCACCGATTATTTGATCCGCGTCGTGCAGCCGCGCCTGCAATCGGTGCCGGGCGTGCAGACGGCCGAGCTCATCGGCGGCAAGACCTTCGCGCTGCGGGCGTGGCTCGATCCGGTCAAGCTCGCCGCCTATGGCCTCACCGCGAGCGAGCTCAGCGCCTCGCTGCAGGGCAATGACTATATCGCCGGCCTCGGCTCGACCAAGGGCGAGATGGTGCAGGTCACGCTCACCGCGGCCACCTCGCTGCATTCGCTGGAGGAGTTCCGCAATCTCGTCGTCAAGCAGGTGAACGGCGCCAATGTGAAGCTGCGCGACGTCGCCAATGTCACGCTCGGCTCGGAGGATTACGAATCCGCCGTGGCCTTCAATGGCAAGCAGGCGGTCTATATCGGCATTCTCGTCGCGCCCAACGCCAATCTCCTCGATGTCGTCAAAGGCGTGAAAGAAGCCTATCCCGACATTTTGAAATCGCTGCCGCAGGGCCTCAACAGCGATATCGTCTATGACACGACCGACTTTGTGAACAGCTCCATCGACGAGGTGATTCATACGCTGATCGAGGCGATACTCATCGTCACCGGCGTCGTGTTCATGTTCCTCGGCTCCTGGCGCTCGGTGGTCATACCGATCATCGCCATCCCGCTGTCGCTCATCGGCACATTCACCATCCTGCTGGCGCTCGGCTTCTCGATCAATCTGCTCACCCTGCTGGCGCTGGTTCTGGCCATCGGCCTCGTCGTCGACGACGCCATTATCGTCGTCGAAAACGTCAATCGCCATCTCGCCGACGGCATGAAGCCTTTCGAGGCGGCTTTGCAGGCGGCGCGCGAGCTCGCCGGTCCAATCATCGCGATGACCATCGTGCTGATCGCCGTCTATGTGCCGATCGGCTTTCAGGGGGGCCTCACCGGCGCGCTCTTCGTCGAATTCGCCTTCACTCTGGCGGGAGCCGTGACGGTCTCCGCGGTCATCGCGCTGACGCTGTCGCCGGTGAGCTGCGCGCTGGTGCTGAAGCCGCCGCAGCCGGGCCATGAGACATTGGAGACGCGCATCGTCGAATTCATCGACGACAAGATGGATTGGGTGAAGGATCGCTATCGAAGCCTGCTGGAGCGCTCGCTGCATTTCGTGCCGGTGACGCTCGTCTTCGGCGGCCTCGTGCTCGCGAGCATCTTTTGGCTCTATTCCAATTCGAAGAACGAGCTCGCGCCCAATGAGGATCAAGGCGTCGTCTTCGCGCAATCCACCTCGGCGCCCAACGCGACGCTGCAGCAGAAGCTCTTCTATGGCGATCAGGTCTACAAGACCTTCGCCAAGCATCCTGAAATGACGAGTTCCTTCCAGATCGTCACGCCCGGCCTCATCTTCGGCGGCCTCGTTCTCACGCCGTCGGACAAGCGCAAGATCACCGCCGAGCAGATGCAGCAGACGCTGCAGCAGGAGCTCGCGCAGACGGTGCCGGGCCAACGGCTCGTCACCTTCCAGCCGCCGCCGCTGCCGGGCTCCAATGGTCTGCCGATTCAATTCGTCGTGCAGAGCACCGACACATTCGACAAGATGAACGATATCTCGCGCGACTTCCTCTCCAAGGCGCTCGCGACGGGCAAGTTCATGTTCCTCGACACCGATCTGAAGATCGACCAGCCGCAGATGTCGCTCGTCATCGATCGCGAGAAGACGGCGCAGCTCGGCTTGCGGATGCTCGATGTCGGCGGCGCGCTCACGACGGGGCTGAGCGGCGGCTACACGCAATATTTCGGCCTGGACGGACGCTCTTACAAAGTCATCCCGCAGATGGCGCAGCAGTTCCGGCTCAATCCGGATCAGATCTTGAACTATTACATCAAGACCGCGGACGGCTCCTCCGTGCCGCTGTCGACGGTGGCGAAGTTTGAGACCATGGTCGTGCCGGAGTCGCTCAATCACTTCCAGCAGATCAACTCCTTCACCATCTCCGGCGTCGCCGCTCCCGGCGTCATCGCCGGCGAGGCGCTGGAGACGCTGAAGGAAGTCGCCGCGCAGACGCTGCCGCCGTCCTACACGATCGACTATGCCGGCTCGTCACGGCAATTCGTGCAGGAGTCGAGCGGCTTCGCCGGGACCTTCGGCTTCGCGCTCATCATCATCTTCCTGGCGCTCGCGGCGCAGTTCGAGAGCTTCCGCGATCCGCTCATCATTCTCGTCTCCGTTCCCATGTCGATCGCCGGCGCGCTGGTCTTCATCATGCTGGGCTTCGGCGGCGCGAGCATCAACATCTACACGCAGGTGGGGCTCGTGACGCTGATGGGCCTCATCAGCAAGCACGGCATTCTCATCGTCGAATTCGCCAATGAGCAGCAGCATCTCGGCAAGTCGAAATATGAGGCGATCATAGAAGCGACGTCGATCCGCCTGCGGCCGATCCTCATGACGACGGCGGCGATGGTGCTCGGCGTTCTGCCGCTCATCATGGCGAGCGGCGCCGGCGCGGCCTCGCGTTACAATATGGGCCTCGTCATCGCCTCGGGCCTGTCGATCGGCACATTGTTCACGCTGTTCGTGCTCCCGGCGGTCTATCTCGTGCTCGCCGCCGATCACTCGAAGACGCGCGAAGTGGGCGCTGTCGATCTCGAGGATGCGCATCACGGCCATGCGGAGAATAAGATTCGCGTCGTCGCCTCCTAAAGGCGACAAGCGGAGCCGAAGACTCGCGGCCTTCCGCCCCACTCGGGCCGCGGGTCTTCAGGTTCGCAGCTCGCGCGTCTCGGCTTCCGTCGCGCGCGGCAGCCGCAGGGTGAAACGCGCGCCGCCTATGGGCGATGTGTCGTATTCGATAGCGCCGCCATGCTCATGGGCGATGGAATAGCTGATCCATAGGCCGAGCCCCGTGCCTTCGCCGACCGCCTTTGTGGTGAAGAAAGGCTCGAAAATGCGGCTGCGCAGCGCCTCCGGCACGCCTTTGCCGTTATCTTCGACGATCACGATCGCACAATCGCCTTCGCTGCGCGCGGTGATGGAGACGATCGGCCGCTCCGCCTCGCGCACGGCGTCGAGCGCATTGTCGATGAGATTGACCAGCACAGAATGAATCTGTCCGCTCTGTCCCGAGGCGTAGAGCTCCGGCTCGAGATCGGCGACGATGCGCGCCTTGGCCTTCTTGCTGCGCGAGGCCCATTGCGCGGCCGTCTCCACCACTTTCGACAATGACACCGCCTCGCGCGGCGCCTTTGTGCTGAAGGAGAGGCGGCGCAAATTCTTGACGATCTCGCTGATGCGCACAGCGCCTTCCAGCGTGCCGTCGATCAAGGGCTCGAGATCGCCGAGAATGGCGTCGATGCCGCTCGTGCGGCGCAGCTTCTCGCGCTCCTTCGCGCTCGCGCCCGCATGGATCGCCTCGAGATAGGCGGCGATCGCCCGGCGATAGCGGTCGAGCGTATGAATATTGCCATAGACGAAGCTGATCGGATTATTGAGCTCATGCGCAACGCCGGCGACGAGGCGGCCGAGGCTCGCCATTTTCTCCTGCTCGACGAGGCGCGATTGCGCCTGCTGCAGATCGACATGGGCGCGATGCAGCGCCTCATAGGCGCGGCGCAATTCGCCGATCGGCCGGCCGGTAAAGACGGCGCCGGCTCTGCGTCCATCCGAGTCGAAAAGAGGCGAGCAATTGATCGCCATGAGATCGGAAGGGCCGTTGCTCGTGCGAAAGCGCAATTCGACGCTGGTCGGATCGCGCGCCTGGCCGGCGACGATGGCGGCGGCGCGCGCCTCGTCCTCGGCGACGAACAGCGCTGCGACGCTGGCGCCCTTCAGCTCCGCCTCGCCGCGGCCCGCGAGCGCCTCGAAAGCGGGATTGACCTGCAGAATAGCGCCGCGCTCGTCGCAGACGATCAGCACGTCGGAGACGGAGGCGATGACGCTCTGAATGAAATTGCGCGCCGCTTCCAGCTCGCCATTCTTGCGCTCGAGATCGGCCTCATAGCCGATGAGGTCCGCATAGACCTCGTCCATCTTCTTGATGACCTCGAGCCAGACGGACTCGCCGCCTTCCGACAGCGCAATCTCCTCCTTGCCCGCGACGAGCGCGATGAGATCGCCATGCTTGGCGTAGGATTTGACGTCAGCTTTCGTCATCGACGACGCGGGAGATGTCATAGCGAGCGATCTTGCTGCGCAGGCCGACGCGCGACAGTCCGAGCTCGTCGGCCACATGGCTGATGTTGCGTCCGTTGCGCTCCAGCGACTCCTTGATCAACGCGCACTCCAGCATCTCGACACGCTCCTTCAGCGTGAAGCGCTGCTGATCGTCGCATGTCGTCGTCGCGCGATGATCGGCGATGCAAGGCGACAGCAGGCCGGGCGGCAGATTGGCGTCGCCATCGCTCAGCGCCACCATGCGCTGAATCTCATTGTGCAGCTCGCGCACATTGCCGGGCCAGCCATAGCGCTCCATCAGCCGCAGCGTTTCCGGCTCGAAGCCCGGCACGCGACGATTGAAGGTCTGGTTCACGGCGACCAGTATGCGCGCGGCGATGATGGCGATGTCGCAGCGTCGCTCGACGAGCGGCGGCAGATGGATGGGAAAAGCGGCGAGACGATAATAGAGATCGCGGCGAAAGCGTCCCGCCTCCACATCCGCGACGATATTGCGATTGGTGGCGGCGATGACGCGCACATCGACGCGGCGCGGGCGCTGTGCTCCGAGCGGGCGAATCTCGCCCTCCTGCAGCACGCGCAGCAGCTTCACCTGAAACGATGGCGATGTGTCGCCGATCTCGTCGAGAAAGATCGAGCCGCCATCGGCGACCTCGAACAGGCCGATGCGATCCTGATAGGCGCCGGTGAACGCGCCCTTCTTGCAGCCGAACAATTCGCTCTCGAGCAATTCATCCGGCAGCGCGCCGCAATTCTCGACGACGAAGCTCTTCTCGCCGCGCGCCGAGCCGTGATGAATGGCGCGCGCCAGCAGTTCCTTGCCCGTGCCCGAGGCGCCGGTGATGAGCACGGAAATATCGTATTCCGCCGCGCGCCGCGCCAGCGCGAGCGTCTGGCGCATCGGGCTTTCCGGCGCATGCACGATGCGGCCGAACTCGAACATGCGCCGTTCCGCGCGGCGCCTGTCGCTGGCGAGCCGCTGCAATCGCTCATGCGAGGGCTTGGCCTCGAGCGGCGGCGCGGCGCCGCCATCCTTCTGCGCAGCATAGAGCTGCGCGGCCTCGCGCACCGATTGGATGAGCTTGTCGGGATCCCAGGGCTTGGTCACATATTGAAAAATGCCGGCCTCATTGACGCCGGCGATAATGTCTTCCGCATCCGTATAGCCGGAGATGATCATGCGCACAGGCTCCGGCCAATGCTCGCGCACGCGCGTCAAAAACTCGACGCCGCTCTCGCCCGGCATGCGCTGGTCGCAGAGGATCACCTGCACCAGATCGCCGGCGAGCACGGCCTCCGCCTCGGCGGCGCTGCTGGCGCAGACGATCTGAAACTCGCCGCCGAGCACGCGGCGCAACGATTCGAGCGAGCGCTTCTCATCATCGACGATGAGCACAGTGGCGCCGCGGGAGATCGGCGTCGCCTCGCTCTCCATCTCGCGGCCGTCCTCGCGCTTGTTCATTTCGCCTCTCGCTCAGCAGATGCGCGGCAATTGCTCGCCGGAGAGCCAGTCGATGATGCGGCCGCCGCCAAAGGCTGTCGTCATCTGCACGAAGCAATGCTCATCGGCGACGATCTCCCCGATGCGCGCGGCCTCTGCGCCCAGCGGATGCGCGCGCATCGTCGCGAGCAGCGCATCGGCGGCCTCGCGCGCGACCACGGCGAGCAGCTTGCCCTCATTGGCCACATGCAGAGGATCGAGCCCCAGCAGCTCGCAGGCGGCGGCCACTTGTGGCGCGATGGGAATGGCTTTCTCGTCGATGCGCACGCCGACGCGTGATTGATGCGCGATCTCATTGAGAGTCGCCGCCACGCCGCCGCGCGTCGGATCGCGCATCAGGCGAATGGCGTCGCCAGCGGTCTTCACCATAGCGGCGACCAGCTCGTGCAGCGCCGCCGTATCGGACAGCACTTCCGTATCGAAGGAGAGATTTTCGCGCTTCGACATCACCGCGACGCCATGATCGCCGATCGAGCCGGAGAGCAGCACGACATCGCCCGACCGCGCCTTGTCGCCGGACAGCGCGAGCCCGGCAGGTATGATCCCGACGCAGCTCGTTGAGATAAAGACGCCATCCGCCTTGCCGCGCTCCACCACTTTGGTGTCGCCGGTGACGATGGCGACGCCGGCCGCGCGCGAGGCCTCGCCCATGCTCTGCGCAATCAGCTTCAGCTCGGCGAGCGGAAAGCCTTCCTCTATGATGAAGCTCGCCGACATATGCAGCGGCCGCGCGCCGGCCATGGCGACGTCGTTGATCGTGCCATGCACGGCGAGCTTGCCGATATCGCCGCCGGGGAAGAACAAGGGCGAGACGACATAGCCGTCCGTCGTCATCGCCATGCGTCCGGCGGGTATGTCGAAGACCGCCTGGTCATTGCCGGCGGCGAGCCATTCATTGTCGAAGGCGGCGTGAAAAATCTCGCCGATCAGCCGCGCCATGGCGCGTCCGCCGGAGCCGTGCGACAGCTCCACGCGGCCATTGCGGAGATCGAGCTTTCGGCCTGCCGGCTCATGCTTGTTCATGACGCTTTCCGCGCTTCGTTTTGATATTGCCGGAATCTTCCATAAGCCCAATAGGCGGCGCAAGAGCCTTCCGACGAGACCATGCAGGAGCCCATGGGCGACTCCGGCGTGCAGGAGACGCCGAACAGCTTGCAATCCTGCGGGCGCTTCTGTCCGCGCAATATCGCGCCGCATTCGCAGGCGGGATTGTCGCGCGCCGGCTTGGTCTCCATGGAAAAGCGGCGCTCCGCGTCATATACGGCGTAAGCGCTACGCAGCTTCAGCGCGCTCTTTGGAATCTCGCCGAGCCCGCGCCATTCGAAGGCCTCGCGCAGCTCGAAAATCTCCGCGACTTCGTCGATGGCTTTGGCGTTGCCGCTCTCGGTGACGGCGCGGCGATATTGATTCTCGATCTCGCAGCGGCCCTCGTTGATCTGCCGCAGCAGCATCAAAATGGCCTGCAGCACATCCAGCGGCTCGAAGCCGGCGATGACGACGGGCTTGCGATAATCGCTGGCGAAGCGCCGATAGGGCGCGGAGCCGATGACGGTGGAGACATGCGCGGGGCCGACGAAGCCTTCGATCTCGACGCCATTGTCGGTGTCGAGAATGGCCTGCATCGCCGCCGGCGTCAGCACATGATTGCAGAAGATGGAGAAATTCTCGAGGCCCTTCTTCTGCGCGAGACGAATGGCGAGCGCGGTCGGCGGCGTCGTCGTCTCGAAGCCTATGGCGAAGAAGACGATTTGGCGTTGCGGCTCCTTCTCGGCGATGGCGATGGCGTCGAGCGTCGAATAGACCATGCGAATATCGGCGCCGTTCGCCTTGGCTTTCATCAGGCTGGAGCCGCCGGAGGCTGGCACGCGCATCAGATCGGCATAGGTGCAGAGCGTCACCTCCTCGCGCGCGGCGAGGCGAATGGCGTCGTCTATGCGGCCCATCGGCAGCACGCAGACGGGGCAGCCGGGGCCGTGGATGAGGCGAATATTCTCGGGCAGCAGATCCTCTATTCCATAGCGCGAGATCGCATGCGTATGGCCGCCGCAAAACTCCATGAAGCGATATTGCCGATCGCTCTGCGCTTCCGCGGCGATGCGCTGCGCTATGGCGCGCGCGAGATCGCCATCGCGGTATTCGTCGACATGCTTCATTGCGCTTCTCCCAGCGCCGCGGCCTCGCGCAGCAGTGCGAGCGTCGCCATCGCCTCTTCCTCGTCGATCTTGGCGAGCGCATAGCCGACATGCAGCACGACATAATCGCCGATCGTAAGACCATCGACGAGCGCGACGGACACCAGCTTGCCGACGCCGTCGACGCTGACGCGCGCCATATCGTCTGGCAGCAGCTCCTCCACGCGGGCGGGAATGGCGAGGCACATTTGCGTTAGACCTTTCTCATTCGCGCAATATGAGCTTGGCCGAGCGAAAGGCCGCCGTCATTCGTCGGCGCCGCGCGCGCGAGCAACGTTTCTATTCCAAAGTCGCGAAGGCGCGAGACGAGGCCCTCCGCGAGAATTCTATTCATCATGCAGCCGCCGCCGAGCGCGACGCGCGTAACGCCACGCGCCCGCGCCGCCGCGCAGAGCCATTGCGCGAGCGCTTCGATCAGCGTTCCATGAAACAGCTCGGCGCCTTGCGTCGCGGCGAGGCCCGGCTTCAGCAGAGCGGCGAAGAGCTTGCTCAGATCGACAATGTCATTCTCGATGCTGTAGCCATTGGGCAGCGCATGCGGACGTTTGCACAGCGCCTCCAGCTCCATTGCCGCCTGCCCCTCATATTGCTGCACGAGCCGCACGCCGAGCAGCGCCGCCGCGGCGTCGAACAAGCGGCCGAGGCTCGTCGTTCGCGCGACATTGGGCGCGCTCGCCAGCATCGCCACCTTGCCGGCGAGCTCCATGCCGGGAAAGCGATCGAACACGTCGCCGCAGCGATTCTGCGCGGCGAGCGCGGCGACGCCCATGCGCCAAGGCTCGCGCGCAGCGCGATCGCCGCCGGGCAGCGGCAACGGCGCGATATGGCCGAGCCGGCGCCAATGGCCTTCATCGACCAGCATAAGCTCGCCGCCCCAGGCGCCGCCGTCGTCGCCATAGCCATAGCCGTCGAGCGCGGCGCCGAGTATGGGACCTTCGATTTTATGCTCGGCGGCGATGGCGGCGATATGCGCGGCGTGATGCTGCACGCGAATGAGCGGAAGCCCCGTCTCTTCGGCGTAGCGCGTCGAGGCGAGATCGGGGTGGAGATCGCAGGCGACACGCTCGGGCTTCACATCGAGAATATCGAGCATTCGCGCAATGGTCTCGCGATAGAAGTCGATCGTCGCACGATCGTCGAGCGAGCCGATATGAGTCGAGACGAAAGCCTCGCGTCCGCGCGTTACGGTGATGGTGGCTTTCAGATGCGCGCCGAGCGCCAGAGTGTCGGGGCCGTCGCTCGCGAGCGCTATGGGCTCGGGAACGAAGCCGCGCGCGCGACGCAAGAAGGCGGGCGCTCCGGCGATGACGGACATCACGCTATCATCGGCGCGCGCGACAATGGCGCGATCATGGCCGATGATGAGATCGGCGATGGAGGCGAGCTTTTCGTGCGCCTCTTCGTCATCGACGATCAGCGGCTCGCCGCTCGGATTGGCGCTGGTGGCGACGAGCGCCAAATCCGCGGCGGCGTGAAACAGCAGATGATGCAGCGGCGCATAGGGCAGAATGAGGCCGATGCGCGAGAGGCCGGGCGCGACGGAAGGCGCGAAATCTTCGCGCTTTTCGACGATGACGATGGGCCGCGCGCGTGATTGCAGCAGGCGTAGCGACTGCGCGTCGAAGACGCCCGCGCGCATCGCGGAATCCTGATCGGCGACCATCACGGCGAAAGGCTTTGCGTCGCGGCCCTTGCGGCGGCGCAGCTCGGCGACGGCCGCCTCATTGCGCGCATCGCAGAGGAGATGAAAGCCGCCGATTCCTTTCAGCGCGACAATGCCGCCGTTTTGGAGAGTCGCGACGATTTGCTGGATGAGCGAGCCTGAAGGCTCGCGGTCCATTGCGGCGCTCGGACCGCGAGCCTTCAGGCTCGCACCCTGCGGCCCCAGATAGGCGAGCCGTGGACCGCATTTCGGGCAGGCGATCGGCTGCGCATGAAAGCGTCGATTGGTCGGGTCGGCGTAATCGCGCGCGCAATCATCGCACATAGCGAAAGGCGCCATGGATGTCTGCGCGCGATCATAGGGCAGGCGCCGCGTCAGCGTGTAGCGCGGGCCGCAATGGGTGCAATTGACGAAAGGATAGAGATAGAAACGGCTCTTCGGATCGAAGAGATCATTCAGGCAGTCGTCGCAGACGGCGGCGTCTGGCGTTATGCGCGTCTGCGTCTTGCCGTCGCGGCTCGGCTCGATCGAAAATGTTGCGTCGCGCAGCGGCGTGATCGTTTCGCATTCCAGCGTGTCGATGCGCGCGAGCGGCGGCGGCTCGCGTCGCAGCGCCGCGACGAAATCATCGACGCGCGCGCCTTCCACCTCCATCAGCACGCCTTGTGAGTCATTGCGCACGAAGCCGGCCAGCGCATAGCGGTCGGCGAGCGAATGCACGAAGGGGCGAAAGCCGACGCCCTGCACGGCGCCGGTCACGCGCAGCCTCAGCCTCGTCGCTTCGCTCGACGGCATCCGCTTTTTCTCCTCACTTCGCCGCGGCGGCGCGCGCGCTTCTTGCGGCGGCCCGCGCCGCGCGCGCCTCGATCCATGCGTAGAAGGCCGCCATGCCTTCGCCGCTGCGCGCGGAGACGACCAATGTCTGCAGATCGGGATTGACCTTCAGCGCATTGGCGAGACAGCGGCCGACGTCGAACTCCACATGCGGCAGAAGATCGGATTTGTTCAGCAGCATCAGATCGGAGGCCGCGAACATTTCGGGATATTTGAGCGGCTTGTCCTCGCCCTCCGTCACCGAGAGCACGACGACCTTATGCGCCTCGCCGAGATCGAAAGCCGCAGGGCAGACGAGATTGCCGACATTCTCGATGAAGAGCAGCGAGGAGGGCGCGACGGAAAGCTCGGTGAGCGCGCGCGCGACCATATGCGCATCGAGATGGCAGCCCTTGCCGGTGTTGATCTGCAACGCCGGAACGCCGGTCGCGCGAATGCGCTCGGCGTCGTTAGATGTCTGCTGATCGCCTTCGATGACGGAAATGGGAAAGCGGTCTTTCAGATCGGTGATCGTGCGCACGAGCAGCTGCGTCTTGCCGGAGCCGGGGCTGGAGACGAAGTTGAGCGCGAATACGCCGGATTGCTCGAAGCGCACGCGATTCTCGCGGGCGTGGTCGTTGTTCTTGGAGAGTATGTCGCGCTCTATGCGGACGATGCGCTCCTGGCTGAGGCCGGGAACGTGAACGCCCGCGGCGCCGGAGCCATAATCGTGACGATGGCCGTGGTCGTCGTGCGAATGATCGTGATCATGCGCGTGAGGATGGTCGTGATCGTGCGGATGCGGGTGATCATGATGATGATGGTCGTGTTCATGATCATGGTGGTGATCGTGATCATGACCATGATGATGGTCGTGAGCGTGGCCATGAGCGTGATCATGCGCATGATCATGCGGATGGTCGTGGCTATGTTCTGGCTTTCCTTCGACGCTGGACGTTCCGCAGCCGCAGACTGTGCACATTAGTCGACCTCCAGTTCCTGCACCCGCATATCCTCGCCGCCGGTGACTTGGACATGATATCCGCCGCAGTCCGGGCAAGGGCCGAATCTTTCTTCGACGGCGACGGTCTTGGCGCAATCGAGGCACCAGCCTTCGCCGGGAATGCGCAATATGTCGAGCCGCGCGCCTCGAGCGATTCCGCCATGCGTCACTGCCTCGAAGCAGAAGCGGATCGCCTCCGGCTCCACATGGCTGAGCGCGCCGATCTCGAGCCGCACCACGCGCACGCGGGAAAAGCCCTGCTTGCGGCTTTCTTCCTCGATCAGCTCGACGATGCTCTCGGTCAGCGCCATCTCATGCATAGGCGGCCTCGCGCAGCTCGACGTGAAAGGCGACGCAAGGATCGAACAGTCCCGCGAGGCGCGTGATCGTCTGCGCCGCCGCGGCGCGCGGAATGCGCGCGCCGAGCAGGGCGGCGACGAAAGGTCCGGCGGGATGGAAATTCCATTCTGTCGGCGCGACGATCGCATAATTCTCGATCCTATCGTCCGGTGTGAGCCGAACCCAATGATACAGCTCTCCGCGCGAAGTTTCGACCGCGCAATAGGCTTCGCGCGCGGCGGGAGCGTCGCTGCGGGAGGCGTCTTCCGCGCCATTGGAGAGGCGCGCCACGAGCCGATCGAGATCGATCATGCGGGCGGAAAAGCGCGCGCAGATTGCGCCGCGCGACAGATCGGTCTCGCGCCAATTCCGCGCGAATGCGCCGGTCTCCGGCGCACGGCCGGCGATGCTGGGCGCCGCGCTGAAGCTTTCGCCCTGCGCTCTTATTCCTTCCAGCACGAGGGCGTCGTCCTCTGCGCGCAGCGTATCGGGCGCGCTCGCGGCTATGGCGGGGCTGCGCGCTAGCGCGCGCGACAATTTGCTGGATGGCGTGTCGCCGCTCGCGGCTGCGTTGGAAGCGTCTAGCAGGCCGAGCTTCGCCGTCTCGACGCGCAGGCGGGCGGTAGTCGCGTCGCGGTCGCGCGCGTCGCCTGTCGCGAGCTCACGCGTCAGAGCGAGAACCGCGCGGAGGGCGGTCGGCGGAACAGCATCCTCCGCTATTGTCGCCAGCGCGCGCAATGTCTCGGAGAGGCGCTCGCAATCGAGCGCGATGAGATCTTGCGGCGTGGGCTTGCGAATGTCTCCGCGCGCCGCGGCGATGGCGCGCGAAGCGGCGAAAGCGTGGGAGAGGCCGCAGAGGGAGAACAGCCGCCCGGCGAGCGGCGCGACTTCCGCGGCGGGGCGGCCGCGAAACAGACGCGTGAGATGCGCGGGCCGGCTCGAGCGCACGCGCACCGAGCAGATGCGATCATCGGCGAGCTCGGCGACAATGGAGATCGCGCCGGGGCCGAGCCCCCCGAGATCGGCGCCCGCGCTCATGGCGAGGCCTCTTCATCGCCGCGTCGACGGCCGCCGAACAATGCGCGCCGATCGAGCGCGGCGGTCGGCTCCGTCTCGCGCTTCGGCGCTTCGTTCAGCGTCGGATCGAGCAATGCGTCGAGCGCCGCGCGCGCCGCTGTTCGCGCGGCGTCGTGATCGGCGAAATCATCCATGGGCGAGAACAGCGAGCAGGCGGCGATGCGGCCGAAGCCGTCGATCTCGCTGACATTGAAATCGACGTCGCCGGCCGGAAAGCGCAATTGCAGCCGCGTCGGATCGGGGAAGGGCGCCTCGGCGCCCTCGCGCGGCGCGGCGACGACGAGATTGGCGAACCAGGGCGTGACGATCACGCCCAGCGCATAGGGGCCGAAGTCGCGAAAGCCGACGGGCTCCACCGTGAGCGCCTCGTTGCAGAGGCCGGAGTCCCGCATCGACGTCGCATGGACGCGGCGGTAGAAATCCGCGAGCTTCTCGCCTCTCGCCGCGGCGTCGCTCAATTCTCGCACCTCAAGAATTTCTCTTGCGGCGCGTCGCATTCGGGGCAGCGCCAGTCGGCGGGAAGATCGGCGAAGGCGACGCCCGGCGGAATCTGCCAGACGGGATCGCCCTCGGCCGGATCATAGACATGCCAGCACACGCCGCATTCCATGCGCGCGTCGGGGGCGATATCGCGAAGCGTCTCGTCGCTCATGTGAAATAGGCCTCGTGAATCTCGCGCAGACGCTCCGCCGAATCGTGGAAATCCTCGTCGGCAGCGCAGGCCGCGGCGGGCGTGTCGCCGATCTCCAGCGTGTCGAGAATGATCGTCCCCATGGCGTTGAAGAATTGCACCGACCACACATTGCGCGCGCCGGTCGCGGTGATCTTGGCGGAGCCATAGCCGCGCGAGATCAGCTGCACGGGTCCATTGCCGAGCGTTTGCTGCAAATGCTCCATGTCGATCTCGGACACGGGCAGAAGCGAGAAATTGATGACATGCGATGGATCGCCGGCCTTATGCGCGCGCATGCGCGCGTCGATCTCGGCCAGCATTGGCATCACATTCATCGCGCCCTCGGGCTCGGCGCCTATAGCGATGCGCTCGGCGGTGACTTTCGCCGCGCGTTCGACGACATGGGGAATGGCGGCGATCTCGAGATAATCGGCCGTGAGCCGTCCCTGCGCATCGGTGAAGCGAACGCGCCACAGCCCGGCCATGGAGGCCTCGAGGATTTGCGCGGTGACGCCGTCGGGGAGGGCGGCGACGCCGCTCACCTCGCCCTCGCCGAGCACCTGGCCGATGAGCTCGCGCTCTTTCGCCTCATAGTCGGTGATGTCGAAGAGCTTGCCCGGCGCGTCGGCGCGCTGCGCGGCGAGCGCATCGGCGAGCTGCGGCAGCAGAGCCGCGGCGCGCGGGCATTCGGCGACGGCCTGCTCGCCGGTCGCGGTTGCGAGAAAGGAGATGACGCTGCGCTTGGTTTCGGCCTCGGCGTCATAGCCGATCGGCATGACCGTCATCGCTTCGTCGGCGCCGTCCGGCGAAACCCAGAATCCGGCTTTCATGAGCTCGTCTCCCCTTCCGTGAAGGTGATGCGCACGCGCGGCTCTTTCGGCGGCGCGGCCTGCAATTGCAGCAGCGCCTCGATCCGCGAGAGATATTCGGACCAGTCATAGACTTTCGGCAGCACGCCCAGCGTCTCGCTTCCATAGGTCACGACGAGGCTCGGATAGACGCAGACGCTGAAGCGTCCCTCCAGCGCCTTCTCGGCCGCGGGCGCGATGATGGCGGCGCGCAGCCTTCCGGCGAAGGCCTTGACCAGCTGTGGAAAGATGATCGCCACATCATGGGTCTCGCTGCGCTGCGCGGGATCGCCGCCGAAGAAGAGCAGAGCATGCGCGCTCGCGCCGGGCGCCGGCGTGAGAAAAGCGTCGATATTGGTCTCGTCCAGCAGAGCGACGCCGGATTTTTCGCTCAGCGCCAGCTGCAACGACCCGGACATGCGGTCCTCCCATTTTTATTTTTGCCGAGGAGGCCGCAATCGCCATGCCATGGGCGGCTCGCGACGGCGATGCGCTAGGCGACTGAGTTGAAAGAAGCTTTCCAGCAGGAGCCGAAGACTTGACAGGCTATGCCTGGAAACTAGCTTACCACTCTGTGTATAGGCTTTCCAGTGGCGGTCACTTCCGCAGGAATTCCGGCAGCTGCGGCTCGCGATCGACCAGATCGGCGAAAAGGTGATCGACATTCTCGCCGGCGAGGGCTTTTTCCACCGCGTCCAGAGCGTCGTCGATCTGCGCGGCCTCGAGCGGGTCCAACACGCGGACGGCAGTGCCGACATGGACCAGCACCTTGGTCCCGGCGGGCTGCAAGCCGACCAGCGCCATGGAGACGGCGTGGCGTTCGCCGCGCCGCTCGCACTGCGCTTCGAAAGCGTCGCCTTCGACGACAGTCATGGGAAAGCCGACACACATGCTCGAGGGTCCGTCAGCGCCAGGAGGACGCGCGCCAGGGCTTGAACCAGAACGCCACGGCGACGACCATGGCGCCCCAGCCGAGCGTCATCGCCATGGCGAGCAGATGATCCGGCTCGGTGAAAATATGGATGATGTCATAGGCGAGATCGTTCGGATGCTCGCCCGGATGCGCCATGGCCGTCGCCGGAAGCAGAAAAGCGGCGGCCGCAGCCGCGAAACGGATCGCCTTCATGGTCTCGTCTCCTCATCGGCGGCGCCGAGGCGCCTCTCATAGGCGCTGTGGTCTAGGTCATGCGCCAGCAGGCGCTGGAAGCTCTGCGCGCTTTCCGCGCGTGGGCGGAGCTCGACGCCCCATTCTGTCAGAGTCGCGACGGCTGCGTCGAGCGCCGGCTCGATAGATGCGACGACCGGCGGCGTCAACGGACCGCCCCAATCCTCGAGGTCCTGCGGCTGGCAGCCGATCAGTGCGAGGCGCGAGGGATAGCGGCCGAGCAGATCGGCGGCGGAGAGCACCTCCTGAAAGCCGGTCTGATGCAGGCTCATCTTCTTCGCGCCCATGAAGCGCGGAACCTCGCCGTCGCGCACGATGCGCAAGGTCCCCGGCTCTAGGCCATAGTCTATGGCGTCGAAGACGAGCAGCTGATCGCAGGCCTCGACGAATTGCACGAGATAGAGCCCCTGCGTGCCGCCGTCGAGAATGGTGACGTCGCCGCCCGTCTCATAGCGCACATGGAACTCCTCCACCGCGCGCACGCCGAAGCCTTCATCGGCCCAGAGAATATTGCCTATGCCGAGAATGAGAGTGCGCATCGCGTCTCCTCTCGCAATGACGTGATCCGGTCCGTGGCTCGGGCCACCCTCCCCCGCGTTCCGCAGGAAAGGGAGGCGGCGGGCGTTTCACGAAACCTCGATGACGAGCGAAGTCTTCCCCCTCTCCCGCGAAGCGGGGGAGGGATGGGGAGGGGGCGTCCCGCAGCTCCTCGCAATGACGATCTCACTTGTCGGCCTCGTCGCGGAACACGCGCTCGCCGGAGATCATCGAGGAGATGAGGCTCTGGCGGGAGACGATATCCTCGCGTACGGCGGTGTAGATGTGAATGATCACGAAGAGAATGACGCCCCACATGGCGAGATGATGCCAAGTGTGGACGTCCTGGCTGTTCGGCCAGATCGCGAACACCCATCCGAACAGCTTGTATTGCCAGCTGTCGCGGCCCGCGCCCTCGGAGTAGAGCGCGAAGCCCGTCACCACCAGAAAGGCCAGGTTGAGCATGAAGAGATGCATCACCAGATGGCCGAGCGGATTATGGCCGATGTATTTCTTCGGCTGCTTCACCAAAAAGGCGTACCAGCCCGCCTCGTAGAGAATGCCCGACAGCCATTGGCGGTCCCACACCGGCAGATAGAAAATCTGCTTGGCGTGCTCATTGCCGACAAAGGCCCAATAGATGCGCAGCAGCAGCGCCACGGCGAGCACATAGCCGGCCGAGAAATGGGCGAAGCGAATATAGCCCATCAGGAACTGCGAGCTCGCCTCGCCGGGCGTCGAAGGCAATGGCGAGGCGATGAAATAGCCCGTCGTCGCCAGCACGACGATCGCCGCCGCATTGATCCAGTGCCAGAGCCGCACCGGCGCCTCATAGACATAGACGCTCTGCAGCTCGGCGGCTTTTTCGCCGTGAGCATCGAGCACGCCATGGATTTGCGTCGCCTCGGTCATGACCTCGCCTCCTCAGCGAACCTTGACTTGCGTCATCTCCTGGCCGTCCTCGCTCATCACATGCGTGGAGCAGGCGAGGCACGGGTCGAAGGAGTGGATGGTGCGCAGAATCTCCAGCGGCTTCTGCGGATCGGCCAGCGGCGTGTCCATCAGCGAGGCCTCGAAGGCGCCGATATTGCCCTTGGGATCGCGCGGGCTGCCGTTCCATGTGGTCGGCACGACGCATTGGTAATTCTCGATCTTGCCGTCCTTGACCTTGATCCAATGGGCGAGCGCGCCGCGCGGCGCCTCGGTGAAGCCGAAGCCCTTGGCCTCCTTCGGCCAGGCCTGCGGATTCCATTTGTCGATATTGGCGGTGGAGGAATCGCCGGCCTTGATGTTGGCGATCAGCTTGTTCTGGAAGTGCTCCATCTTGCGCACCGCCCATTGCGCCTCGAGCGCGCGCGCCGCCGTGCGGCCGAGCGTCGAGAACAGCGCTGTCACCGGCACGCCGAGCTTCTTCAAAAACTCGTCGGTCGGCTCCTTGAACTCCGCCTTGCCTTGGGCGTAGCCGACGATATAGCGGGCCAGCGGTCCCACCTCGACGGCGTTGCCGCGCCAGCGCGGCGCCTTGATCCAGGAATATTTGCCGGCTTCGTCCAGCTCCTGAATATTGGTCGGCGTGCCCTTGGCGTTGGGGCCGAGCTTGTAATTGGGCTCGGTGATTCCGTCCCAGGGATGCAGCCCCTTGGTCTCGTCCGGGTATTTGTACCAGGAGTGGGTGACGAACTCCTGGATCTGCTCGGGATCGGTGTGATCGACCGGGAAAATCTCTTTCAGATTGCCATTGAGGATCACGCCGCGCGGCAGGCCGAGATTGCCGGGAGAAAAGTCGTTGGCGTGCTCGGGAATATCGCCATAGGCCATGACATTCTTGCCGGAGAGGCCGCCGCCATAGAGCCAATCCTTGTAGAAGGAGCCGATGGCGAGCACATCCGGCACATAGACCTTCTCGACGAAGTCGATCGACTGCTGAATGATCGAGGTGACGTCGTTGAGGCGCTCCATATTGATCGCGCCGACCGCGCCATTGCCATCGACATTGATGGCGCAAGGCACGCCGCCGACGAGCCAGTTGGGATGCGGATTCTTGCCGCCGAAGATCGTCTGGACCTTCACGATCTCCTTCTGGAAATCGAGCGCCTCGAGATAATGCGCGACGGCCATCAGATTGGCTTCCGGCGGAAGCTTATAGGCCGCATGGCCCCAATAGCCGTTCTTGAACGGGCCGAGCTGTCCCGACTCGACGAATTTCTTCAAGCGGATCTGCAGATCCTTGAAATAGCCGGGCGAGGACAGCGGCCAATCGGAGATGGACTGCGCCAGCACGGAGGTCGCCTTGGGATCGGCGGAGAGCGCCGAGACCACATCGACCCAATCGAGCGCATGCAGATGATAGAAATGCACGAGATGATCGTGCACCTGCAGCGCCAGCTGCATCATATTGCGGATGGAGTTGGCGTTCTCGGGAATGGTGATGCCGAGCGCGTTCTCCACCGCGCGCACAGAGGTGAGCGCATGTGTGCCGGTGCAGACGCCGCAGATGCGCTGCGTGAAGGCCCAGGCGTCGCGCGGATCGCGGCCCTTCAGAATGACCTCGATGCCGCGCCACATGGTGCCGGTCGAAACCGCGTTGCGGATCACATTGTTCTTGTCGACATTGACCTCGACGCGGAGGTGTCCCTCGATGCGCGTGACCGGATCGACGACGATGCGCTTGCCGGAATTGTCGAGATTGAAGCCGTTCGGCGTCTGAATGCCCATGATCGCGTTTCCTCGGCGGCGTTTGCTTCTTGTGTTCAGGGTATTGGGCGAAGGCTCCCTCATCCTGAGGAGCGGCCGCAGGCCGCGTCTCGAAGGACGAGGGAGCCGTCACGCGCGCCCTCTGGAGCCTCGCCCTCGTGCTTCGAGACGGCTCCTGCGGAGCCTCTTCAGCATGAGGGCGAGGGGAGCGCGCTTTTGCTCCTCACCCTTCGTGCTTGGTGGTGATGCGCTTCACCGCGGTGACGCCCGCATGGACAGCGACGGCGCCGCCGACGACGGCCGCGGCCGCGAGGCCCACCTCATCGGCGTTATGCTCTATGCCGAACTGGTTGATCTTGGTCAGCCGGTCGTAGAAGGAGCCCTTGTCCCAGAAATCCTCTTCCGAGCAGCCGATGCAGCCATGGCCGGACTGGATGGGGAAGGAGACGCCGCCGTTCCAGCGCACGGTGGAGCAGGCGTTATAAGTCGTCGGACCCTTGCAGCCCATTTTGTAGAGGCAATGGCCCTTGCGCGCCGCCTCGTCGTCCCATTCCTCCACGAACTGCCCGGCGTCGAAATGCGGGCGGCGATAGCATTTGTCGTGGATGCGCTGGGAGTAGAACATTTTCGGCCGGCCCTGCCGGTCGAGCTCCGGCAGTCGGCCGAAAGTGGTGACGTAAGTGACGACGCCGGTCATCACCTCGGCGATGGGCGGGCAGCCGGGAACCTTGATGATCGGCTTGTCCTTGATGACCTTGTCGATCGGCGTCGCCTGCGTCGGATTGGGCTTGGCCGCCTGCACGCAGCCCCAGGAGGCGCAGGCGCCCCAGGCGATGATCGCCATAGCGTCCTCGGCCATCCATTTCAGCTTCTCGACGAAGGGCTTGCCGCCGTCGATGCAGAACATGCCGCCCTCGTTCAGTGGCGGATTGCCCTCGACGGCCAGAATATATTTGCCCTTGTACTTTTCCTTGGTTTCTTCCAGAATCGCCTCGGCCTGATGTCCCGCGGCGGCCATGATGGTGTCGTCATAGTCGAGCGAGATCATCGACAGCACGACATCCTTGGCGAGCGGATGCGCCGAGCGGATGAAGCTCTCCGAGCAGCAGGTGCATTCGAGCCCATGCATCCAGATCACCGGAATGCGCGGCTTGGTCTCCAGCGCCTGCGCCATTTGCGTGGCGGCGGTCTGACCGAGGCCGAGGCTCGCCGCGGTGAGCGAGCAGAATTTGGTGAAGCTGCGGCGCGTGACGCCCTGACGGCGAATGACGTCGTAGAAGGTTTCGATGGCGGCCATTTCCTTCCCCACCCTTGTGCAATGCGGCATTCGCGCGAAGGCGCCGCTTGGGGAGAGAACGGCAAGATGCGGGCCAGCGCGAGGATAAGGAGAATATTTCCAGGCTCTCAGGCGATTGCCGAAAATCTCTTCGCTGGGGGAGGGCGTCACGACGAGAAGCCGCTTTCCAGTCGCGGAAAGAGTCTAGACAGTCAATGCGCCGTGCAGACCATGCAGGGGTCGAAGGAGCGCACGATATGCTGCACCGCGACATTGGTCGCGCCCGCTTCGCCCACATCGAGCCCGGCCAGCGCCTGCTCCAGCGGGCCGGGAATGCCGGCGGCGTCGCGGGGCGAGAAATTCCAGGTCGTGGGCGCGATGATCTGATAGCGCTCGATCTGACCGTCGCGGAAGCTCGCCCAATGGCCGAGCGTTCCGCGCGCCGCCTCGACGAAGCCGACGAAGGCGCCGTCGGCGAGCGGCGCGTCGGGCGCGCAATAGGGCTCGCTCGGCGCCAGCGCGCGGGTCCAGTCCTCCATCGCCTCGGTGAGCAGGGCAATCTCCAGGACGCGCGCGACGATGCGGGCGAGGACGGTGGAGCCGCCGCTACGCGCGAGCAGGTCGCGGATCAGGGGATGGCCGGCGACGGCCTGACGCGCCAGAGCGCCCACCTCCACCGCGCGGCCCTCGAGCCGCGGCGCCTTGGCGAAACTATAGGCCCCCTCGCGGTGAATATCGGGAAGCGTGTCGGCGCGCGCGGGATCGGCGGCGGTGTCGCGCATATAGGCGTGCGAGACATCCTCCTCGACATGATCGAGCGGCGGCTCGCGCAGCCCGCCCGTCCTCGTGTCGAGGAGACCAGCAGGGAAGCGATGGCCCTCCGGCCCGAGATAGGCTCCGGCGGAGAGCAGCAGGCCGGGGCCGCAACCCATCTCCTCGAGGCGAAGATCGCGCGCGATGCGGAGGAAGGCGGAAAAATCGCCGGCGGCGTTGTCCGCGAAGCGATCGAGCTCCTCGATCGAGGAGAGGGCGGTCACGGCCTCGATCGGCGCGGCGAAGAGCGTGCGCTCGAGAAAGGCGCGAAAATCCGCGAGCAGGGCGCGCAGGCGCATCTCGTCGCCCAGCGCCAGCGCCCGCGTCACGCCGCCGGCGCGGAAGGCGAGGCTGTGCGGCCATTTGCCGGCGATCAGCCCCATCGTCTCGAGCAGCCGCGCGCGCGCCGGCAGCGCCTCGCGCAGCGCCGCGCCGGAGACGGCCTTGAAGCGCGTCTCGGCGGCGCTGTGCCAGGGCCGCCCGGCATAGGCGGCGCGGGCGAAATCCGGCATGAAGAAGACGTAGAAATGCGTGAGATGGTCGGCGATATTCTCCGCCGCATGGGCGATATTGGTGGCGAGCAGCCCGTTGGGCGCGGGCGCGATCGGCTGGGCGGCGCGCAGCACGGCGGCGGCGGCCAGAGATTGCGAGACCGAGCAAATGCCGCAGATGCGCGGCGCGATCGCCAGGGCGTCGGCGGCCGGGCGGCCGAGCAGCAATTGCTCGAAGCCGCGATAGAGCGAGGCCGAGACGCGCGCCTCGCGCACCACGCCATTCTCGACGTCGAGCGTCACCTCGAGATCGCCCTCGACGCGATTGAACGGCCCGACGACGATGCGGCTCATTTCTTCTTCTTCTCCGCCCCCGGCGTCGGCGCCTGGACGACGTGGTCGCTGCGCGCGTTCTCGCGCACGCGTTTGGGCGTCGCTGATTTGGAGAGGGCGGCCAGCGCGACGAACCAGGCTTTGGGCATGTCGAGCGGCAGGCCGACCGGAATGCCGCCGATCTTGGGCGTGCGATGGAAGCCGCGCGTCGCCTCGAAGCCCGGCGAGGTGCAGGCGATGCAGGTGGAGCCCGCCTGGGTGCAGGAGCCGCCGCCGTTCCAGGCGCGCTGATTGCAATCGCCGACCGCCTGCGTCGCCTTGCACCCCAAATGCTCCATCAGGCAACCGCGCTCCGAGAAGTCCTCGGCGCTGGCCTTGAATTCGTAGAATTCATTGCGGCTGCAGCCGTGATGGGCGAGATGGTCGGCGAAAATGCGCGGCCGGCCGTAATCATCGATATCGGCCCGCGTGAAACGGCCGAGCGAGAGCGCCAGCAGCGTCTCCATGATCCAGCCCGGATGCGGCGCGCAGCCGGAGACATTGACGACCGGCAGCCCTTTGACCGAGCGATAGTCCGGCCCGAGCGCCCCGCCCATATCGACGCCGGAATATTGCAGCCCGCTGGCGCCCGTCGGGTCGGGCGCGCCGGCGGGAACGCCGCCGAAAGCGGCGCAGCTTCCCACCGCCACGCAATAATCGGCGCGCGGCGCCAGAGCGCGCGCCCAATCCAGCATGCTGCGGCCGGTGCCGGAGAGCTTGTTGAAAAGGCCCGTGCCCTCCGGCCCGTGGAGGATGGAGCCCTCTATGCAGAGCGCGCCGAGCCTTTGCTCGCCGCGCTCGACGCGGGCGAGAATGGCGCGGGCTTCCTCGCCGGTCTCCTCGCTGACGCTCGGATGCCAGAGCAGACGTATGCCGAAGCCGCGTAGCTCCTCGAACCAGCCGGCGGCGCCGCGCTCCAGCGTCGCCATGGTGCAGCCGCCGCAGCTGCCGGCCTGCAGCCAGAGCAGAGTGAAATCGTCGCGCGCCTCGGTCATCTCGCGCCGATTGTAGAACAATCGGCGGCGGCGCCCAAATCGTCAAAATTGCGCGTGCAGCCGCAGGCCGAAGACGTTGATCGGCCCCCGCACGGAATTATGCGCGGGATTGCCGATGAGCTGATAGTCGAGCGTCAGCTCGACTCCGTCGCGGACGTTGTATTTGTAATAGGTCTCCAGCACTTTCTCGCCGGCGTAGGAGAGCCTGCCGTCGCCGATATAGACGCTGGTTCCGCCGAGGCCGAAATAGCTCACGCGCGGGCCGGCGAGGCCGGAGAACACCATGGCGCCGCCGATCTCGTCCTTGTCGCGGCCCCACAGCGCGCCGGCGGCGGTGAAGCCGGTCGAGAGCGAGCGGTCTATGTCGGTGTAATCGACGGTCTCGAAGCGCCCGTCGGACATGCTGGCGCGCAGAAAGACGCCGACCTCCTTGGAGAGCTGCTGCTGCACATTGACGCCGCCGCCGATCTTCACATGGCGCTTGCGAATCCACGGATTGTTCACATCCGGCGGAAAATTGCCGGTGAGATAGGCGAAGTCGATGGCGTCCTGCACCTTGGTGAGATTGCCATTGTCGGCGAAGGCCAGAAATTTGATCACGCCCGGCTGCTCGAGGAGATCGTAGCGCGCCTCGAATTCGGCGACGCCCATGAATTGGCGGCCGATCTGCGGCTCGATGGAAGGACCGTTGGGAATCTCGGAGAGCTGAAACAAGCCGCCGCGCGCGCTCCACCAATCCTGCTTCCACTCCAGCGCGGCGCCATAGGTGTAGCCCCATGAATCGGCGGCGTAGTCGAAGGCCCCGAGCGTGTTGACGCCGAAATTCAGGAAGCCCGTCGTCGGATCATGGGCGTATTTATTGTCGTCGAAAATATCCGGCACGCTGAACTTGCCGATGGTGAGGATCAGCCGATCCTTGTCGACCTTGCCCGACAGCTGGTTCTGCGTCGATTCCAGCACCTCGTTATAGGAGCCGGTTTCAGGGTCCTCGACCTTCTCGCCGCCATCGAGCCCGATGATCTGGCGCAGGAAATAGCGCTGGAAGCGCATATAGGGCGCGGCGCGTCCCACTTTCGCGACGGCGCCGTTCACATAAGAGGCGGCGCCGACGGAATTGGCGAGGCCATAGCCCATGTCGACCTCGGGATTGAGATAGACGGCGGCGCCTTTCCAAAGGCGCATGCCGACGAACAGATTGCTGGTCGAGCCGGCGTCGGCGAGGCCCTTGGGCGGAAAGCTGTGCGTGCCCGAATAGAGCGCCGGAAATTTGGGATAGCCCTGCACGACCGCGGTCGTCTGGCCGTGGAAGCTGTAGATTTCCTCGCCGTTCTTGTCGTCCTTCTTTTCCGCGTCTTTCGCTTTTTCCGCGCGCTCGCCTTTCTTGCCGCGCTTTTTCGCTTTCTCCTCCTCGGAGGCGTCGTCGTCGCTCTTGGCGTCTCCGCGCGCTTCCTCTTGCGGATCGAAACGATAATTCAGGCCGAGACGCAGAACATGCGCCTCGCTGCGCTGGCGCGCGGCGAATTGGAACGAGAAATTATTGTCGTAGACGCGGTTCTGCAATTGCTGGTTCACATAGAGATATTCGAGCCGCGCCGAGAAATGGTCGTCGAGCGCCTGCTCGATCCCGCCGCCGATCGCATATTTCATGCGTGAGGATTTGGAGACCGGCGCGAAGAAGAGGCCGAGCGGCCCCGCCTCATAGAAGACGAGATTGGATGCGCCGCGCCAGCCGCCGGCGGCGATTCCGCCCGTGGCGTAGAGCAGCGTGCGGCCAAAGGCGTAGCCGAGACGCGCGCGAATGCTGGCGAAGTAATCGCCATTTTCGTCCGAGGTCAGCCCATAGGCCGTGATTCCGAGAGGGCGATAGGCGGCGGGCGCCGGAAAAATTCCGGTGGAAGCGCGGCGCAGGCCGAGAAAATTCAAATCGGTCTCGAGCCCATAGACCCAAGAGCCGTGCTGCCAGTCATAGCCGATCTGCGCGCCGAAGCTCGCTCCGGCGCGGTCGCGGTTCGGCGCCGCGAGGTCGAAGGCGCCGCTCGTGAAGCCGCTGCCGGCCTGCAGCGTTCCGCCGCTCGCAATGGGCAGGCCGCCGCCGGCGTTCACTCCGATATGCAGACCCGCCCAAGTGAAGGCGGGCGGGGCGGGCGTCTCGGACGGCTTGTCGGCGGCCGTCGATGGGCTCGCGCATTGGAGCGCGAACGTCAGCGTCGCCAGTGCGGCGAGAATTCGGAAATGCATCGGCTCGTCGTTCGATCTTCTATGCGATTCGCATATTGGCAGAGTTTCATGTCGCACGCGCGAAAGCGAAAAACGTACGAGCGCGGCCTTTACAGTTCAGCGTCGTGAAGCTTTGATGACGATCGCCGAGCATCGGGCGCTCGTCGTTTCGGCGGGAGCGCCGACCGGGACGACGAGCGCGGATTTTTGCAATCCTTCGTTGGAGCGCCGTTCGATCGGAGAGCGCTCTATCATATCCCGATCGCGCGCGATGCGAGACGCGCAAAGGGCCTTTCGCGTATCGATCGGATGAGGCGCGCTGGGCGGCGGGAAAAGCCGTGCTGACGACTCTGCGCATCCTCGTCCTGGGCGCGGCCGGGCGTGTCGGTCTCCTTGTCCCAGAGGCAGACGGGCCGGCGTGTGGCGGCGTCGATCGTCCAGGCGGCGCGCAGCCGCATGCGGCGTCCGGTGAGGCGCAGATCGCGCAGCTCCGCCGGCGCGGCGATGGGCGTGACGACGCTCTGCGCCGAGCGCAGGCGGAGGGTCGCATAGGGGCGGGAAAACATCTTCATCGCTCTCGTCCTTCTGGCCTTTGTGGCGGCCGAAGGCGCGAGCGGCGGGTGGAGCGCTAGGCTCTGGCGACGCCTCTCACGCGGTCCTTTCGGCCGCGGGCTTCTGTGTCAGGCACGACGCGCGCAGACGAGGCTGCGGCGGCTGCGCCGAGGCGGCTATTGCCGAGGCTACTGCCCATGAGTCCTTCGCAAGTGTGGATCGCCGAGCGACTCGAAAATCGCGCCGACGCTTTTGGTTTTGATGCGGGGCGCATGGCTTGTCAACGACAAACGGATTAGAAGACGAGACGGCTCGATAAGGGCTTCGGCGACGCTCGAGCCGCCTGGCTCGCTTCTTGCCATGCTCTGCCACAAAGGCGCATCGTCCGGCGCGATCGGCCGTTCGCCGAAACCTCGAGGGAGAGCGAGAACGTGCTTTCGAAGGTGGCGAAATTCGATGAGATGGACGGCGTCGACGGCGTGACCCGCGTTCCTTATGAAAAGCTCGCCAAATGGCTCACCTCGGTGGAGCCCGAGTTTCTCGCCTCCCGCAGGGCGCAGGCGGAGCTTCTGTTTCGGCGCATCGGCATCACCTTCGCGGTCTATGGCTCGCAGGAGGCGACCGAGCGGCTCATTCCCTTCGACATTCTGCCGCGCATCATCGCCCGCGCCGAATGGGCGCAGCTCGAGAAGGGCCTGATTCAACGCGTGAAGGCGCTGAATCTGTTTCTCGCTGATCTCTATGGCCCGGGCGAGATTTTGAAAGCGGGCGTGGTGCCGTCCGAGCTCGTCTATCGCAACCCCGCCTTTCGGCCGGAGATGGCGGGGCGCCGCGTGCCGCACGACATCTTCGTGCATATCGCCGGCATAGACATCATCCGCACCGACGATGACGGCTTCTATGTGCTGGAGGACAACGCCCGCACGCCCTCCGGCGTCTCCTACATGCTGGAAAATCGCGAGGTGATGATGCGGCTGCTGCCCGATCTCTTCGGGCTGCATCGCGTCGCGCCGATCGAGAATTATCCCGATCAATTG